>DATFRA010000396.1:0-23183 GCA_035263705.1 Allostellaceae bacterium
CGGCCGATTGAAGGCGAGCTCTTCGGGGTTGCCGTAAGTGCCGCAGAGCCGCTCGATCACGCCGGTCTGCCCGCGGATGTACCAGGGCGTGCGGATGTGGCCGGGGGGATCGGCGAACCGCACGCGCACGGCATCGCCCGCCTGGAACTGCGGAGCGACCGCGTCGGGCGCGCTCACGCCTTGACCTCGCGCGCCTTCACGGCCTCGATCCTGCGGCCGAGCTCGTCGGAGGTGATCACGCCGCGCTCCAGCAGCACGCGGGTGATCGCGGCGATCCAGCGCTCGTAATAGCTCATGGCGTCGTAGGCGTCGGGCCTCAGGCTCTCGATGTTCCGGCGCAGCTCGTCGACGCGCAGCAGCCGGCGCTCGGGTGCGGAGAGCAGCACCATCAGCGCGTCGACGCGCTTCTCCCAATGCGCGTAGTCGTGCTCACTCGGCTCGACGGGTCCCGCCGGCAGCCCTCCCATGTCGTGATGACCGCGCAAAACCAATCGCTCCCTAAGTGCACCCGATGAGTTTCGGAGTATCGGTCCGGCGGCGGATCGCGCGCAAGCGCGCAATGCCGAACGCTCGAGGACGCCCCTAAGGTGCCGGAGATCTCCGGTTCCTCAACCGCAGCCTCGCCCTTCTCAATCCGCCGGTGTCATGCCTAGCTCCGCGTAGAGCTTCTCCGCCATCTTCAGCGCGTCCGCGCGCATCGAGAGCCGCCCCAGCGCTCTATGGCAGTGCGCCGCCAACGGACGCATGCCCAGCGTCTTGGCGAGGCGCAAGGCGCGCTCGATAGGGTCGGCAGCCTGCGTGCCACCCCCGGCGCCGGAGCGTGCCGCGATCTCGCCCATGAGCAAGAGCGCGTGCGCTTGCGGTCCCGGCTCGCCTTGCTTGACCGCCAGGTCCTCGGCGCGCGTGGCGCAATCGAGTGCTGCGGCGTGGTCGCCCAGCTCCATCTGGGCGCGGCCCAAGGCGGCGAGCCGCGCGGGCTGGTTCACCATGAGCTTCATCGCCGCGGCGTCGTCGATCGCATCCCGGAGCAGCACGATCGCCTCGGCCGCCCGCCCGCTGCTTGCATAGGCCGCGCCCAGGAATCCGGCGGCGATCGGAGTCATCAGGCGCTCCTCGGTCGAGCGCGTGAGCTCGAGACCGCGCTCGAGGAGGGGGATCGCCTCGGCGTAAGCCGCCTTCCGGTCATAGGCGTAGCCGGCGCTCACATAAGCGATGATGGTCGAGAACGGCCGACGCTCGGCTTCGGAAATCCGAATGCCCTCGGCGGCAAGTTCGATCGCCTCGCGGAACTCGCCGAGCTCCGCAAGGGCGCGCACGAGATAGCCGAGCGCCATGCTGAGCAGCGGCCCGAGCGGTCCGGAGAGCGCGGCGCTCCGGCAGGAGACGACCGTCTCGCGCATGATCTCGATCGCCGGTCGAAAGTCGCAGCGGGCGAGGTGGGTGAGGCCGATGTGAAACTGCGTTCGCACCCGCCGCTCGGCGTCGCCGTGCGCCGCCGCGATCTCCGCGGCCTTTTGTCCCGTTCCAAAGGCCGTCTCCTGGTCGCCCATCAGCCAGTTGACGTGGCTCAGGTACATGAGGGCCCGGGCGAGGCGCGCCCGGTCGCCGAGTTCCTCGGCAAGGTTGCGGGCGTCACTCAGGTGCCGGGTTGCGGCGTCCAGATTGCCGAGCTGGAAGCTCGGATTGCGCAGGTCGAAGCGGATGTCGATGGCGAGCGCGCGATTACCCGCGTCCCGCGCCAGATGCTGCAGCCCCTCGAGCGCCTGCTCGAGGAAATTCACGGCCTCGCGGTTGGAGGAGCGCCAGGCGGCCTTGGCGCCGGCGATCCGCCCATAGTGCACGACCTTGTCCCAGACCCGGCCTTCGCGCGCGTGGTGCACGAGCCGCTCGGCGTAGTCGGCCGCCCGCTCGCCGAAATGCGTCTCGATCGCCCAGACTACCTTGGCGTGGATTGCACGCCGCGGCTCGCGCAGCATGCTGCCATAGGCCACGTCGTGGGTGAGCGCATGCCGGAAGCTGTACTCGACCTCGGGAAAGTACTGGGTCTCGTAGAGAAGCTCCGCTCTGCGGAGCGTCGCGATCGCATCGTGCAGCTCGCGCTCGGACAGGTCTTCCACCATGGCCAGGATCGGCAGCTTCGCGGTCTCGCCGATCACCGCGGCGGATTGCAGGATGCGTTTGTCCCGGGGCGGCAGGCGATCGATCCGGGCGGAGAGCACCGCGCGCACGGTCCCGGGGATGCGCAAGAGATCGACCGTGCCCGTCACTTGATAAGCGCCGCGCTCGCCCACCAGCGTGCGATCGTCGACCAGCGAGTAGACCTGCTCCTCCAGGAAGAACGGATTCGCCTCGGTGCGGTCGAGCAGCATCCGCTTCAGGCGATCGACCTGCGCATCCGTGCCGATGAGCGATTGCAAAAGCTGGGACGCGTCCTCCTCGCGGAGCGCACCGAGCCGGATATGATGATAGTAGGATTTCCCGCTCCATTCGTCGCGGTACTCCGGCCGGTAGGTCAGGATGCAGAGGATCGGCACCCGCGCCAGGTTGTCGACGATGTGCTCGAGCGCGCTCTGGGTCTCGGTGTCGATCCAGTGCAAGTCCTCGATGACGAGAATGAGCGGCTGCGCGCGGCACAGCAGGAGCAACACGGTGCGAATGGCGTCGATCAGCCGTTGCCGGCGCGCCGGCGGCTCGAGCGCCCGCCAGGTCCGGTCATCCGACCCCGCCCCCAGCAGATAGAGGAGCGCCGGATAAACCCGATCGATGTCCGCGCCGAGCTCGGTCAAACGATCGCGGACCTTGGTGCCGATCGCCTCCGGGGTCTCGTTGGGTCCGATCGACAGCAGCTTCTGGAAAATGCGGACGAACGGCAGGTAATTCGTCAGGCTGTCGTAGGAGCGGGATGCGGCCCGCAGCGTGGCCCAGCCCCGGACGCGCGGGGAATGCAGGAATTCCGTGACCAGCCGGGATTTGCCGAATCCGGCGGCGCCGGCGACCGCGACGAGCTGGCCGCGGGCCAGAGCCGCCTCCGCCAACGCCTGGTGCAGCATCGCCATCTCGGTCTTGCGGTTCGTGAAGGGCGTGAGGCCGAGGCGGCTCGGCGGGCGGCCTACCAGGGGTGCCGCCGCGATGCCGGTGAGCTCGTAGACCTCGATCGGCCGGGTGATGCCCTTGATGGGTTGCGCGCCGAGCGGGCGGGTCTCCACCACGCCCTCCGCTAGGCGCAGGGTGTCGCCGGTGATGCGGATCGTGCCGGGCTCGGCGGTTTGCTCCATGCGCGAGGCGAGGTGCACCACGTCGCCGACGGCGTCGTAGTCGACGGAGATGTCGGTGCGCATCTGGCGCACCACGGCCTCGCCCGAGTTGATCCCGATGCGGATCTTCACGGCGACGTCGGGCGCGTCCTTGATCTCTTTCTCCTGGGTCAGGTTCCGGATCGCCACGGCGGCACAGCAGGCGCGCGCGGCGTGGTCCTCCTGCGCGCGCGGCGCGCCGAACAGCGCCATGATGCCGTCGCCGCGCATCTTGTTGACGGTGCCGCCATAGCGGTTCACGGCGTCCCGCATGCGCTCCATGATCTCCGACAGGATGGCGTCGGCGGCCTCGGGGTCGCGGTCGACGATGAGCGCGAGCGAGCCCGAGATGTCCGCGAAGAGCACAGAGACTTCCTTGCGCTCCCCTTCCGGCGGGAGCGGCGGCGTCGATCGTGGACCCTCCTCGGCCACGGCCGCTGCCGGCGTCTCGAGCCGGCTGCCGCAACCGGTGCAGAAGCGCGCGGTCGGGGCATTGCTCGTGCCACAGCGCGCGCACGCAACCGTCAGGCGCGTGCCGCACTTGGCGCAAAAGCCGGCGTGCTCGGGGTTCTCGGTCGAGCAAGACGGGCAGAGCATGGAAATCTCAGTCCCCTATCGCAGCCCCGACCGGCCCTTATTGCATTGCACCCCGGCAAAGGGAAGCGTCCTGCCGCTGTACCGGGCGGATTATTGCCGGTATTGTTCGCTTCACCCGTTGATTGTGTGCGACGCGCGTCCGTCAAGTAACGGGGTATGCCTCAACGGCAAAAGCAAGCGGAGGGGGTCGATGGCAGCGAAGAGCGGGCGGGGCAAGTTCAGGGTCAAACACGCCTACCGGGATAAATCCAGAGCGGTTCGCGTTATCTCGCTCGCCGCCGGTGCCAGCACCGGCCGGCACCCCGAGAAGAAGGACTATGTCGTCGTTCCACTCACGGACGGCACGATCCATCTGGAGATCGTCCGCACGGTCCGGGGCAAAGAGGTGCGCACCGAGGAGATCCGGAAGCTCAAGAAGCATCAGGGCTACCACCGCAAGGTCGGCAAGGGCTCCCACATCAACCTCACCAACCGCGGCAAGGGCACGGTCCATATCCTCAAGGATTGAGGCGCCGTCCACGCCCTGCTCGGGCCGTGATGAGCGGCGTGCATGTCGCGCGGTGGAAGTGGAGATAACGTCGTGACGTCAGCGGCGCCACCTTGCCCCAAGTGCGGCGCCGACAGTCTCACTCGGCGCCATGTTCTGCGACCGCTGCGGGGTTCTCGGTCGCGCAAGACGGCCACAGCATGGAAATCTCAGTCCCCTATCGCAGCCTCGACCGGCTCTTATTGCATCGCACCCCAGCAAAAGGAGGTGCCCTGCCGTCTGTACCGGCCGAAATAATGCCGGTATTGTCTGTTTCACCCGTTGATTGTGCGCGACCAGCGTTCCACAAGTAATGGAGTGCGCCTCAACAGAACGCAAACGGAGGGGTCAATGGCAGCAAAGAGCGGACGTGGCAAGTTCAGGGTCAAGCATGCCTACCGCGACAAATCCAGGAGCGTTCGCGTTATCTCGCTCGCGCCCGGCGCCAGCACGGGACCGCACCCCGAGAAACGCGACTATATCGTCGTCCCGCTCGTGGACGGCAAAATCTGTCTCGAGATCACCCGGACGATCCGGGGCAGGAGGCAGACGACCAAGGAAGTGCGCAAGCTCAAGAAGCACAAGGGCTACTTGCGCCGTGTCGGTCGTGGTTGCCAGATCAACCTCACGAACTGTGGCACGCGCCCGATCCATATATTCAAGGATTGAGACGCAGCCACGTACGCCTGCGTGAGGCATGGGGCGCGGGCTCGATGCCCATGATGCCGGTCGTCTCGATCGGCCGACGGAAGGGTCACAAGCCGTGGGACGACGTTCGAGCCTTCTTGTGATTGCGCTCCTGTCGCTCTATGCGGCGGTCAGCCTCGCCTCGCCGGTGCATGCCGACACGGCGCCGCTCCGCGTCAGCATGTTCTCGGGGCCGCAGGATCTCGCCGTGTTCTCGGCGCTGGACCAGGGGCTCTATGCGAAGCGCGGACTCGCGGTCGAGGTCAGCCTCACGCCGAGCTCCCAGGGGCTGCGCGACGGCATCGCGAACGGCAGCGTTGATATCGCCTCCTCTGGCGTCGACAACGCCGTCTACATGGTCGACGCCGCCAAGGCCGATGTGGTGATCGTCGCCGGGGGCGACGACGGCATGACGGACCTCATCGTTCGGCCGGAGGTCCATGCGTACGAGGATCTTCGCGGCAGGACCGTGCTGGTCGATGCGCCCAATACCGCCTACGCCTTCCAGCTCTACAAGATGTTGGAGCTCAACGGCGTGAAGCGCGGCGAGTACACGGTCGTTCCCAAGGGGGGCACGCCGCAGCGCCTGGCGGGCCTCAAGGAAGACAGCGTCAGCGCCGCGACCATGCTGTTCCCGCCGTGGAGCATTCTTGCGGAGCAGGCGGGTTTCCACAGCCTCGGCAGGGCGGTCGAGGTACTCGGGCCCTATCAGGGCACCGGCATCTGGGTGCGGCGCGACTGGGCCGAAGCCCACGCCGAGACGCTCGTCAAATACCTGCGGGCGACGATCGAGGGGCTGCGCTGGGCGCGCGAGCCGGCCAGCCGTGCCGCCGCCGCCAGCATCCTGGCGCGGCATCTCAAGATCGAGGAGGACCTCGCCGCCGCGGCGATCGAGCGCGCCTTCGCGCCCGGCCAAGGCCTCGCGGTCGACGCCAGGCTCGACCTCGACGCCTTCCGAAACACCCTCAAGCTCCGCGCCGAGATGGAAGGCGGCGAGCCCCAGCCGCCCGAGAAATACCTGGATCTCTCCTACTACGACCGCGCCCTCAACGGGCTCTGACGCGCGAGCGTCACCCCTCAGCTCTTTTTCTTCTTCCGCTTCGGCCGGGTCGGATAGTGCATGCCCTCGAGCTTGAGACCGTCGGGGTCGAGGAAGAAGACCGCGTAATAACCGCCCGCGTAGTATTCGGCCGCGGGGTCGACGATGGTGATCTTCTTTTTCTTCAGGAACGCCTCGAGGTCGAACACGTCCTGGCGCTTGGCCAATTCGAAGGCGTAGTGGTGGAAGCCGATGTTGCCGATGCGGTGCTTGTGCCGCTTGCCCTCGCGGTCGGCCGTCCCGATCCAGAACAGCGTCTTGCCGTTGCTCCAGCCGGCGGCGTCGCCGTAGTCGTACTTGAGCTTGAACCCGAGGAAGCCCAGGACGTCGTTGTAGAAGCGCTTCGACCGCGCGAAGTCGGAGACGCGGATCACCAGATGGTCGATGCCGACGACGCGCGCCATCGGCGCCTCGCCGCCCCGACTATTTCGCGGGCTCGGTCACCTTGGCCTTGCGCTCCCGCACCGTTACCTCGGCGACATCAACGGGCGCGGCACCCACCCAGGGATGGTCGGCGAGATCGAACACCACGCCGTCGGGTCCGCGGAACTTGGTCTCGAAGTAGGAGTTGGCGGTGCTCGGGTCCGCCTTCATGAAGCAGGGGGCACCCATCTCGGCGAGCTTCTTCTCATAGGCTTCGATGTCGTCCACCAGGATGCCGAAGTGATGCACGCCCACATAGTCGAGCCCTTTGCCGAGCTGGTCGACATTCCGGAACTTGAGGATCGCGAGGTTGAGCGTGCCGTCGCTCAGGTAGAAGCCCCAGGCGAGCCCCTTGGAATTCTCGGGGCTGCCGGTGCGGCCCACTTCCTTGAAGCCGAAGGCCTCCTTGTAGAAGGCGGCGGTCTTGACGGGGTCGTTGGTGGCGAGCGCGATGTGCCTGATCTTCGGCATGGGCTTCCTCCGGGGCTCGGTTTCGCGAGGATGATGCACCATGCGGGGCGCTGACGGCAAACCCGCGCGGCAGGCGGAGTGTCTCATTTTGAAATTGGACTGGGTGCTGGTGTTACACTCGGCCGGCTTATCGGAAGGCTGACCTTCTAATGCCGATGTAAATCGCGAAACCAGCCGCAATCGATGTTCCTAGCACGATGGCTGCGGTTTGTTTGAAGGTTCCCACGGGATAGAGGCCGCTCATGACCATAGCAATGCGCCCGGCAACGACGACGACAAGAAGCGCGATGGCCAATATCGCTCTATGCCGGGTCATGGTGAGAATAAGAAAGCCGGCCGCAGCATAGAGAGCACCGATAATTGTAACAATATAAGCAGAGGCCGCCCCCTGTGCGGTATGAAGGCCTAAGAAACTGTGGGTGAAGCCGGTAATAATCTCCGCCAATCCAAAGGCAATCATGAGCGATGCGATGATTGTAATGTCCAGTGGACGGCGCCGGTCCATAACGGTTTGGTCCGTTCAAAACTTCGGCGCTGGGATAGTGCTCCGGTTCAGGTCAATTTCAAACGGAGACACTAGCCGGCTGGCGTAAGGACGAATGGGAAAACAAGAAGGGCCGCTCTCGAGGAGCAGCCCTTCCATTGTCGGACCGCGTTCCGGCTTCTGACCGGAGAAACGTCAGGTCAGGCGGCGTGGACCTCGACAGTGGCGAGGATCCAGGCCCGAGCCCCTAACGACCGCGGCGTGAGACAATGAGACACTGGATCACCTCCTTTCAATGGTTGCAGAACCTCCCCTTTATACAGGACGCGGTCGCCGGGTGGAAGCGGGCGCGCACCCCGCAGGGCCGGGCCAGGACGCGGGCGGTTGCGTTCGGCGGCGACTTCTCTTAGCAAGTTCGATGGACACCTGTTCTCTACCCGCGTCCGGAGCATGAGGCTGTCGTGCGGCTGCTCCTGATCAATCACGAATACACGATCAGCGGCGCCAGCCGGATGATGCTCAGGCTCGCCCTGCATCTACAGGAGGCCGGCCATCACTGCGACGTGATGGCAATGGCGTCCCACGACGGTCCACTTCGACAGGAGTACGAGTCCCATGGATTCAACCATCTGATCACGACCGAGTTCACCGCCTACGACGTCGTCATCTGCAACACGATCTTCTCGGCGCCGATCGTGCCCGCGGCCGCCAAATTCAAGCCCACCATCTGGTGGATCCACGAGGGGGAGAACGGCATCGACTACATCCTCAAGCGCCCGGCTGACGTGCTCGCATTCCGCGACGCCACGGCGATCGTGTTCCAGACCGAGTTCCAGCGAGACGTCATCTACCGGTCCTTCGTCTTCATGCAGGATCCGACCAAGCTGTTCGTCATCCCATCCGCCGTGGCGGTCGACTCGACGGGACCGAGCGTGCCCAAGACCCGGGCGCTCAGAATCGTGTCGATCGGGAGCATCGACGCGCGCAAGCGGCACGGCGACCTGATACGCGCCGTCCACGCGCTGAAGCGCGATGACATCGAGTGCGTGATCGTCGGCAAGTATTATCACCTTGGCGACGAGGAGCGCGCGATCGCCGCGGCGGCACCCGATACCTTCAAGATCCTGGGCGAGATGGCGAATGCGGAGGCGCTCGCGTGGCTGCGCTCGGCGGACCTGTTCTGCCTGCCCTCGCAGGTCGAATCTCAGCCGATCTCGATCCTGGAAGCCGCGCTGCTCGGCAAGCCACTGGTGCTCACGGACTTCCCGCCCTACCGGGGTATCTGGCGGCACCGGCAGAATTGCTTGCTCGTGCCCGTGGGCGACGTGGGCGCGCTCGCCTATTCGATCTCTGCGCTGCTGACGAGCCCCGAGATGGGTATGCAGCTCGGGCGCGCCGCGCGCGCCATGGCGCGCCGGTTCGGCGAGGCGGTGTTCTTTGCCCGCTTCGACGCGATGCTCGCCGGGCTCGTCTGAGACGCCCGATTGACGCGCTTCGGACATTTCACAAGGATGGCGCGACTTTTCGTCCAAACGCGCCGAGGCTCGCTTGCTCATCTATCTCTGGATCGCGGTCGGTAGCGCGCTGGGCGGCGTGGGGCGGTATTGGCTCTCGGGCTTCGTCGCCGAGCGGATCGGTGAGACGTTTCCCTGGGGCACCATCATCGTCAACGTATCGGGATCCTTCGTGATCGGGTTCTTCGGCACGCTGACCGGACCCGACGGGCGGCTCCTGGTCGGCAGCACGGCGCGGCAGTTCGTGATGATCGGCATCTGCGGCGGCTATACCACCTTCTCCTCGTTCAGCCTGCAGACGTTGACCCTCGCGCAGGACGGCGAGTGGCTCTGGGCGAGTGCCAACATCGTCTTCTCCGTGGTGCTCTGCCTGCTGGCGGTGTGGCTCGGCCACGTCGCCGCGCTCATGCTCAACGGAATGAAGGGAGCCTGACCCATGCAGCTGCCCCAGAACGCCGTGCTGTTGCGGATCTTCGTGGGTCAGGACGAGCGGCACCAGCATCAGCCGCTCTACGAGGCGATCGTCATGAAGGCGCGCGAGCATCACCTCGCTGGCGCCACGGTTTTGCGCGGCCCCTTGGGCTACGGCCATTCGAGCCGCATCCACACGACCAAGGTGCTGCGGCTCTCCCAGGACCTGCCGATGGTGGTGGAGATCGTCGACAGCGAGGAGAAGATCAACGCCTTCCTGCCGGTGCTCGATGCCATGATCGGCAGCGGCTTGGTGACGTTGGAGAAAGTGCAGGTCTTGCGGTACGGGCCGCCGGCCAAGATCTAGCCCCGTGGTTGCGGCCCCGGCGCCCTGAGCCTATGTCTCAAGCAAAGCGCTTGCCGCCCAAGCGTGCCTGAGAGGCGACCCATGGATAAAAAGGCCCAATACCACGCCTGGTACTTCATCGCGGCGATGTTCGCGGTGCTGGTGATCCAGCAGCTCTGGAGCGAGAGCCAGAAGGTCGACGTGATTCCCTACAGCCAGTTCCAACAAGACTTGCAGCAGGGCAAGGTCGCCGAGGTCCGCGTCAGCGACAAATACGTCCAGGGCACGCTCAAGGAGCCCAACGCCAAGGGCCAGACGCTCTTCATCGCCACGCGGGTGCCGACCGATCTCGCGGCCGATCTCGACAAGTATCACGTGAAATTCGCGGGAGAGGTGCAGAGCACCTTCCTCAGCGAGGTCCTGTCCTGGGTCCTGCCGACGGTGATCTTCGTCGGCGTGTGGTTCTTCGTGTTCCGACGGTTCGCGGACCGTCTGGGCGGGGGCGGCGGGCTCATGTCGATCGGCCGCAGCAAGGCCAAGATCTACGTCGAGACCGACACCAAGACCACCTTCGAGGACGTGGCCGGCGTCGACGAGGCGAAGGAGGAGCTGAAGGAGGTCATCGGCTTCCTCAAGGACCCCGAGCGCTACGGCCGGCTCGGCGGCCGCGTGCCCAAGGGCATTCTCCTGGTGGGGCCGCCCGGCACCGGCAAGACGCTGCTCGCGCGCGCGGTCGCCGGCGAGGCGGGCGTGCCGTTCTTCTCGATCAGCGGCTCGGAGTTCGTGGAGATGTTCGTGGGCGTGGGCGCGGCGCGCGTGCGCGATCTCTTCGAGCAGGCGAGAAAGCAAGCGCCCGCCATCATCTTCATCGACGAGCTCGACGCGCTCGGCCGCGCCCGCGGCGCCTATCCCATGGGCGGCGGCCACGACGAGAAGGAGCAGACTCTGAACCAGCTCCTGGTCGAGCTCGACGGCTTCGACGCCAAGTCGGGCCTGGTGCTGATCGCCGCCACCAACCGGCCGGAGATCCTGGACCCCGCGCTGCTGCGCGCGGGCCGCTTCGACCGCCAGGTGCTGGTCGATCGGCCCGACAAGATCGGCCGCATCCAGATCCTCAAGGTGCACCTCAAGAAGGCGAAGCTCTCGAGTGACGTCGATCCCGAGAAGCTCGCGGCGCTGACGCCGGGCTTCACCGGCGCCGACCTCGCGAATCTCGTCAACGAGGCCGCGCTGATCGCGACGCGCCGGAGCGCCGAGTCCGTGACGCTCGAGGATTTCACCGCGGCGGTGGAGCGCATCGTCGCCGGACTCGAGAAGAAGAACCGCCTCCTGGTACCGCACGAGCGCGAGGTGGTGGCCCACCACGAGATGGGCCACACGCTGGTGGCGCTGTCGCTCCCGGGCAGCGACGCCGTGCACAAGGTGTCGATCATCCCGCGCGGCATCGGCTCGCTCGGCTACACGATCCAGCGGCCGACCGAGGACCGCTTCCTGATGACCCGGCCCGAGCTGGAGAACAAGATGTCTGTGCTGCTGGGCGGCCGCGCCGCGGAGCAGCTGATCTTCGGCGAGATCTCCACCGGCGCCGCCGACGACATCCAGAAGGTCACCAACATCGCGCGCAGCATGGTGACGCGCTACGGCATGATGGAGGGACTCGGCAACGTCACCTACGAGGCCGAGAACGGCACCTTCCTCGGCGGCCCCGCGCCCGCGGGCTGGCACGAGCGCACCTACAGCGAGACCACCGCGCGCGAGATCGACCAGGCCGTGAAGGCGCTGGTGGACGCCGCCTACAACCGCACGTTGGCGATCCTCAAGAGCCGGCGCGCGATCCTCGAGCGTGGCGCACGATTGCTCCTGGAAAAAGAGACGTTGGGCGAGGACGATCTGCGCAAGCTCATGGCGGAGGATCGGCCCGCCGCCGCGCAGTAGGGAGCAGAAGGCGCCCACGTCCATGGCCATGCACCTGTCCCGGCATGACGTCCTCATCGTCGTCGACGCCCAGAACGATTTCTGCTCGAGCGGCGCGCTCGCGGTGCCGCAGGGCGAGGCGGTCATCCCGGTGGCGAACCGCATCGCCGAGCATTTCGCCCACGTGATCGCGACCCAGGACTGGCATCCGCCGGGCCATCTCTCCTTCGCGAGCAGCCACGCGGGCAAGAAACCTTTCGAGCGCATCGACGTGTTCTACGGCGGGCAAACGCTCTGGCCCGACCACTGCGTGCAAGGCACCAGGGGCGCGGAGCTCCACCGCGATCTCGACCTCCGACGTATCGAGCTCGTCGTGCGCAAGGGCTTCCGCCCGGAGATCGACTCCTATTCCGCCTTTTTCGAGAACGACAAGCGCACGCCCACCGGGCTCGCCGGCTATTTGCGCGAGCGCCAATTCCGGCGCGTCTTTCTTGCGGGCCTCGCCACCGACTATTGCGTCCACTACTCCGCGCTCGACGCGCGGCGCCAGGGCTTCGACGTCGTGGTGATCGAGGACGCCTGCCGCGCCATCGACCTCGAGGGTTCCCTCGCCCGCGCCTTCAGCGAGATGAACGAGGCCGGCGTCCGCCGCGCCTGGAGCGAGGAGTTCGACTAGAGGCGGAGGCGAGCGCAGCCAACTCGCTGCCCCTCATCCTGAGCCGCGCTGCGTAGCAGCGCGAGTCGAAGGACGCGGAAACGTCGCGGCCTCGAGCTTGTTGCCGTCTCTATCCTGGATGAAGGCGCCGTAATAGTTCGTCATCGCGCCCTGGCGCGGGCCGGGCGCGCCGACATCGGTGCAGCCCTGCTGGAGCGCGATCCGGTGGAAGGCCTCGACCGCGGCCTCGTCGGGTGCGCGCACGCAGGTGTGATGGCCCGTGTCCGCCGGCATCGGCGATCCCGCGGGCCGCGCGTTCAACCAGAGCTCCGGATAGGTCTTTCCGAATCCCACGCTCCCCGCGCGCTCCGCCACGCGCCTCATCCCGAGCGGCGACAGGAATTTGTCATAGGCCGAGGCGCTCGCAGCGAGGTCGCGCACCGCCAGCGACACGTGATCGATCATCGCTCGCTCCCGGAGACGTGTCCTGAATCCTATCACCGCGCGGGTTTGAAAGCGCGGCTCGCGGTGCCTATCTGCATGTGGTCGCGGCACGGGAGGCATGCAATGACGACCGAGCGGCACTCTGAGAACGCGCCCGGCGAGTGGTACGTCGACACGCACTGCATGGATTGCTCGGCGGCGCGCACGGTGGCGCCCGGTCTCATCGTCGAGCGCGGCGGTCAGTCGGTGTTCGCGCGCCAGCCACGCACGCCCGAGGAATTGATGATGGCTTGGCGCGCGCGACTGCTCTGCCCCACGGGCTCCGTCCGCACCGAGCACCCGCTCGCGCAGCCGAGGGACGTCTTTCCCGAGCCGATGACCGCGGGCGTCTATCGGCTCGGCTACAACGCGGAGCACGCCTACGGCGCCCACTCCTTCCTGATTCGCCGCAAGGCCGGCAACGTCATGGTGGACTCGCCGCGCTGGGCGAAGCCGGTGGTGCGGCAGCTCGAGGAGTGGGGCGGGCTCACCGATATCCTGCTCAGCCATCAGGACGACGTCGGCGACGCCGACCGCTATGCCGAGCATTTCAAGGCGCGGGTCGCGATCCACGAGGCCGACCGCGAGGCCGCGCCCTACGGCGACCGCGTCCTCGAGGGCACCGAGCCCGTGGCGCTCGCTCCCGATCTCCTGGCGATCCCCGTACCTGGACACACCCGCGGCAGCGTCGCCTATCTCTGGGACCGCCACTGCCTCTTCACCGGCGATTCCCTCGCCTGGAGTTTCCCGCAGCGCGACCTCAACGCCTTCCGCACCTATTGCTGGTCGTGGTCGACCCAGCGGCGCTCGCTCCGGCGCCTCCTCGACTACCCCTTCGACTGGGTGTTCGCCGGCCACGGCGGCAGTCACCACCTGCCCGCCGCCGAGATGCGCGCGCGCCTCGAAGGCCTGATCGAGCGGATGGGACAGGAGTAGCGAACATCCTGCGTCCTTCGACGCGCTCGCTCGCTCGCCTGCTCAGGATGAGGTTTTTTCTTTTCTCGAATACTCAATTCCCCTCATCCTGAGCAAGCGACCCGAAGGGGAGCGCGTCGAAGGACGCACGACAGAACGCTCGGAGCACTCGCATGCCGCAGCTGCCGCTCACCCTCGCCATCAGCGAGTACGATCACGTGCGCGACCTCGTCTCGGGCCGGGTCAAGCCCGAGGGGATCGAGCTGCGGGCACTGGTGCTGCCGATCGAGGAGATCTTCTACCGCTTCACCCTCCATCGCGAATGGGACGTGTCGGAGATGTCGATGGGGAAATACGTGTCGCTGCGCTCGCAGGGCGACACGTCGCTGACGGCGATCCCCGTGTTTCCCTCGCGCATGTTCCGGCACTCCTCGATCTATGTGCGGCGCGACGGGCCGGTGCAGGCGCCCGCCGACCTCCGGGGCCGTCGCGTCGGCATTCCCGAATGGGCGCAGACCGCCGCGATCTACAGCCGCGGCCTGCTCGCGCATCAATACGGGCTCGACCTCGCAGAGATCGCCTGGGTGCAAGCCGGCGTCAACGAACCCGGCCGCACCGAGAAGGTCGCGCTGAAGCTGCCGGCGGGCGTCACGGTCGAGCGGCCCGCGGAGAAGACGCTCGATCGCATGCTGCTTGCGGGCGAGGTCGACGCGGTCTTAACCGCGCACCCGCCCGCCGCCTTCGAGGCGGGCGATTCCCGGGTGAGGCGGCTCTTCGAGGACTTCATGCCGGTCGAGCTCGCGTACTGGCGCGAGACCCAGATCTTTCCGATCATGCATTGCATCGCGATCCAGACCCGCGTGCTCGAGGCGCATTCCTGGGCCGCCATGAACCTGATCACGGCCTTCGAGACGGCCAAGCGCCGCAGCGTCGCCCGCGCCTTCGAGGCGACGGCGTCGCGCTTCCCGATCCCCTGGAGCCACGAGCGCGCGAGCTTCGCGGCCTCGCTCTTCGGCGGCGACTGCTGGCCCTACGGCATCGAGCGCAACCGGGTCACGCTGGAGGCCTTCTTGCAATACGCCCACGAGCAGGGTGTCTGCCACCGGCTGCTGACGCCGGAAGAGCTCTTCCCGCCGGAGGTGGCGAGCAGCTTCAAGGTGTGAGCGGGACGTGGTCTAGCCGGCCAGCGGATGCACGGGCGGGTGGACCGGGCGCAGCAGGAAGCGGCGCGCGACCTCGCCGTAACCGCCGTAGCGCAGCGCCGGACGGGGGAGCTCGCGGGCGAGGCGCCGCAGCACATACCACGGCAACTCCGGACGCGCATGGTGGAGCGCGTGCAGATTGTTGTTGAGGAAGAGGAGCGAGAAAAGCGACCCCGCCTCGACTGTGACCGTGCGCGATTGAGGATCGGCCGAGGCGATGTGCTCGGCGAAGGAGCGCAGCAGGGTCAGCGACAGACCCGGATAGACGAAGAACAGCACGTAGGCCCAGAGCGGGATCGCGCACACCCAGAGCCACGCGACCACCGGCAGCAGCGCCAGCGCGTGCAGCGCCCAGACCCGGCGCCGGCCGGGCTCGCCCGCGATCACGGCGCGAGCCTCGCGCCGCAGGAAATCGGTGATGGCGAGCGCCGGCCCGAGCGTGAGCCGGCCGAGCAGGGTCGTGTTGAAGCGCAACGCCGCGCGCCGCAGCCGACCGAGGCGCGGCCACTCCGCGGGCGCCGCGTATTTCGATTCCGGGTCCGCGACGGGGTCCGTCAGGATCTCGTCGTCGTGGTGCGTGCGATGCTCGTCGCGGTAGATCGGATAGGGCAGCCACAGCCAGAGCGGCGCCCAGGCGAGCGCCGCGTTGACCAGGGGCCAGCGCGTGGGATGGCCGTGGATCGTCTCATGCTGGAGTGAGCCATAGAGCGCCATGACGTAGCCGGCCGCCGGCAGTACGACCCACCACGGCAGCGCGTGATAGCCAAGCGTGAGTGAGATCCACCCGCCATAGGCGAGTGTCGCGACCCCCCAGGTCGGCGCGCCCATCCGCTGCCAGCGCATCAGGATGACGGCTCCGGCGTCCGGTCCGTGCAATGCTTCGATGCTCATATCCCCTGTCGGCAATCATACCATAGTGGGCGCGCGCCCGTTGCGTCGACGTGGAGGACACGCCTATAACGGGGCGCTTCCGCGGCGGGGGCTCGGTGGAGGGGACCGAATGGCCGAAAAATACGACGCGATCGTGATCGGCGGCGGGCACAATGGCCTCACCTGTGGCGCCTATCTCGCCAAAGCCGGGCTCAACACACTGGTGCTGGAGCGGCGCGAGGTAATCGGCGGGGCCGCGGTCTCCCAGGAGATCGTGCCGGGCTTCACCTTCTCGGTGTTCTCCTACCTGATGAGCCTCCTGCACCTGAAGGTGATCGCCGACCTCGACCTCCGGAGCCACGGCTTCGAGGTGCTGCCGGCCTCCGACATGTGGAGCCCGCTGCCGGACGGCCGCTCCATCATCTTCTCCGACAGCGTCGAGAAATCGCAGAAGAGCTTCGCCCAGTTCTCCAAACACGACGCCGAGATCTACCCGGCTTTCGACCACTACATCACGGGATCCGCCCGGATCGTGCGCAAGATGCTGCTGGAGACGCCGGTCGATCCGACCCGGCGCGACTGGCGCTCGTTCCGAGACAACGCCAAGTTCTTCTGGAAGTACCGCAAGATCGGCGACCAGTTCTATCGCCTGATCGACCTCCTCACCATGAGCGCCGACGACTATCTCTCGCGCTGGTTCGAGAGTGACGTGGTGAAGGCGGTGCTGGCCTATTACACGGGCATCGGCTCCTTCATGGGGCCGAAGACACCGGGCTCCGCCTACATCATCATGCACCACATCATGGGCGAGCACGCCGGCGCGGGCGGCTGGGGCTTCGTCAAGGGCGGCATGGGCTCGATCTCGAAGGCGATCGCGCGCGCCGGCGAGAAATACGGCCTCAAGATCCGCACCAACGCCGACGTGGCCGCGATCGAGACATCGGGCGGCCGGGTCACCGGCGTCACCACCGCCGATGGCACGAAATACGAGGCGCCGATCGTCGCCTCGAACGCGAGCTGCAAGGTCACGTTCCTGAAGCTTCTGCCCGAGAGCGCGCTGCCGGCGGAGTTCGTGCAGGAGATCCGCGGCTATCGCACCTTCGCAACCTCCTTCAAGATCAACATCGCCTGCGAGCGCCTGCCGCAATACAAGGCCTTCGACGCCGGGCAATGCGGCTTCCCCTATCCGACCTACACGCACATCGGCCCCGATATCGACTACCTCGAGCGGGCCTACGAGGAGGCGAAGCACGGCGACTGGTCGAAGGACCCCTTCATCACGCCGGTGACGCCGAGCTTCGTCGACGACAGCATCTCGCCGCCGGGGAAGCACGTGGTGCACCTCTTCGGCGGCCACGCCCCCTACACGCTCAAGAACAAGGTCTGGGAGACCGAGAAGGACGCCTTCGCCAAGAACGTGCTGCGCAAGGTCGACGAGTACGCGCCCGGCTTCTCCGGCGGCATCATCGGCATGCAGGTGCTGACGCCGCCCGACATCGAGCGGATCATCGGCTCGCCCCAGGGCCACATCTTCCACGGCGAGCTCTCGGCCGAGCAGCTGTTCTGGAAACGGCCGGTGCCGCATTACGCCGATTACCGGAGCCCGATCCGCGGCCTCTATCAGTGCGGCTCCTCCGCGCATCCGGGCGGCGGCGTGGGCGCCGTGCCCGGTCACAATTCCGCGCGCGAGATCCTGCGCGATCGCCGCGCGATGGGGCGCGCGTGAGCGGGCGTCGTCGTCGATGCCCCTCCTTCCGGCAGAGTCCGCGGGCGGTTGGCCGATCTGCGGTAGGTCGTTCGACGTGCGCCGACCCGCGCGGCGGCGAATCAGCGAGGAATTCCCGGCGCCTTTGGAAATCGTCGAAAACGCTTATGGCACCTTCCGCCCGCGCAGGGCGGATGGTAGAGTTTTTGCAATGAAACAGCGCGGCCGGCCTGAACGTCCGCGCGGTGGCAGAGAGCAGGAACACTACTCGGGAGGTCTAAAGTCATGAGTCAGAACAGGTTTGTGCGCGGTGGCATGAAGACTGCCGCGGTACTGGGTGTTGCGGCACTCGCGGGCCTCGGCTTCGGCACCGCGGCGCATGCCCAGAAGACCGTCAAAGTGGGCATATCGCTGCCGCTCACTGGCGCTGACGCCGAGGACGCCGTTCACATCAAGAACGGGGCCACGATGGCGTTTGACGAGATCAATGCCGCGGGCGGCGCCGGCGGCTACAAGATCGAATACTGGGTCTTGGATAGCGGTACTGCGACCGCGGGCCAGTACGACCCGGCACAAGCCGCGACCAACGCCAAGAAGTTCGCCGGTGACTCGGCGGTCGTCGGCGCGATTGGTCCCGTGATGAGCGGCGAGGGCAAGGCGATGACACCGATCCTGAGCGAGGCCAACCTCGCCACGATCACGCCGAGCTCGACCAATCCCGACATCACCAATCCCGCCATGGCGGCGCAGTACAAGCCCAAGGGCAAGGCGATCTACTTCCGCACCGTGACGACCGACGCTTTCCAGGGCCCGAACATGGCCAACTGGATGCACGACAAGCTGAAGATCAAGACGGTCTACGTGCTCGACGATTCCGGCGCCTATGGCGTCGGCATCGCGGATTCGTTCCAAGCTCAAGCGACGAAGATCGGCATCAAGGTAGTGGGCCGCGATCAGCTCAATCCCAAGGAAGCCGACTACACGACGGTTCTCACCAAGATCAAGGCTCTGAAGCCCGACGCCCTCTACTACGGCGGCGTGGGTCAAGCGGGCGTCAAGCTGGCCAAGCAGGCCTACGACGTCATCCCGACCATGATCAAGGCGGGCGGCGACGGCATGCAGGGCGCCAGCATCCTCAAGGGCGTGGGCTTCCCCGCCATCGCGGGCTGGTACTGCACCAACGCCTCCCCGCACGTGACCGAGGAAACCAGCACGGCGGACTGGGTTAAGAAGTACAAGGCAAAGTTCCCCGGCGCGGCCTATGACGACTACACCATCACGTCCTACGACGCCGCCCTCGTGATGGCGGATGCGATCAAGCGGGTTGCCGCGACCGGCGCCGTGCCGAACCACGACAACGTGCGCGACGCCCTGCAGCAGACCAAGCTCAAGACCCTGCAAGGCGAGGTGTCGTTCGACGCCAACGGCGACATCCTGCAGAAGGTGGTGAGCGTCTATCAGTATAAAGAGAACAAGGCCAAGCCGGCGGACGACATGGACGCGCAGATTCCGTATATCGGCGTGGCTCCAGAGACGCCGCAATCCTGAGGCGGTGGGTTTCGTACGTCTGCCTGTTGGGGGAGGCTCGATCTGAATGAGTTTGTTTGACGTCCTCCTCCAACAGGTCATCAACGGGGTGAGCCTGGGCGCGATGTACGCGCTTCTCGCGCTCGGGTTCACCATGGTCTACGGCATCATCGAGCTCATCAATTTCGCTCACTTCAACGTGTTCATGGTGGGCTCGTTCATCGCGCTCTGGGTGTTCGAGGCCATGGGGTTCTCGGGTCAATCCCAAGTGCTCTATGGCCTCCCTCTTTTCGGGGTGCTGCTGGTCGGCCTGGTGGTCGTGATGCTGGTCACCGGCTTCCTCGGGGTCGCGATCGAGCGGGTGGCCTTGCGGCCGATGCGCGGCTTCCCGGGCACCGCGCCGATGATCACCACGATCGGCGTCTCCTACATCCTCTTCAACATCATCCTCCTCACCATCGGCGCCAACACGCTCAACTACGCGAACCCGATGCCCAACGTCCGCTGGGAGATCGGCGATGCGACCCTTCGCTTGCGCGAGGTGCTGCTCTGGGTGGTGTCGTTCATATTGATGCTGGGCCTGCACTACTTCGTGCGCTACACCAAGATGGGTAAGGCCATGCAGGCGACCGCGCAGGATCAGGAGGCTGCCCGCATGATGGGCGTCGACGTCGACCGGGTGGTCGTGACGGCCTTCTTCCTGGGCTCGGCGCTCGCGGGCGCCGCCGGCATGATCTTCGGCCTCTATTACAACTACACGAGCTTCATCATCGGCTACACCGCGGGCCTCAGGGCCTTCACCGCAGCGGTGCTGGGCGGGATCGGGAACATCCCCGGCGCCATGCTGGGCGGCATCCTGATCGGCCTCATCGAATCGTTGGGCGGCCAGTTCCTCGAGGTGCGCTGGACCGACGTGATCATCTTCTCGATCCTGGTCCTCGTGCTGGTGTTCCGCCCCGCCGGCATTTTCGGGCGCATGGCGCCGAGCAAATCGTGAGCGGTGCAGCATGAGCACCTCACCCATCGAGCACGCCCGCGGGTTCCTGCCGCTCTTCTGGGAGCGGGTCCGCAGCGAGCAGTGGCGCCGCGGGGTGGCCCTGGTCCTGATCGTCCTTGCCTGCGCCTTTCCGCTGATCGACGGCAATGAGGGCGACCTCGACGCCGCCGCCAACGCGACGGCGTTCGCGACGCTCGCGCTCGGCCTCAACATCGTGGTGGGCTTCGCGGGCCTCTTGGACCTCGGCTATGCCGCCTTCTTCGCGATCGGCGCCTACACCTACGGCATCTTCTCCTCCTATCAGATCCAGCCGGAATGGAGCAGCTTCTGGGAGCCATTCCAGTGGCTCGGCTTCGTCGCGCGCATGCACACCGAGGGCGTGCCCATCGACCACGTGCACTTCCAGGTGTCGTTCTGGCTGATGCTGCCGGTCTCGGCGGTGGTGGCGGCGTTCTTCGGCATCGCGTTCGGCGCGCCGACCCTACGCCTCAAGGGCGATTACCTCGCGATCGTGACGCTCGGCTTCGGCGAGATCGTGCCCATCGTCGCACGCAACACGCCCTATCTCACCAACGGCGCCATGGGCCTCAACGGCGCGCTGCCGCCGCAGCTCTTCGGCTACAATTTCGGCGTCAAATCCCTGCCGTTCTACTATCTCGGCGTCGCGCTCGTCGTGTTCCTGATCTTCGTCAGCACGAGGCTCAAGGACAGCCGTATCGGCCGCGCGTGGCTCGCGATCCGCGAGGACGAGATTGCCGCCGAGGCGATGGGCGTCAACCGCACGAAGCTCAAGCTGCTCGCCTTCGCCGTAGGCGCGGGATTCGCCGGCATGACCGGCACCTTCTACGTCGCCAAGCTGCAGACCGCGACACCGGAGATGTTCACCTTCCCGGTCTCGGTGATGCTGCTGGTGATGATCGTGCTCGGCGGCACCGGGAGCGTCGCCGGCGTGGTGGTGGGCGCGCTCCTCCTGCAGCTTCTGCAGTCATGGTTCCTGCAGGATCTGACCGAGTGGGTGCACGCGCTCGGGCGGTTCACGAGCATTGGCTTCCTCGAGCGGATCGACCTCGTACAATCGATCGAGCTCATCTTTGGCATCATCCTCGTGCTGATGATGCTTTACCGACGACAAGGGCTCATCCCGGAGCGGATGGCGGTGGCCGCGCTCACCCATGCCCAGCAGACGGCGGTGCCGTCGCGGGGTAGCAAAGTTGGCGAGTTCAAGCCGCTCCACAGCCAGACGGTGGATTCCAAGCGGCCGTTGCTGGAGATTCGCGGCCTCTCCAAGGCCTTTGGCGGCATCCAGGCGGTCAAGGGTCTCGATCTCACGGTGATGCCGGGCAGTATCGTCGCGGTGATCGGTCCCAACGGCTCCGGCAAGACCACCTTCTTCAACCTCGTGACCGGCCTCACCCGCCCCGACGGTGGCAGTGTCACGCTCGCCGGCGAGGACATCACGGGAGAGGGCCCTCACCTGATCGTCGAGAAGGGCATCGCGCGCACCTTCCAGAACCTGCGGCTCTTCCCCAACATGACCCTGATGGAGAACGTGTTAGTGGGCACGCACACGCGCACCGACACCGGCGCGCTTGGCGCCGTGCTGCGCACGCCGCACGTCCGGCACCAGGAAGCCGCAGCGCGCGAGCGCGTCATGGAGGTGCTCGGCATCTTCGGCAACCGCTTGATGCCGCGGCGCGAGCATCTCGCGAAGACGCTCTCCTACGCCAACCGCCGCCGGCTCGAGATCGCCCGCGCCATCATCACTGAGCCGGTGCTGCTACTGCTCGACGAGCCCACCGCCGGCATGAACCCGACCGAGACCCTGGAGCTCACCGATCAGATCCGCGGCCTCAGGGATCGCGGCATCAGCATCCTGCTGATCGAGCACAAGCTCAACGTCGTCAACGAGATCGCCGAGAAGGTGATCGTGCTCGACCACGGCGAGAAGATCGCCGAGGGCAGCCCTGCAGAAGTCCATCGCAACGAGGAAGTCCTCCGTGCCTATCTCGGACGTACAGCCACGGCAGCCGTTAGAGCGGCCGCCGCTTCTTGAGTTCAAGGGCGTCGACACCTACTACGGCGAGCTCCACGTCCTCAAGGGCGTGAACTACCGCGTCGGCACGGGCGAGATCGTCTGCCTCCTGGGCGGCAACGCGTCGGGCAAATCGACCACGATGAAGACCATCTTCGGCATCGTGAGGCCGAAGAACGGCACGGTCAGCTACGCCGGCGAGACCATCAACGACCTGCCGACGGCCGAGCGCGTCAAGCGCGGCATCGCGCCGGTGCCGGAGGCACGGCGGCTTTTCCCGCGCATGACCGTGCGCGAGAACCTCGAGATGGGCGCTTTCTGTCGCGAGGACAAGGCGGAGATCGAGTCCGACATGGACCGCGTCTTCGAGCTCTTCCCGCGCGTCAAGGAGCGCCTTTCGCAGACCGCGGGCACGCTCTCGGGGGGCGAGCAGCAGATGGTGGCGATGGCGCGCGCGCTGATGGCGCGGCCGAGCCTCCTATGCATGGACGAGCCCTCCATGGGGCTCTCGCCGCTCTACGTCGAGCAGGTCTTCGACCTGATCCAGGCCATCAACAAGCAGGGCACGACCATCTTCATGGTGGAGCAGAACGCCAACATGGCGCTCTCGATCGCTTCATATGGCTACGTCCTGCAGACCGGCGAGGTGGTGCTCCACGGCTCGGCGCAGAGCCTGCGCGACAACGAAATGATCCAGCAGGCCTATCTCGGCGAGATGAAGGTGCAGTAGTAGCTGCGCCATTCGTCGCGGGCAATACGTTCTAATCACCGCAGAGACACTGAGAGCATGGAGGACTGCGCACGCAGCCTGCGTCCTTCGACGCGCTTCGCCTGCTCAGGATGAGGACGATTGAGAATGGCTCAGAGAAACCCCTCATCCTGAGCAAGCGAGCGCAGCGAGCGTTTTCGCGCAATGCCGACGGCTGGCGCCGCCGCTACTGCGGCTGCGTCTTCATCTCGCCGAGATAGGCCTGCTGGATCATCTCGTTGTCGCGCAGGCTCTGGGCCGTGCCGTGCAGCACCACCTCGCCG
>DATFRA010000397.1:0-26036 GCA_035263705.1 Allostellaceae bacterium
CGTGCCCCACCGGCAGCGCGACGTTCTCGTAGGCGCGATCGTGAAACGTCTCCGGCAGAAAAGCCTCGCGCGGCACGCGCTCGATCGCGCCCAGGACCCGCGCGTCGGTGATGCCGAGGGCGCGGAGTTCCATGATGAGCCGGACTTTCTTGGTCGCGAGCACCGAGCTCATGCGAACACCTTGCGGAGCGCCTTGAGCGCGCCGGAATTCGTGAGGTCGAGCAGGATCGGCGTCACGGTGATCCGGCCCTTCGTGACCTCCGTGATGTCGGTTCCGTCGGCGCCGTCGGCGGTCTCGCGCAACGGGCCGATCCAGTAGTAAGGCCGCCCGCGCGGATCCGTGCGCTCCATCGGCGGGCGGCCGATCTTGTGCCGACCCTGGCGCGCGACCGCGATGCCCTTCACCTCCGTCGGTGGCAGGTCAGGGAAATTCACGTTGATCAGCGTGTTCTTGGGCCAGGGCTGCGCGACCAGGCGGCGGATCACCTCGGGAGCGTGACGCTCCGCCGTCGCCCACTGGATCTTTCCACGGTCCCGGTAGGTCATGCTGAGTGCGATCGCGGGCACGCCAAGGAGCGTCGCCTCCATGGCCGCCGCCACCGTGCCCGAATAGGTCACGTCGTCGCCGAGATTGGCGCCGCCGTTGATGCCGGAGATCACCAGCGTCGGCCGCTTGTCGCGGATCAGGTTCTTGAGGGCCAGCAGCACGCAATCGGTCGGCGTGCCGTCGACCGCGAAGCGGCGCGAGCCGAGCTTGCGCACGCGCAAGGGCCGATGCAGCGTCAGCGAGTGGCTGGCGCCGCTCTGCTCGAGCTCGGGCGCCACGATCCAGACGTCGCGGCAGATGCCTCGCGCCACCCGGTGCAGGATCTTGAGGCCCCGCGCCTCGATGCCGTCGTCGTTGGTGAGAAGGATCCGTCCTTGGCCGAGATCGATCGGTCGGTTAGGCATCGCCGCCGATCACCTCGAGCCCGCCCATGTAGGGCTTGAGCACATCCGGTACTGCCACGGTGCCGTTGCCCCGCTGATAGTTCTCGAGCACGGCGATGAGCGTGCGACCGACCGCGAGGCCGGAGCCGTTGAGGGTGTGCACGAAGCGGGTCCCCTTCCCTTCTTTGGGACGGAATCGCGCCTTCATGCGCCGCGCCTGGAACTCGCCGCAGTTGGAGCAGCTAGAAATCTCGCGATAGGCATTCTGGCCGGGCAGCCAGACCTCGATGTCATAGGTCTTGCGCGAGGCAAAACCCATGTCGCCGGAGCAGAGCAGCATCACCCGATAGGCGAGACCGAGACGCTTCAGAATCTCTTCGGCGCAGGCGGTCATGCGCTCGTGCTCCTCGCCGGAGCGGTCGGGATGCGCGATCGAGACCAGCTCGACCTTGTAGAACTGGTGCTGGCGGATCATGCCGCGCGTGTCCTTGCCGGCGGCGCCCGCCTCGGAGCGGAAGCACGGCGTCCACGCCGTGAAGCGCATCGGGAGCCGAGCTTCCTCGACGATCTCCTCGGCGACCAGGTTGGCGAGCGGCACCTCCGCCGTCGGGATGAGCCACAACCCCGTGGTGGTACGAAACAGGTCGTCGGCAAATTTCGGCAGGCTGCCGGTGCCGTAGACCGCGTCGTCGCGGACCAAGAGTGGCGGCGATACCTCGGTGTAACCGAACTCCCGCGTATGGGTTTCGATCATGAACTGCCCGATCGCGCGCTCGAGCCGCGCGAGCTGTCCGCGCAGGACGACGAAGCGCGCGCCCGAGAGCTTGCCGGCGCGGGCGAAATCCATCAGGCCCAGTCCTTCGCCCACTTCCGCGTGATCGCGCGGCGTGAAGGCGAAGCTTGGCGGCGTGCCCTGACGGCGGAGCTCGCGGTTGGCGTCGGCGTCGTGCCCGTCGGGCACGTCGTCCGCGGGAATGTTGGGGATGCCCGCGAGCGCCGCCTCGACCTCGCGATAGCGCTCTGCGGCCTCGGCCTCAAGGGCAGCCTGCCGGTCTTTGCTCGCGGCCACGCCCTTTAAAATCTCGCCGACGTCCTGCCCCTTCGCCTTGGCGGCGCCGATCTCTTTCGAGAGGCGGTTTCGCTCGGCCTGCACGCGCTCAGCCTCGGTCTGCGTCGACCGCCACGTCTTGTCGAGGCGCAGGAGCTCCGGCGATTGTGCCGGCAGCCCGCGCCGCGCGAGGCCTTTGTCGAAGGCATCGGGGTTTTCGCGGATCCACTTGAGGTCGAACATTGGCTACGGCTCGGAGTCGGGCGCGCCGGTTATAGAGGCTAGGCAATCCCGCGTCCATCGCGGGAGCTGGCGCTCGTTAACTGGGGTTGCCTGCGGCGGCGGCCTCGGCCGCCTCCTGCGCTGCCCGTTGCTTCTCGACGAAGCGGCAGGACACGATCGAGAGCTCGTAGAGCGCGAGCAGCGGCACCGCCAGCGAGATCATGCTGAAGACGTCGGGCGGCGTGAGAATGGCCGCCACCACAAAGACGCCGACGATGGCGTAGCGTCGCTTCTCCCTGAGCTGCTGTGCCGTGATCAAGCCGACCCGCGCGAGCAGCGTCAGCAGCACCGGCAGCTGGAACGCGATGCCGAACGCCAGCATGAGGCGCATCACCAGCGTCAGGTACTCGCTCACCTTGGGCATCGCCTGAATCGGCAGCGTATCGGCGCCGCCGGGCGTCTCGAAGCTCAGGAAGAACCGCCAAGCCAGCGGGAAGATGAGGTAGTAGACGACGGCGCCGCCGATGATGAACAGCACCGGCGCCGCGAGCAGATAGGGCAGAAAGGCGCGGCGCTCGTTCTTGTAGAGACCCGGAGCGACGAACAGCCAGAGCTGGCTCGCAACGATCGGAAAGGCGAGGCAGAACGCACCCCAGAAACCGATGCGCAGATTGGTCCAGAATGCCTCGGTGAGGTCGGTGTAGATCAGCTGCAGCTGGTCGCCCTTGAGATGCGCGACCTGCGCCAGCGGCCGGGTCAGGAACCCGTAGATGTCTTGGCTGAAGTAGTAGCAGGGAATGAACATCAGCAGGATCGCCACAATCGAATAGAAGATGCGCTGGCGCAGCTCGATCAAGTGATCGAGCAACGGCATCTTGCCTTCCTCAAGGTCTTTGTCGTCTTGATCGGCCATGTGACTTGCCGGGATCTGCTGCTAAGCCGCTGTCTGTGCGGTCTCGGGTTTCTTCTCCGTGGGTGCCGCAGGCGCGGGCGCGGCCGTTGGAGCGCCCTCGGTGGGCGCACCAGTCTCAGCCGGTAGCGTGGCTGCCTCGCCCGTGCTCCCAGCGGCGGTTTCCGTCGTGCCCGCGGGATGGTTCACGGCATCCGTGAGCTCTGGCGGCTGCAGCGACGCCTGCAGATCGCCCTTGGGATCCACGCTCCGCTCGATCTCGTGGCCGATATCGGTCGCGGCGACCTTCTCGACTTCCGTCTTCGCCGTCTCGACCTCCTTCTTCAGATCCTCGAGCTCGCTCTCGCGGATCATCTGGTCGATGCTGCTCTGAAACTCGCGCGCGACCGCGCGCGCCTTCGCGGCCCATTTCCCGACCGCGCGCAACACCCTCGGCAGATCTTTCGGCCCGATCACCACCAACGCCACGATGGCGATCACGAGCAGCTCCGACCCGGAAAAATCAAACATCGCTAAACCCTGCTCGCTTCTGCTGTCGCTGCTGAAAAGCCGCCGCTCTCACGCAGGACGGTCGGAGATAATGGCAGAAATGGGGATTGAGCGGCAATCTCGCGAGGGTGCCGCCTACGCGCCGCCGCGATGCTCGAGCTCCTGCTCGTCGATGAGTGCCTCGAGTTCCGGCGGGCGCTCCTCCGCTTCGGCCTCTTCGGGCCGCCCCGGCAGCTCCTGGGGCAAGGCGCGCTCGCGCAAGGCGTTGGGGGCGCGGCCGCCGATCAATCCTGCCGCCTTCAGCTCCTCCATGCCCGGCAAGTCGCTGATATCGCCGAGGCTGAAGTGATGCAGGAAGGCTTCGCTGGTACCCCAGGTGACCGGACGGCCGACGGTCTCGCGCCGGCCCTTGGGCACTATCCAGCCGGCCTCCATCAGCGTGTCGAGCGTACCCTTGGAGATCTGCACGCCACGGATCTCCTCGATCTCGGCGCGGGTCACGGGCTGATGGTAGGCGACGATCGCCAGCGTCTCTACCGCCGCGCGCGAGAGGCGCCGCTGCACGGTGGTCTCGAGCTTGAGGCGCTGGGCGAGATCGGGCGCCGTGCGGAAGGTCCAGCCGCCTGCGATCCTCACGAGGTTCGCGCCGCGGCTCCGATAGTGGTCCTCGAGCTCGGCGAGGAGTGCCGCCACGTCGCTGCCCTCGGGCAGGCGATCGGCGATCTCCGTCTCGGTGACGGGTGCCGCGGAGGCGAACAGCAATGCCTCGACGAGGCGCAGGGATTCGACGTGGTCGGGCTGGGTCATGGCGTCATGTCGCCGGCGTGAGCGGCGGGCTCCGAAGATAGATGGGACCGAAAATCTTGTCCTGCCGGAGCTGCAGCCGGCCGTCGCGGACCAGCTCCAAGCTCGCAGCGAAGGTGGCGGCGATCGCCGAGCGTCCAACTAACCCCAACCGCAGATTGGGCGGCAGGAAGCTCGCTAGCGTGCGCCACTCCGGCATGCGGCCGAGATAGCGCTGCAGCCGATGCAGGGCGTCGTCCATGGAGTAAAGCTCGGCGGGCTCGATATGCAGCACGGCGGTTTCCGCCCGCGCACGGCCATCGCCATAGGCCTTGAACAACTCGAACAGGGTCACGTCGTAGACTTTGTGGCGCACCACCGGAATGCCCTCGGGTGCGCCGCGGCGGAACACGTCGCGGCCCAGTTGCGGCCGCGCCATCAGCCGCGCGCCCGCCTGCTGCATCGCCTCGAGCCGCCGCAGCTGGTAGGTGAGCGCGGCCGCCAGTTGCTCGCCGCTGGGCTCGTCGTCAGGCTGCGGTTCCGGCAGCAGCAGGCGCGATTTCAAATAGGCGAGCCATGCCGCCATCACGAGATAGTCGGCCGCGATCTCGAGCTTGAGCTGGCGCGCCGCCGCGATGAACGCGAGGTATTGGTCCGCGAGCTGCAGCATCGAGATCCGCGTAAGATCGACCTTCTGGTCGCGCGCCAGGTTCAACAGGAGATCGATCGGCCCCTCGTAGCCGTCGAGGTCGACGACCAGCTCCTCGCCGGGCATCCGTACTCGCTCCGCCGGCTGCTCAAAGTGTTCGTCGATGCCGGTCATCAACCGTTTCCGGTCAGAGCGAGCACCAGGTCGTAGACCAGCGCGACCGGGCGCGCGATGAGGTAGGAGATGATGTTCACTTGCCCGTGGGTAGCGTAGGGGATGATCAACACCACGGCGATGAGGATCAGCATCCCGTAGCGCTCGACGCGCGCGTAGCGGATCGCAAGCGGGTGCGGGAGCAAACCAACGGCGACCCGACCGCCGTCGAGGGGCGGCAGCGGGATCATGTTGAACACCGCCAGGATGACGTTCAGGACAATCATGTTCTCGAGGTTTTCGAGCGTCCACTCGGCGACGCCCTCGGGCAGCAGCGGCAATAAGTGCGCGGCAAGCCCCGCGGCGAGCGCCATGAGTATGTTGGCCGCTGGCCCGGCAGCGGCCACCCAGATCATGTCCCGCTTCGGATTGTGGAGCGCGCTGAAGTTTACCGGCACCGGCTTCGCATAGCCGAATTTGATCGGCGATCCGCTCAGGATGAACATCGCCGGCAAGATTATCGTGCCGAAGAGGTCGATGTGGCTGAGTGGATTGAGCGTGACCCGGCCCAATCGCCAGGCAGTGTCGTCACCCAGTCGATGGGCGACGTAGCCGTGCGCCGCCTCGTGGAGCGTGATCGCGAGGATCACAGGAAGCGTCCAGACCGAGACCCCGTGCAGGAAGGCGTCACCGTTCATGCCGCGGGCCCCCCGAGCAGGGCGTCGAGTCGGGATTCTGCGGCGCGCCGGTCCAGCGGCGCGCGCGCGTGCCGGCGCGTCTCCGCGCGATCGATGCGTCGTCGCGCCTCCGGCGTCAGTGGCGCAACCGCGGCGGCGACATCCGCCATCTCGGCGGAATCGCCGTTACAGTGGAGCGCGAGGTCGCAACCCGCGGCGAGCGCGCGCGCAGCGCGCGCGCCAATCGGCCCACCTAGCGCATTCATGGAGAGATCGTCCGATACCAACACGCCATCGAAGCCCATGCTATCCCGAATGACCTCGCGAATCACCAGCGCCGACAGGGTCGCGGGCGCGTCCGCATCGACGGCGGTGTAGACGATGTGCGCGGTCATGGCCCACGGCATATCGGACAGCGCGCGAAACGGTGCGAAATCCGTCGCCTCGAGCTCGGCGCGAGGCACGATCACCCGCGGCAGCGCATCGTGGCTATCGACGCTGGCGCGGCCGTGGCCGGGAATGTGCTTGATCACCGGCAGGACGGCGCCCTCGAGCAGCCCGTCGCATGCCGCCTTACCCAGGCGCGCGACCTCGCGCGGGTCGTTCGAATAGGCGCGGTCGCCAATCACGGGGTCGGCCCCGACTTGCGGCACGTCCAGCACGGGCAGGCAATCGACGGTGACGCCGAGCGCCGCGAGGTCCTCGGCAATGAGGCGAGCGGCCAAATGCACGGCCTCGCGCGCCCGCTCGCCGCCGAGCGCGCCCAGCGTCGCCGCTGCAGGATACGTGCGCCAGTTGGGCGGCTGCAGCCGCGCCACGCGGCCACCCTCCTGATCGATCAGCACGGGTGAGTCGGATCGTCCGGTCGTCTCGCGCAGCTCACGCACCAGCGCGCGGACCTGATCAGGCGCCTCGCAGTTGCGTTTGAACAGGATGAAACCGACGGGATCCGCGTCCCGGAAGAACGCGCGCTCCCGCGGGCTCAGCGAGGATCCGGCACAGCCGAAGATGACGGCGCTGGGCTCACGGCTTGGCAATGATGCACCCCACGCCGCGCTGGCGAAGCTGCGCGCAGAGACGCTCGGCCTGACCCGCGTCGGCGATCGGACCCACGTGGATGCGGTAGAACACGCCGCGATCGCCAAGGTCGGCGCGATCCACCGACACCGAGAGCGAACCGACGAGATCGTTATTCTGCCGCTTGATCCGGTCCCATTCGCTCTTCGCGATCTCCGGCGTCTTGACCGCCCCCACTTGCAGCCGATATCCGGTCCCGCCGCTCGGTGCCGGTAGGGCCGCCGTCTGGGGTGGCGGCAGCGCCATCACGGCCGGTGCAGGCGGGGGCGTCGCGGTCGTCGCCTGCGGAGCCGCCACAGCGACCGCTGGTGCGGTGGCCGGAGGCGGCGGATTGCTGGTCGTCGCGGGCCGCGGCAGCGGCGTTTCTGGCGGCGGCAAGAGCCGCTCCACCGGCATGTTGCCCGTGGGATTGAAGACGAACCGGTCACGGTTCGGGATCTCCATCCCGCCGGGATCGTCAGGCTTCACCTTGATGGGATCGGTCTCTGCGCGGATCAGTGGGATCACGCTCGAGGGCGCGCGGCCGATGCTCAGCCGATAACCGATCCAAAGACCGCCGGCGCTCATCGCCATGACGCCGATCGCCAATACCACCGCCAGGCCTCGATGCGAGCGCCGCCTGATCCGGCGGTACGGCATCGCCCCGTGCTGCGTGGTTTCCATGGGCTCGAAATACGCCATCAGCGCATCTCCTCCACGGGCTCGACCCCGAACACCCCAAGACCGGACGCGATCACGTGCTTGATTCCCTGCACCAGCGCGAGCCGCGCCTTCGTGAGCTCGGGTTCCTCCGCGATCAGAAAACGCAGAGTCGGCTCCTCCTTGCCCTTGTTCCATAGCATATGGAACTCGGCTGCGAGGTCCTGCAGGTAGAAGGCGATCCGGTGCGGCTCGTGAGTCTCTGCCGCGCTTTCAACGAGTCGCGGCCAGCCGGCGAGCCGTTTGATCAAGTTCAGCTCCTCCGGCGCCACGAGCCGCGCGAGGCGCGAGTCCGCCAGCGACTCGGAGGCCAGTTCCGCCGCCCGAAACTGCTCCGCGGCCAGCCGCAGCACCGAGGCCGAGCGCGCGTGGGCGTACTGGACGTAGAAGACCGGATTGTCCTTCGACTGCTCCGTCACCTTCGCGAAATCGAAATCGAGCGGCTGGTCGTTGCGGCGTGTCAGCATGATGAAGCGCACGACGTCGCGGCCGACCTCCTCGATCACGTCGCGCAGGGTGACGAAGGTGCCGGCGCGCTTCGACATCTTCACGGGCTCGCCGGCTTGCAGCAGGGTGACCAGCGCGCAGAGCTTGACGTCGAGCGCGTCGCGCCGACCGCTGATAGCGGCCACCGCGGCATTGATGCGCTTGACCCAGCCGGAATGATCGACGCCCACCACGTCGACCAGCAGCGAGAAGCCGCGGCTGAGCTTGTCGAGGTGGTAGGCGATGTCGTTGGCGAAATAGGCGAAACTGCCGTCGGCCTTGCGGATGGGACGGTCGACATCGTCGCCGAATGCGGTCGAGCGGAACAGCAGCTGCTCGCGCGGCTCCCAGTCCGCGGGCTGCTTGCCCTTGGGCGGCTCCAGCACGCCGCGATAGAGCAGGCCGCGCTCGTCGAGGGTCTTGAGGGCACGATCGACCGCGCCCGCCTCCACCAGATGGCGCTCGGCGCTGAACACATCCATGCGGATGCCGAGCGCCGCGAGGTCCTCGCGGATGCTGGTCATCATGGCCTCGACCGCGAAGCGCCGCACCTCCGGCAGCCACTTCGGCTCGGCCTCGGCGAGCCACTTCTCGCCGTCGCGCGCCGCCAACGCCTGGCCCACCGGCTTCAAATAATCGCCGGGATAATACCCGGAGGGGATCTCGCCGATGGTCTCGCCCAGCGCCTCGCGGTAGCGAAGGTACGTCGAGCGCGCGAGCACATCGACCTGTGCGCCGGCATCGTTGATGTAGTACTCGCGCGTGACCTCAAAGCCGGCCTTGGCGAGCAGGCCCGCGAGCGCGTCGCCCACCACGGCGCCGCGGGCATGCGCGGCGGTCAGCGGCCCTGTCGGATTGGCGGAGACGAACTCCACGTTGACCCGGCGCCCCTGCCCCATCCGGGAGTCGCCGTAGGCGGTGCCCGCGCGCAGAACCTCGGCGAGCCGCGCGTGCCAGAATCTGTCGACCAGTCTCAGATTGAGGAAGCCGGGACCGGCGACTTCGGCGGATGTGACGTCGGCGTGGGTGCGCAGCCGCTCGGCGAGCTGCTGGGCGAGCTCGCGCGGATTCTTCCCGGCGGACTTCGCCAGCACCATCGCGGCGTTGGTCGAGAGATCGCCGTGGCTCGCGTCGCGTGGCGGCTCGACGGCGATGCGCGAGAGGTCGAGGCCCTCTGGCAGCGCACCTGCCTTGGCGAGCGCCAGCACCTCCGCCGCTACCACGTCATGGAAATGTGCGAACAGGTTCATCATGGCTTCGCGTAGCGATCGAACAAGCGGGCGTGCTCGTCAAGGGCGAAGCGGTCGGTCATTCCCGCGATATAGTCGGCGACCACGCGCGCCGTCGCCGGCGTACCCGCACCATCCGCTTGCTGACGCCACTCCGTGGGCAGGCATTGCGGCTCCAGGTGCAGGAGCTGAAACAGCTCGCGCACTGTCCGGCGCGCCTTCGACGTCATGCGGTTGACGCGATAGTGCCGGTACATCCGCTCGAACAGGAAAGTCTTCAGCGCCTTGTCGTTGGCGCGCATCGTCTCGGAGAACGCCACGGCCGCGGCGCCGAGATGGCGCACATCCTCGGTCCTCTTCAGCCGCGCGTTGGTAATCCGTCGGTGTGTCTCCGAGAGCAAGTCGCTCGCCATGCGATCGATCAGGCGACGGATCGATTCATGCACGAGACGGGTCCCGTCGAGGCTCGGATATTTCTGCCGCACCTCGCGGAACACCGGTCCCACCAGCGGGACCGCGTCGAGGTCTGCCACCGTGAAGAGTTCAGCACGCAATCCGTCGTCAATATCGTGGTTGTTGTAGGCGATGTCGTCGGCGAGCGCAGCGACCTGGGCCTCGGCGCTAGGCCAGGTCGCGAGCTCGAGGTCATGCTCGCGCACGTAAGCGGCGATGCTCGGGGGCACCGGCCGCCCGATGGCGCCCCCCACCAATGGCCCATTATGCTTGACCGTCCCCTCGAGTGCCTCCCAGGTGAGGTTGAGGCCGTCGAACTCGGCGTAGCGGCGCTCGAGCCGCGTCAGGATCCGCAGCGTCTGGTCGTTGTGCTCGAAGCCGCCGAAGGGGCGCATCGCCTCGTCGAGCGCCTCCTCGCCCGCGTGGCCGAAGGGGGTATGACCGAGGTCGTGGGCAAGCGCCACCGCCTCCGCCAGGTCCTCGTTGAGCCCGAGCGCCCGGCTCATGCTGCGCGCGATCTGCGCCACCTCGAGGCTGTGGGTGAGGCGCGTGCGGTAGTGGTCGCCTTCGTGGTTGACGAACACCTGGGTCTTGTATTCGAGGCGCCGGAACGCCGTTGAATGGATGATTCGGTCGCGGTCGCGTTGAAACACCGAGCGGGTCGGGCTCTCGGGTTCCCGGTGGAGCCGTCCCCGGCTCTGCTCGGGATGCGTGGCGTAGGGTGCAAGCGCGGCGGTGCTCATGGGCCCGCAAGCTACTCGCGTGTCCCCTCCCCTGGCAACGCTACCCGCCGGTTTGACAATGAGGCGATAGCACTTACATTGACGGTACCCACGTTGTTCGAGCGCGCATCATCCCCATGGCCGAAGACGGCAACATCACCGGACTGCATGTAATCCTGACCGAGAGCGCAGCGAAGCGCATCGCTGAGCTCAAGGTGCAGGAGAACGTGCCCAGCGCGTTCCTGCGCCTCGCCGTTTCCGGCGGCGGCTGCTCCGGCTTCCAGTATGGCTTCAGCTTCGACGACCAGCGTCACGAGGACGATGCGCTCTTCGAGCGCGATGGCGTCGGCCTGGTGGTCGACACCACCTCCCTCGAGCTGGTGAACGGCGCCGAGATCGACTTCGTCGAGGACCTCATGGGCGCAGCCTTCCAGGTCCGCAATCCCAACGCCAGCTCCTCCTGCGGCTGCGGCAAGTCCTTCGCGATCGGCTAGCGGCGCTGCGACTCCCGAGAGCGGACGCGCGCCCATGAAGATCGCCACCTGGAACGTCAATTCGATCAAGGTGCGGCTCCCTCATGTGCTGAGCTGGCTCGAGAGCGCGCAGCCGGACGCGCTTTGCCTTCAGGAGATCAAGTGCACGGCCGAGGAGTTTCCCACGCTCGAATTGAAGGGGCTCGGTTACCACGCGGCCATCTTGGGCCAGAAGACCTACAACGGCGTGGCACTGTTGACCAAGGAGGCGCCGCAGGACGTCCGGATCGGGCTCGACGACTACCCCAAGGATACGCAGTCCCGCTACATCGAGGCGACCGTCCGTGGCGTGCGCATCGCCTCGATCTACCTGCCGAACGGCAATCCCGTCGAGAGCGACAAGTTCCCGTACAAGCTGGCCTGGATGGAGCGGCTGATGACCCGGGCGCGCGAGCTGCTCGCGGGCGAGATACCGGCGGCGCTGGCGGGCGACTACAACGTGGCGCCCGCCGACGCGGACGTTTATGACCCCGAGGCCTGGCGCGGCGACGCGCTCTGCCGGCCGGAGTCGCGCCGCGCCTTCCGCGCGCTCTTGCACGCCGGCTTTACGGACGCCTTCCGGGTGTTCCACCCGGAACCTCATCGCTACAGCTTCTGGGATTATCAGGCCATGCGGTGGAACCGCGACGAAGGCTTGCGCATCGATCATGTGCTGCTGTCGCCGCAAGCCGCCGACCGGCTCGTGGCGGCGGACATCGACAAGGCGCCGCGAGGGCGCGACAAGGCCTCCGATCACACGCCGGTCTGGTGCACGCTCGGGGACAGCTGAGAGCGGGTTAGAACTTCAAGCCGTAGCGTAGGCGGTAGGTGCCGATCGGGCCGCCGCGCTCGCTGCCGTCGGTCGGGCGCGCTTCCTCCACGCTGAGCGAGAAGCTGTTCGCACGGTCCAAGCGATAACCCAGCTCGACACCGCCATGCAACATGAAGGGCGCATTATAGGCCCGCGGCCCGGCCTCCTCGAACGCCGGCGTGCGCTGCGCGAGCACAGAGCCGCCCAATCCCAGCGATCCGTAGAAGCCGGTGGCGTCACCGATGTCCACGCTGAGGCCAAGGTAGCTTCGCTGTGTGCCGCCGCCGGTGAGCCCGAGCGGGCTCAGCTGCGGGGTGCGCGGCGTGAACACGAAGTGCTGTTTCGGGTTGTCCGAGAGGCTCAGCATCATGGCGTAGCTGGGCTCGTCCCCGGTGAGGCCGCCGCCCGAAGTCGTGGGTTGCTGGAGGCCCGTGCGAAAATCGGGCAAGGGCACGGAGCCCCAGACCAGCTTGAGCCCGCCGACATAGCCGCCGGGCGATACTCCGTCGGCACGCGCGGACAGCCCGCCAGCGATCAAGATCGCGAGCGCGGCGGCGAGGCCGAGGGTCTTCCCCCACGAGCGCATCAGCGGCGGCTCCTGTTCGGCCGATGAGCCATGTTGCAGTCGAGCCGCTCGACCGCCTCGGGGGCAGGCGCCGTGAGCGTGGCACCTACAATGCCGCGCTCGCTACGTGTCCAGATGATCTCGGCCACGACCGTGCAACTCCTGCTCATCTCCACCATATGGAGGTGTCCCTCAACCCCATCCCCAACCGCCAGCGCCAGATCCGGATCACCCAGGGGCGGCACGGGATATCGCCAATGGTGGCGAAATTCTACCCGTCCGATACTGAAATGGGAATTCATGAAGGGCATGCCAACGCCCTCCCGCGGCATCGTGTCGTTTTGATCGTTAACGAACCGGTCCGGTCGGTCTATGCACCGAATGGCGGGCCGAACGGCCGCAGCCGGATACCTGGCCGGAGCCGCTTGAACGGAAAGTCCGCAGGATCCGCCAGCATGGCACCGGGCGCCTTCACCACCAGGATGTCCTGGGCGATGGGCGCGAAGTCGGCCCGGAAGTGCACCGAACTCTTGAGCGCCAGGATGCGGGTCGTGGTGGGCTCGACCCCCAGGTGCCGGAAGATCGCCTGATCCGCGGCCTGGACCTTGCGGGTGGCGGTCACCACGCGGACGCCGCCGATGCGAAGCAATGCCATGGGGCCGAGCTTCATGCAGGCACCGCCATACATCGGGCCGGTACCCATAAACTCGCCGTTTCCAAGAGCTTCGACCGCGAAGCTCGCATGGAATGGACGCTGGCCGGGAGCACCGGATCTGCCGCCGAGGTCGAGTGTGATGGCGGCGCCCTTCCCCGCCGCGTGCGCCGCCGCTGCCGATTCCGGGTCCCACATCACTGCGAGGGCGGCGTCGGGTGCCTTCGCGCGCACCAGAGCCTCCAGCAGCCCGACCGTGTCGGAGGAACCGCCCGCACCTGGATTGTCCTGGGTGTCCGCGAGCACGATCGGCTTGCCAGCGGGGCGCCGGAGCGCCTCGCTGACCCCTTCCTCGGCGTCACAGATCCGGCCGGCAAATTCACCTTCTCGCCGGCATATCGCCTCCGTCAGCGCCTGGACGGCGGCGCGCGTCCGCCCGGCATCCTCGCCATAGCCGAAGATGGCCCCGCCGCAATCTGGGAAATCCGCCGCTGGAAACCCTGGCGTGAACGACAGTAGGACGCCGGTTTCACTCTCGAGCCGCTCGAGGTCGCTATAGACGGCGCCGCCGGGCTCGGTCATCGTGCACTGCCACGGGAGGGGAATGAGGAACGGCAATGCTTCCAAAGCCTTCTGTGGCTTTCTTCGACCGGAAAGCAAGTTGTGGAGGACCTCGGCCGCACGCCTGCCCGTCGCCGCCATATCGATGTGTGGGTAGGTGCGATAGGCCACCATCACATCTGCCATATCAATCATCTGCTGGGTGACGTTCGCGTGCAGATCGAGGCTCGTCACGACCGGCATGTCGGCACCGACGGCAGCGCGGATGCGGCGCAGCAACTCGCCCTCACCGTCGTCGAGGTGCTCGGTCACCATCGCGCCATGAAGGTCGAGGAAGATGCCATCGAGGGGCCCGGCGGCCCGCAGATCGTCCAGCATCATCCCGACGATGCGCTCGTAGGCGTCCTCGGTTACCTGGGCGGAGGGTGTGGCCGCAGCCCAAACGAGCGGAACGAGGGTGTGGCCATGGCCCCGGAGCACCTCGATCCCGCCGGCGATCGGGAGGTTCATGCCCGGGAACGTCTGGAAGAAGGCCTCCCCACGCTGGATGCCCGGCCAGCCGCCACCGCGCAAGAACTCGTCGTAGGTCGCCTTAAGCGGCGCAAAAGTATTGGTCTCGTGGTGCAGCCCGCCGACCGCGATACGCGCCATCATCCGCTCCCGTTCGCGGGCGGGTACCGGTGCCGCCCACTATGAATGTCCTCGACGGCCCAATGCCGGCCTCCCTTCTCAGCCCCGGCATAGCAGGGACCCACGGGAACCTTGCCGAGCCCGCCGGGGAGATCGAGGACGTAACTGGGCTGACAGAGCCCGGAGACGCGACCGCGCAACCGCCGCATCAGCGCCTGCCCATGCCGGAGATCGACCCTGAAATGATCGGTGCCGCGTGCGAGGTCGGGATGGTGCAGGTAATACGGCTTGACGCGCGCGGCGACGAGCCCGCGGAACAAGCGTTCGAGCACCGCCGCATCGTCGTTCACGCCCCTGAGCAGCACAGTCTGCCCAATGAGCGGGATGCCCGCGCGCACCAGCCGCCGACAGGCGGTCCGAAACGCCGGTGTGAGCTCGCGCGGGTGATTGGCATGGATCGCGACGTAAACTGCCGTCTGCGCCCCGAGCGCGGCGATCAGGCGCGCCGTCACGCCGGCGGGATCGACCACGGGAACTCGGGTATGGAACCGGATCACTTGCACGTGCTCGATCTCGTCGAGCACGCGCACGATACCGGCGAGGCGGCGCGGCGACAGCAGGAACGGGTCGCCGCCGGTGACGATCACCTCCCAGATCTCCGGCCGCGTTCGAATGTAGTCGAGCGCAGCATCGAGCTCGGCTCGCGTGAGGACGTCACCCTCCGGCCCGACTTGCTCGCGGCGGAAGCAGAAGCGGCAATAGACGGGACACGCGTGTAGCGGCTTCAAGAGAACGCGGTCGGGATAGCGGTGCACGATGCCTTTGACCGGCGAGAACCGCTCATCGCCGATGGGATCCGCGCGCTCCTCTGGCGTGACCACCAGCTCCGCCAGATCCGGCACGAATTGTCGCGCGATGGGGTCGGCGGGATCGGCCGGGTCGATCAGCTCCGCGATCGCCGGCGTAATCGCGACGGCATAATGCTCGGTAACGCGCTCGAGCGCCGCCGCGCGCGCCTCGGGCAGGAGACCGCGCGCGGTCAGGTCGCGGATCCGTCGTAGAGACCGTCCCGCCATCAGGTATCCGCGTAGACGTGTGTCTCGGCGCGGGCGCCCGGATGGGTGACCGCGCCCCTCTCGGCGTCACCCACGGTCTGGGCATAGCGCCAGAGCGCGCCCGACTGGAAATCGTGGCGGCGCGGCTTCCAGTGCTTCTTGCGCTCGACGAGCTCCGCGTCCGAGAGCTCGACCGAGATCGTGCCTTTGTCTGCGTCAATCGCGATGATGTCGCCATCCATCAAGAGCCCGATCGGTCCGCCCACCGCCGCCTCCGGGCCGATATGACCGATGCAGAAGCCGCGCGTGGCGCCGGAGAACCGGCCGTCGGTGATGAGCGCGACCTTGTCGCCCATGCCTTGGCCATAGATCGCGGCCGTGGTCGCCAGCATTTCGCGCATGCCAGGCCCGCCGCGCGGACCTTCGTTGCGGATCACCAGGACTTCGCCGGGCTTGTAATTCCGCTGCTCAACGGCGGCGAAGCAATCCTCCTCGCGCTCGAACACGCGCGCGGGTCCGCGGAACTTCAGCTTCTTCATGCCCGCGACCTTCACGATCGCACCCTGGGGCGCCAGATTGCCCCTGAGGCCGACCACGCCGCCGGTCGGCAGGAGCGGCGCGGAGGTTGGGCGCACCACGTCCTGGTTCTTCGACACCACCACGTCGCGCAGGTTCTCGGCGACGGTCTTGCCACTGACGGTCAGGCAATCGCCGTGGAGATAGCCGCCATCCAGCAGCGCCTTCATCAGGACCGGCACGCCGCCGGCCTCGTAGAGGTCCTTGGCGACATAGCGGCCGGCAGGCTTGAGGTCCGCGATGTAAGGCGTGCGCTTGAAGATCTCCGCGACGGCATGCAGGTCGAAATCGATGCCCGCCTCATGCGCCATCGCCGGGAGGTGCAATGCGCCATTGGTCGAGCCGCCCGAGGCCGCCACCACCATGGCTGCGTTCTCGAAGGCCTTGCGAGTGGCGATGTCGCGGGGCCGCGTGCGCGAGCGCAGCAGATTCATCACCGCCTCGCCCGAGGCCTCCGCATAGGCATCGCGGGAATCATAGGGTGCCGGCGCCCCCGCCGAACCCGGCAGCGCCAGTCCGATCGCCTCGGAGACGCAGGCCATGGTGTTGGCCGTGAACTGCCCACCGCAGGAACCCGAGGATGGACACGCCACGCACTCGAGCTCGTGCAAATCCTCGGTGCTCATCTTGCCCGCGCTGTGCGCGCCCACGGCCTCGAACAGGTCCTGGACGGTCACGTCCCTGCCGCGGAACCGGCCGGGGAGGATCGAGCCGCCATACATGAAGACCGAGGGCACGTTGAGGCGCAGCATCGCCATCATCACGCCCGGCAGCGACTTGTCGCAGCCGGCGAGGCCCACCAGCGCGTCGTAGCAGTGGCCGCGCATGGTGAGCTCGATCGAATCCGCGATCACCTCGCGCGAGACCAGCGACGACTTCATGCCGGCGTGGCCCATGGCCATGCCGTCGGTGACGGTGATCGTGGTGAATTCGCGTGGCGTGCCGCCACTGGCGGCGACGCCTTTTTTGGCCGACTGCGCCTGGCGCGCGAGCGCGATGTTGCACGGCGCAGCCTCGTTCCAGGTGGTGGCGACGCCGACGAGCGGCTGATGGATCTGCTCGTCCGAGAGGCCCATGGCGTAAAGGTACGAGCGGTGCGGCGCACGCTCCGGCCCCTCCGTCACGTGCCGGCTGGGCAGCTTGCTTTTGTCGATCGCGAGCTTCTTGACGTCGTCAGGCATGACGCACCTCCCGGGTCTCCCGCGCGAAGGCTCGCACCATACAAAGCCCGCGCTCCCCTTGCCAGTCCGTCGGCCGTTCTTGGCGGCATGGCTGGCTGCCGCTAGAAACAGGGCTTTAGCGGGAGTCGCGAGTGCCGTTCATCTCTTTCGAGCATGCTTGGCGGGAGTATCGGCGCTCCGAGCGGCGGCTGCCGTCGAAGCCGCCGCCGGTGCGGCCGGAGCGCGTCGCGGGCATCAGGGAGATCCGCCACCATTTCGACGCGGTGATCCTCGACGCCTGGGGCGTGCTCAACCTCGGAGCAGTGCCGATCCCGCGCGCGCTCGCCGCAGTGAAAGAACTGCGCGCGTCGGGTGTACCGCTCCTCGTGCTTAGCAACGACGCCGCGATCGACCGGGCGGCGGCGGCAGAGAATCATCGCCGGCGCGGTTACCCCTTCAACGCCGAAGACATCGTCGCGGGCCTCGACCTCCTGCCGGAGGCGCTGGCGGCGTTGGCGCTCGAGGCACCGCCCGGGCTGATCGCCGATCCGTCCGCGCCCATGCAGGCACTAACCGCCGCCATGCCGGCCCTCGGGGAGGATCCCGGAATCTACGATCAAGTTCCTGGCATCGTCTTCCTTTCGGCAGACCAATGGTCCGAGCGAAAACAGGATCTGCTCCGGGAGAGCCTGGTCCGCCGGCCGCGACCGCTGATCGTCTGCAATCCCGACATCGCCTCGCCCGAGACAAACATGCTCAACGCCGAGCCCGGCTTTTACGCGCACCGGATCGCCGACGAGACCGGCGATCCGCCGATCCTTTGCGGCAAGCCCGACGGCGGCATTTACCGAAAGGCCCTGGGGCGGCTCGGCGGTATCAGGCCCGAGCGCGTGCTCTGCGTCGGCGACACCCTGCATACCGACATTCTCGGCGGACGGGCAGCCGGCTGCCGAGCCATGCTCGTGCAGGACGGCTTCTGCGCCGCGCGCGACGCGCTGACGCTCGCCGCGGAATGCGGCATCTGGCCGGATTTTGTGGCGCCAGGACTCTAATGGGTGAGCGAGATAGCGCCGACGATCACGCCGACGATGAACCCGATGACGATGTAGACGCCGATCGCGATCAGGATCACCACCGCCGTGTAGCCGGCCGAACGCCCCTCGGGCACGCTCATCATCACGGGGGCGCCGGCGTAGAGCAGGTAAAGGCTGTAGATCGCGCCGATGAGCGAGAGCAGCGCCAATATCGGGATCAAACTGAAGACGCCGGCGACCCACGCCGCCGTATAGGCGTAGGCGACGAGCTTGAGCCCCTGGGCGAAATCGTCCTTACCGCCGAACGGGGGCGCGATCTTGCTGGCGATTAGCCCGAGGATGTAGACGCCGATCAGGCCGACCACGAAGCTGACGATGCCGACGATGACGCTCTGGCCGAAGGTCAGAGCTCCGTTGAAGAGCAGGTTGCCGAGGATCGCCGCGACCGGCGGGATCGCCGCCAGCGGAGCGACATAACCCGCGTAGAGCGCGCCGGTGTCCGTGCTCTCACCGGCGATGACCGGCCATTCTGTCTTTGGCGATGTCAGGATATTCTTGGCGCGCGTGACCAGGTCCATGGGTCCCCCTCCATAGCCTCAGGATCGATCGACCGGCCCTCCAGCCGGGCCTCGCAAGCTTAGCGCAGCCGGCACCGCGCGGCTACGTCGCGCTATGTCGAGCTGAGCCGAGCCAGGGCCGCGCGCACGCGGCCGAGCGCCGCCTCGTGCTCGACCTGCCGCTCGCGCTGCTCCTCGATGACCTCGGGCTTCGCCTTGGCGAGGAATTGGTCATTGCTCAGCTTGCGACCGATCTTGTCGAGTTCGCCCTGGATTGCCTTGGCCTCCTTCTCGAGGCGCTGGCGCTCCTTGCCCAGATCGACGGCGCTCGCGAGGTCGAGGAACACCGTGGCGCCCTCGACCGTCACTTGCACGGCTTGCCGCGCTATCTTTTCCCAGTCGGCACCCTCCGTCTTGTCTACGCGCTTGAGGCGGGCCAGGCGCTTGATCGCGTCGAGGTGCGCCTCGATCCGCCCGGGCACCAGAGTGCTCTCCGCCCGCACGTATGCGGCGATCTCTTGCGCCGCCGGCATGTTCATCTCCGAGCGAACGGTACGGATCGCCGCAATCAGCGTGACCACCCATTCCATCTCGGCGATCCCAGCGGCGTCGCGCGCGAGACTCGAGTAATCCGGCCATTTGGCGGAGATGAGCAGGCCGCCCTTCCCGGCCGAGAGATGCTCCCACACGGCCTCGGTGATGAAGGGCACGATCGGATGCAGGAGATGCGCGAGCTGCGCCAGCACCCATGCTGCCGTCGCGCGCGTCTCTGCCTTGGCGGCGGCGTCTGCGCCGTTGAGGATGGGCTTCGAGAACTCCAGGTACCAGTCGCAATAGGTACCCCAGGTGAACTGATAGAGCGCGCCGGCGGCCTCGTTGAACTTGTACTCGTCGAGGGCCGCACCGACACGCGCGCCGGTCTCTGCGAGCGCGCCCACGATCCAACGATTGAGCGTCAGCGTGCAGCGGTTAGGATCGAAGCCCGACGTCAGCTTGCATTCGTTGATTTCGCCGAAGCGCGCGGCGTTCCAGAGCTTGGTCGCGAAGTTGCGATAGCCTTCGACGCGCGATTCCGAGAGCTTGATGTCACGGCCCTGAGCCGCGAGCGCGGTGAGCGTGAACCTGAGCGCGTCGCAGCCGTAGCGCTCGATCAGGTCCAGGGGATCGATGATGTTGCCCTTGGACTTCGACATCTTCTGGCCGCGCTCGTCGCGCACGAGCGCGTGGATGTAGACCGTGCGGAACGGTACCTCCTTCATGAAGTAGTGGCCCATCATCATCATCCGCGCGACCCAGAAGAAGATGATGTCGAAGCCGGTCACCAGGACGTCGCCGGGGTAGTAGCGCTTGAGCTCCCTGGTCTCCTCGGGCCAGCCCAGGGTGGAGAAGGGAAACAGCGCCGAGGAAAACCATGTGTCGAGCACATCGGGATCGCGCTCGAGCGCGGTTGGCTTGCAGTAGTGCTTCGAGGCCGCCGCCTGGGCTTCCGCCTCAGTCTCCTCCACGAAGATCGTGCCGTCGGGCCCGTACCACGCGGGGATCTGGTGGCCCCACCAGAGCTGGCGCGAGATGTTCCAGGGTTGGATGTTGCGCATCCACTCGAAGAAAGTGTTCTCCCAGCTGTTGGGAACAAAGACCGTGCGGCCGGTCTCCACGGCCCGGATCGGCTCCTCCGCCAAAGTCTTGGCGTCGCAGTACCATTGATCGGATAACCAGGGCTCGATCACCGCGGCCGAGCGGTCGCCGTGCGGCACCATGTGGACGTGGGCCTCGACTTTCTCGACGAGGCCGAGCGCTTCCATGTCGGCGACGACGCGCTTGCGGGCCACGAAGCGGTCGAGGCCGCGATAAGCCGCCGGCACGGCATCGTTGAGATGCGCGTCGGCGTCGAGCACGTTGATGAGCTCGAGCTTGTGCCGACGCCCGACCTGGAAGTCGTTGAAGTCGTGCCCCGGAGTGATCTTGACGGCGCCGCTGCCGGTCGCGGGATCGGCGTACTCGTCCGTCACGATCGGGATGCGGCGCCCGACCAGCGGCAGGATGGCGTGCTTGCCGACGAGGCCGCGGTAGCGCTCGTCCTCGGGATGAACGGCGACGCCGGTGTCGCCCAGCATGGTCTCCGGCCGCGTGGTCGCGACCACGATGAACCGCCCCTCGGAGCCCTCGATCGGATACTTGAAATGCCAGAGATGACCCTTGACCTCGTGGTTCTCCACCTCGAGATCAGAGATAGCGCTGTGCAGGCTCGGGTCCCAGTTGACCAGCCGCTTGTCGCGGTAGATGAGCCCGGCCTTGTAGAGCGCCACGAACACCTTGCGGACCGCGAGCGACATGCCCTCGTCCATGGTGAAGCGCTCGCGCTGCCAGTCGGCGGAGGCACCGAGCGCGCGGAGCTGGCGCATGATGGTGCCGCCGGACTCCTCCTTCCATTGCCAGACGCGCTCGACGAATTTCGCGCGGCCGAGCTTGTGGCGGTTCGATTGCTCGAGCGCGAGCTGGCGCTCCACCACCACCTGGGTCGCAATCCCGGCGTGGTCGGTGCCGGGCTGCCAGAGCGTGTCGCGGCCGAGCATGCGGTGATAGCGGATCAAGATGTCCTGCAACGTGAAGGTAAAGGCGTGACCCATGTGCAGGCTGCCTGTCACGTTGGGCGGCGGCATCATGATCGTGTAGGGGCGCGCTGGAGATTCGGGATCGCAAGCGAAAGCGCCCGACGCATCCCAGGCCGCGTAGAATCTCGCCTGCACCTCGGCTGGATTGTAGGTCTTGTCCAACATGACGGATTGGGTCTCGGTCGCTCTGCGAGGCCTCTACGCCCAGGGAGCGTTAAGGCTCAGGGGATTGACAGGAGGCGGCCGACGGCGCGCGAGCCTGCCTGCCTCGGAGGGAGAGACGCGGTCAGCGTTTCCGCGTGTCGCGTACCAACCGGGATACTTCGTCCTGGACTACACGCTCGACCAAGTGCGGGAGGTTGGAGTCGAGCCATTCCTTCAGGAGCGGCCGCAGCATCTCGCGCACCATGCTCTCGATGGTCCGCGGTCCTTCGCCCAGGGGGATGTCGCTCATGCGTTTCTCGTCTGGTGAGCCAAGCTGTTGGATCTGCGAGAGCGCCGCGATCGAGGCGGCGGCCGCGGCGTCGGAGACCAGGTGATCCGCGGGATCAGCCGCGGCGGCAGGCGCCGGCGACTCGGCCTTCGGAGGGTCGATGCCCGACGGCGGCCCGTCGGGATGCTCCTGCACGACCTCGGTCAGCTCGAGGATCTCCTCGCCCTTCGCTGCTGCGGGATCCGGTGGTGCGGGTGGCGCCGCCGCTAGCGGCGCTGCCGCTGGCTGCTCGCCATCCTCGGCAATGATCCGCCGGATGGACGCGAGGATTTCCTCCATCGAGGGTTCGTGCTGGCCTTTGCTCTCGGACATGTCGACCGGTTGTAGCCCCGCCTGAGGGGCTACACTAGGCGAAGCAGCTGAAAAATACCAGGGGAGCGCGGGCTATTTCGTGGGATTACTGGCCTTTTGACCCGAATCCGATCCACTTGTTGCGCACCTCGTCATAGTGCTTCTTCGGATCATAAAGCTGAACCGGCAGCTTCATGTATTCGGCGGTGAGGTGCCCGACCTGTTGGGCGAGATCGAACTCGGCGACGGCGAGATCGTGCTGCGCCTGCACGAGATTGACGCGATCGGTGAAGAGCTCCTGCTCGGCGTTCAGCACGTCGAGCACCGTCCGCGAGCCCACCTGCGCCTCTTGCCGTACGCCCTCGAGCGCGATCTCCGCCGCGCGGATGGTGGACATGAGCGACTGCACCTGCGCGCGGCCCGACTGGATGGTCTCCCAGTCCTTGGTCGCCAACTGGATTGCCACGCGGCGCGCGTCGTCAAGCAGGTCCCGCTTCTGGCTCACCGTCTGCTTCGCCGCGCGGGTTTGCGCGTAAACAGAGCCCGCCTCGTAGAGCGGCACCGTCATGCGCGCGATGACCGAGAGGGAATTGATGTTCCGCCCCTCGATCTGCGTCTCTTCCGCCTTGTTGGCATCGCCGACCACCGCGACCTGCGGCAGCAGCTGCGCGCGGGTCGCGACCACCGCGTCCTCCGCCGCCTTCGCCGTGTAGTCGGCGATGATCACGTTCGGGTTCTGGGCGCGTGCCAGCGCCAGCGCCTCGTCGCGCGTCGCCGGTAGATCCACCCGCTCCTTGGGCTGCGCCAGCTTCTCCGGCGGATGCCCAACCGCGCGCGCATAGTTGGAGCGGCTCACTTGCAGGTTGCCCTCGGCCTGGACTCGGGTCGCGACCGCCAGCGCCACGCGCGATTCCGCCTGCGCCACATCGGTTCGGGTGACCTCGCCGACCCGGAACTGGTCATTGGTCGCCTCGAGCTGGCGCCGCAGCACCTGCTCGTTGTTGATGTTCAAGCCGACGGTCGCCTGGTCGCGCACCACGTCAAGGAACGCCTGCGCCACGCTGAACAGCACCTGCTCCTCGATCGCGATCGTCTGCGCGCGCTGGGCGAGGACGTTGTGCTCGGCCTGCCTGATCAGCGCGGGTGTCCGTCCACTGGTCCACACCGGCTCGGTGATATTGAGGTCCAGGGTCCGAGGCGTCAGGTATTGGGTACCGGTGACCTGCTTGTTGGCGACGTTGTTCGTGGTCTCCGCGATCTCACGCCCGGCGGATCCCGTGAACTGCACCGTCGGCCGCCAGCCCGCGAGCGCCTGCGGCACTCCCTCGTCTGTCGCCCGCAGTTGGGCGCGCTGGGCGAGAATCTGGGGATTGTATTGATAGGCCTGCACGAGCGCATCCGTCAGCGTCTCGGCCGGCGCCGGCGTCGCAAGAGCCGTCGCCGCGAGCAGCGCCGCGACCGCGCAAGAAGCACCAAGTCTCGAGGCCATTAGGGACATCCCCACTAGCTCCGCCAATTCAAAACACGAAAGCGGGCTCTGAGGCAAATCCGGGGAGCGCAGGCGTAGCGGCATCGAAAACGGGCCGGCGCGACAGCACATCGCCGACCCGGGTCATCACGGTTAGCTGCGCGACGCGACCCGTGGTCTGCACCACGGCCACGATCCGTCCGGATTTGCCGAGTTGGCGCGCGATCGCGTCGGGCACTTCGGCGATTGCTCCGCCGAACAGGATGCCATCGTAGGGAGCGCCCGCGGCGTGCCCCTGCTCGAGCGGCCCCTTGATCACGCTCGTCTTCGATGGCGCGACCTCCGCAAGCAGCTGGCGCGCCGTTTCCCCCAGACCGGGGTCAGACTCCACGGCGATGACGCCGCGCACCAGGTGAGCCAGGATCGCCGCATCATAGCCGGGGCCCGCGCCGACCAAGAGAACGCGAGCGCCGGCACCGAGCTCGGCCAGCATGACCGAGCGCGCGAGCACCAGCGGCTCCATGAGGTAGCGCCCGTTGCCGAGCGGCACATCGTCGTCGACATAGGCGACGCCGCTGAGCGCCTCCGGCACGAAACGCTCGCGCGGCACCGTCAGGAACGCCTTCAGCAGCGCCGGCTCCGTCACGCCATTGGTCCGGAGCTGGCCCTCGACCATGTTGAGCCGCGCCGCCGCGTAGTCGATCATGGATTGTCCGCCGAGAGTGAGCGACGGCCGTTTATATCGTCGGCGCCGCGCAGACTCAATGCGGCTCAACGCGAGCTCCGGGGCTCCTTTCTTGACCCACCTCGGTCGGATCGGCATATAGGACCGCCCGAGAGCCCCGGGCCGGATGGCAGAGTGGCTATGCAGGGGACTGCAAATCCCCGTACAGCGGTTCGATTCCGCTTCCGGCCTCCACAGCAAAAGCCTTTGAAAACTAGTTACGTTTCGCTCGCTTTGCTTTCTACGCGGAGCGCGCTTTGTGCTCTTGGTGTAATTCTGGTGTAGCGGTGCGACATGCTTCGTTCCCGCTCGGTTCAGGCAATGTCCTCCCGATCGCTCTGATTGCCCGGTCAAAGGCTCCCTCGCCGGTGGGCCGTTTGCGAAAACCTTTTTGCTCAGGAGGCCCGGCGAAGGCGAAAATCGCGCTATTTCGTCGGGATCTCGGGAATGTCGGTTAACTTCCCTGACCTCATGGTGTCGCGGCGGTTCGAGGCCGAACTCAAAAAGAAGCTTCCCGCCCTGAAATCGATGATCGAACAAGGCGGGTCGACGCGAGGCAGCGAAACCTATGACCTATGAGCTAAGATAGACGGTCTTAGGCCACGGGTGTTCTTCGCATGGATAAGAAAGTCAAGACTGGTTATCGCCTCTACGGCTGGAAACTTACCGGCTCACTGGCAATTGAAGCTGCATTTGCCGAGGCTAGGGTCGACTATGAGTTTATCGCCGTCAGCCGAGAGACCGACGAGAACCTGACCGAGGGGTACCGACGCATCAATCCGCGGCAACAGCTCCCGGCGGTCGGGCTTCCGGACGGCACGTACATCGCCGAGGGCCCAGCGATCCTATTGCATATTGCAGATGCATTTCCGAAGTTCGGTTTAGCACCGAACCCCGGAAGCTACGCTAGGGCCCATCACGACCGCTGGCTCAGTTACTTCCAGGCGAATGTCTATGAGGGAGAGCTGCGGAAGCTTTTTCCGGCCAGATATGCCACCGATCCGGCGTGCGCAGGCAGCGTCAAGGATGCAGCGAATGCGTATGTCGAGCGTCACTATCGTATCTTCGAGGAGACGTTGGGCAAGGGTCCGTACTTCCTTGCCGAGAAATTCACGGTACTCGACATCTACGTCTGGATGTTGGCGCAGTGGATGCCGCAGGACTGGCTGATCCGGGAATGCCCGAAGGTGAAGCGACTGGCCAATACGGTTGCACAACGCCCAAAGATTGCTCCTGTCCACGCCTTTCACTTTGGATAGGATCGGGTCGGTCAGGGCGGATGCATGTTTAATCCGGCGGTGTCCCAGTCTGAATTGTAACAGTCATCCGACGATCAGATCTTGAAATGGCCCAGGCATCGAGCGACGTGACGGTCTCCAGCTTCATGCCTCTGGAAGCGGAATTCCTCCAATCGACCTTGGATTGCTTACCGAGACCTGACCTAGTGGCTGCGGAAGTCGTCGACGGCCTGGGCAACAAGGTTTGATAAGTCGCCGCCAGCTCCGCGCTTCAACGTGATTGCTAGCGCAAACGATTGGACGCGGTTGAGACCGGCTTAGGTCTCCTTCGGGTCCAAAATTCGAAGAGCGAGCGCCTTCGCTTCATGTCCGCTTCACTGCTGACACCGGAAGCGTGGACGGCGCTTGCCGCGTTTATGAGTTCATGACCTAGAGCGCAGGATCACGATTGATGATACAGGTGCGGACGAACTTTTGAACGCGTTGGTCGCAACACCATTCTCGGATTCACTGAAGCGGTTCTCCTTTCGGGGTGAGCTTTTTGAGACCCCACATTTTCACGGCAGCTAG
>DATFRA010000398.1:0-6657 GCA_035263705.1 Allostellaceae bacterium
TGGGCGCGCGGGGTGCCGAGGCCTCGCGCGTTTGGCGCGAGCGGCTCGCCGAAGCGCCGGCGGACGTGCGGCACGAGTTCGAGCGGCGCCAGTCGCGCGAGCTGCCCGCGGGCTGGCGCGACGCGCTCGCCGCGGTGAAGACGAAATTCGCGGCCGACGCGCCGAAGATCGCGACGCGCCAGGCCTCGGGCGCCGTGCTCGATGCACTCGCGTCCGTCATGCCGGAGCTGATCGGCGGCTCAGCCGACCTCACGCCCTCGAACAATACGAAGGCAAAAAGCCAAGCCGAACTGACTCCCAGGAATTACGGCGGCGGCTATATCCATTACGGCGTGCGCGAGCACGGCATGGCGGCGGCCATGAACGGGCTCGCGCTCCACGGCGGCGTGGTCCCCTATGGCGGCTCATTCCTCATCTTCACCGACTATTGCCGGAACTCGATCCGTCTCTCGGCGCTGATGGGCGTGCGGGTGATCTATGTCATGACGCATGACTCGATCGGCCTTGGCGAGGACGGGCCCACGCACCAGCCGATCGAGCAGCTGGCGGCGCTGCGCGCGATCCCGGGCTTGCGCGTGTACCGGCCGGGCGATCCCGTGGAGACCGCGGAGTGCTGGGAGCTGGCGCTCTCCTCGCCGAAGGTTCCGTCGGTGATCGCGCTCACGCGCCAGGGCCTGCCGACGCTCCGGCGCGACACGCAAGAGAACCGCTCCGCGCGGGGCGGCTACGTGCTGGCGGAGGCCGACGGGGGACCGCGCGCGGTGACGCTGGTCGCGACCGGCTCCGAGGTCTCCATCGCGATGTCCGCGCGCGACCTGCTGACGGCGAAAGGCGTGGCCGCCGCGGTGGTGTCGCTGCCGTGCTGGCAATTGTTCGACGCGCAAGACGCCGCCTACCGCGCGCGCGTGCTGGGCACGGCGCCGCGGATCGGCGTGGAGGCCGCGTCGCCCTTCGGCTGGGAGCGCTACGTCGGCGAGGCCGGCACGGTGATCGGCATGCGGAGCTTCGGCGCCTCGGCGCCCGCCGAGGATCTTTACCGCCACTTCGGCATCACCGCCGAGAAGGTCGCCGAGGCGGCGCTATCGGTTTGGAGGAGTTCATGACCACACGCGTCGCGATCAATGGATTTGGGCGCATCGGGCGGCTGGTGTTGCGCGCGCTTCACGAGGCGCGCCGCGACGACCTGGAATGCGTCGCCATCAACGACCTGGGCCCGGTCGCGACGAACGCGCATCTGCTGAAGCACGACAGCATCCACGGTCCTTTTCATGGCGAGATCAAGACCGCCGACAACTGGATGGACATCGGCCGCGGCCACATCGCGGTTTCCGCCGAGCGCGATCCCGCGAAGCTGCCGTGGAAGGCGCTCAAGGTCGACGTGGCGCTCGAATGCACGGGCATCTTCACCAAACGCGAGGCGGCGGCGAAGCATCTGGAGGCCGGCGCCAGGCGCGTCATCGTGTCGGCGCCCGCCGACGGCGTCGATTTCACCATGGTGATGGGCGTCAACAGCGACCAGCTCTCGTCGAAGCACACCGTGATCTCGAACGGCTCCTGCACGACCAATTGCCTGGCGCCGGTGGCCTACGTGCTCAACGAAGGCGTCGGCATCGACCACGGCTTCATGACCACGATCCACTCCTATACCGGCGACCAGCCGACCGTCGACACGCTGCACAAGGATCTGCGCCGCGCGCGCGCCGCCGCGCTCTCGATGATCCCGACCTCGACCGGCGCCGCCAAGGCGATGGGCCTGGTGCTGCCCGCGCTCAAGGGCAAGCTCGATGGCTCCTCGATCCGCGTGCCGACCGCCAACGTCTCGCTGATCGATTTCAAGTTCAGCGCGTTGCGCGATACTTCGGCGCAGGAGATCAACGAGCTCATGGTGAGCGCGGCCAACTCGAACCGGTTCCGCGGCATCCTCGCGATAAACAAGGAGGAGCTGGTCTCCTCCGACTTCAACCACAACTCCGCCAGCTCGACCTTCGACGTGACGCAGACAATCGTGCTCGGCAAGCGGTTCTGCCGGGTGCTGTCGTGGTACGACAACGAGTGGGGCTTCTCGAACCGCATGGTCGAGGCCGCCGCCGCGGTCGGCAAGCTCGGGTGAGCAGTCCGCAAGCGTGAGCGGCAAGCGCGTCATCGTCCACTCGCTCGATCACGCCCGCGCCGCCCTCGCCGCCGCCCGCGACCTCAAGGTGCCGGTTACGCTCGCGAGCGCCCGCGGCGCCGGCGGCTACATGGGTTCGCTCTGGTTCAAGGCGCTCATCGAGACTGCCCGCGCGGATTTTCCCGGGGTCGCGGTCGCGGCGGTGCTCGACTGCGGCGACGAGGCCGGGACCACACTCGCGGCGCTCCGCCACGGGTTGAAGCGCGTGCGCTTCACCGGCGACGAGACAGCGCTTGCGCCGCTCCGCGAGATCGCCCGCGAGCTCGGCGCCGAGATCGAGACGGGTGCCGAGCCCGACGCGCTCGATTTGCTGGACGAGGCCGACCCGGAGGCCGCCGCACGCACTCATCTCGGCCGGCCCTGACTTGCCCACAGGATTTGTCACAGGCGTCCTTGTGAAACCTGGGGAAACGCCGATAACGCAGCAAGAATTCGGCGTCTCGGCTGGCCTCTCCCATGCGCGTCCCTGTGGGCGGTTGCAACGCCTGTCGATGAGATGGCGAGCCAATGGCTTTGTTCATGAGCGGGACCTGCTAGGCTGCTGGGCATGGCCGCGGAGATCCACAAGCTGACCCTGACCGGGGACGACACACCCGGCGAGCCGGATCGCCGCGCGTCCGCGCAGGCCGGCAACGGCATCCAGCCGAGCCAGTTCCTGCGGGAGTTCGTGACGTCCAACGTCATCATGGCGTCGGAGCCCGTGGCCGCAGACCAGATCCAGCCTGCGAGCCTCGATCTCCGCCTCGACCGGCTCGCCTACCGCGTCCGCGCGAGTTTCCTGCCGGGGTCCGCCAAAGTTATGGACCGGATCAAGGCGATGGACGGCCTCGAGATCGATTTGACCGGTGGCGCCGTGCTCGAGACCGGCAAGGTCTACGTGATCCCGCTCCAGGAATTCTTGGCGCTTCCCCAGCCGGTGCGCGGCTACGCCAATCCGAAGAGCTCCACGGGCCGGCTCGACGTACTGACGCGCCTCATCACCGAGCACGCCGAGGTGTTCGACGAGGTGCCGCCCGGCTATCGCGGACGCCTCTACGTCGAGGTGGCGCCGCAGACCTTCAGCGTCGTGGCGCGGCCCGGCACGCGGCTCAACCAGCTTCGCCTCCAGCGGGGCGTCTCCGGCATCAGCCTCAGCAACGGCAACCTCCGGCGCCGGTACCGCGACGGCGAGCTAGTCCGTCCCTATGACGCGAAGCAGCCGCTCCCCGACAACCTGGTCCCCGTCACCATCGACCTCAAGGGCGAAGGCCCGGGCAGCGTGATCGGCTACCGCGCGAAACGCTTCACGGACCGGATCGACCTGAGCCTCGTCCGCCACTACGACCCCGAGGACTATTGGGAGCCGCTCCACTTCCGGAAGGAGCCGACGCTCACGCTCGACCCCGGCGAGTTCTATATCCTCGCGACCCGCGAAGAGGTGATCGTGCCGCCCGACCTTTCCGCCGAGATGGTCGCCTACGAGGCGCGGTCGGGCGAGTATCGCGTGCACTACGCGGGCTTCTTCGATCCCGGCTTCGGCCATGGTCAGGCAGGCGCCGGAAGCAAAGCCGTGCTCGAGGTGCGCTCGCACCAGATCCCCTTCATGCTCGAGCACGGCCAGCCCATCGGCTGGCTCCGCTACGAGAAGATGGCCGACACGCCCGCCCAGGTTTATGGCCAAGGCATCGGCTCGAACTACCAGCGCCAGGGCCTGGCGCTCGCGAAGCAATTCAAGCCACCGCCCTAAGCCGCAATCGCATTGACACCGGGTACCCCGGCTGGGCGAGATGGTCTGCCGAATCTTGAGTGGGCGGGCCATGGTCGATCTCGGTCCCGGGCAGAAGGCACTTCAGGCGCAAGCGCGTGACGTCGCACGCGGCGCGATCGCCGCGCGGGCGGCGGAGGTCGATCGCACGGAGGAATATCCCTGGGAGAACGTACGCCTTCTCACGGAGGCGAAGCTCATGGGGATGACCATCCCGACGGACTACGGCGGCAGGGGGCTCGGGTTCCTCGAGGCCGTACTCGCGATCGAGCAGATGGCGCAGGTCTGCGGCGTCACCGCCCGCATCGTCGTCGAGGCGAACATGGGCGCGATCAGCGCGATCATGCGCTACGGCAGCGAGGCGCAGAAACGGCTTGCCGCCGACCTCGTCCTGGACGGCGACAAGCCTGCGATCTGCATCACCGAGCCCGAGGCCGGAAGCGCCGCCTCCGAGATGACGACGCGCGCGGACAAGCGCGGCGACGTCTACATCCTGAATGGGAAGAAACACTGGATCACCGGCGGCGGCGTCTCGCGGCTCCATCTCATCTTCGCGCGCGTCTTCGACGAGGCCGGCGAGGAGCAGGGTATCGCGGGATTCATCGCCGTGCGCGGCGACGCGAAGGGCCTCGAGATCGGCCGCCGCAGCCGCGCCATGGGGCTCCGCGGTATCCCCGAGACGGAGATCCTGCTCCGCGATCTGGAAGTGCCGGCGGCGATGGCGCTCATTCCGCCCGAGGGCGTGCGTCGCGGTTTCGCGGGCCTGATGAACGCCTACAACAGCCAGCGCGTCGGCGCCGCCACGGTGGCGCTCGGTCTCGCGGAGGGCGCCTACGAGCTCGCGCTCGAGCGCGCGAAGACCCGCGAGCAGTTCGGGCGGCCCATCGCGGAGTTCCAGGGGCTGCAATGGATGCTGGCGGACATGTCGATCGGGATCGCCGCGGCGCAAGCCCTCATCTACAATGCGGCATCCAGCAACCCCGCAGGGTTCCCCGACCCGACCCTGGCGGCGCAGGCCAAGGTGTTCGCCTCGGAGATGGCGATCAAGGTTACCAACGACGCACTGCAGATCTTCGGCGCCGAGGGCTATGGCCGCGACCTGCCGCTCGAGCGGATGGTCCGCGACGCCCGGATGTTCACGATCGGCGGCGGCACCGCGCAGATTCTCCGCACGGTGATTGCCTCCCGTCTTCTCGATCGCAAGCTTCCGCAGACCCGCGACGGGTACATGGATCTGGAGCGGGGGCGGAATAGAAAATAAGAGTCAGGCCATGCGGAGGGCCGGAAGACCGGCGGCCGATGCGAAGGGCGAGGAGGTTCGAGACATGATGATGGATGACCGCATCGCGTTGGTCACCGGCGCCTCCAGCGGGATCGGAAGGGCCATCGCTGCCGCGCTGCTCGCGGCCGGCGCGCGCGTCGTACTCGCCGGCCGAAATGTGGTGGCGCTCGAGCAGACGGCGGCGGGGCACCGCTCGTGCGCTCATGTTATGCGGCTCGACGTCACGGACTACGCCACCGTCGATGCGCTCGCGGAGAATGTACCGGCCGAGTTTCGCGCGCTCGACCTCCTCGTCAACAACGCCGGACACGATGTGGGCGGCCGCACCCGCTTCGATCAGGGGCGGACCGAGGACTGGACCAGCATCATCGAGACAAATGTGTCGGGCCTCATGCGCGTGACGCGTGCTGTCCTACCCGGAATGATCGCGCGTGGGCGCGGCGACATCGTCAACATCGGCTCCATCAACGCCCTGAGGGTGATCCCGGAGATGGTCGCTTACGGCGCGAGCAAGGCTGCCGTGCATGCCTTCACTGATGGATTGCGCGGAGATCTCGCGAACACGCCGATCCGCGTTATTGAGATCCTACCAGGTCTCACGGAGACGGATATTGTCCTTCGCCGGTTCCGCGGAGACCAAGCGCGCACGAAGGCGTATTTCGAGAGCTTCGGCGTGGCGCTCAAGCCCGAGGATATCGCGGCCGGCGTCCTCTATGCGGTCAGCCAACCAGCGCACGTGACGGTAGCGCATCTCACCATCTTGCCGACGAACCGCTATTGACCGATCGTGGCGGATCAATTTTATCGATCTCGATCCTCAAATAATAATATTTTACCGATACAGAGGCGCACGCGACATTGCCTCGCCGTTTGCAATGCCAGGAAATTCGAAGCGGAACGCCGGCGATGTCAGTTGAAAGAGTCAAGACGCTCATCATTGGAGGTGGTCAGGCCGGGCTGGCGATGAGCGAGCACCTGACCGAGCACGGCGAGCCGCATCTCATCGTCGAGCGGCATCGGATTGCCGAGCGATGGCGTTCCGAGCGATGGGATTCTCTCGTCGCCAACGGTCCGGCTTGGCATGACAGATTTCCCAGTCGCACGTTCTCGGACAGCGACGCCGAGAGCTTCCCCTCCGCCGCCAAGGTCGTGGACTATTTCGTCGGTCACGCGGAGAAGATCGGAGCTCCCATACGCTGCGGCGTCGAGGTCACGGCCCTTCGCAAAAAGGCGGACGGCAGCGGGTTTCATGCCGAAACGTCGGCGGGCGCAATCGAAGCCGCAAATGTCGTGGCCGCCACCGGGCCGTTCCAGCGCCCGATCGTCCCCAGCCTTGTGTCGGCGGATGCAGGCATCACGCAGATTCATTCCAGCGCGTATCGCAATCCAGACCAGTTGCCTCGAGGAGCGGTGCTGGTGATCGGCGCCGGCTCGTCGGGTGCGCAAATCGCCGACGAGCTT
>DATFRA010000399.1:0-3303 GCA_035263705.1 Allostellaceae bacterium
CACGCGGTTCCGCGAGCTGGCGACGGGAGGCTCGAAACCGTTCCTCGCGTTCACCTCTGGCGTCGCGGTCAACGTAGGGCTCGGCTTCGTCCTGTCGGTCATCGTCTTCGCCTCGCACTGGGCCACGCTCGCGCGCTGAGGCTCGCGATCGCCGCCCCGAAATCCCCACGCCGCCTCAAGCGGCTGAAGCGCCGAGCTCGCGCAGGTTGCCGTGGCGCTCCAGCGACTGCAGGCCGTCGAACAGTACGCGGGCGCCGTTCTCCTGCAGCGTAGTCCCCGCGCAGTCCCGGAATTTCGCCCAAAGCTCCTCGGGGCGAAGCGGCAACGCCCAGTGTCCGCGGGCATAGCGCAACTCGGGGCTCGCGACGTGCTTGCCGTCCGCAAGCGTGACATCGACCCTGTCGAAGGCGGCGAAGATAGGGTCGTCCTCGGCGACGGTGTCGGTGGTGGCGATCGAAACCTTGCCCATGGCGCTCTGCACCTCAGGCCGGCGCACGAAGCCGTCCGTGAGCTCGGCGAGGCCGGCACGGCCCGCGGTCAAGGCCGAGGCCATCGCGAATTCCATGCTGAACTTCGCCTCGAGCCCGGTCTGCGGCCGGTGATTGCGGAGCATGGTGGCCTGGGTCCTGCCCGTGGTCACGGCGATCTCCCTCACGCGGACGGGGGTCAGCTTGTGCTCGCGCACGAGTTCGAGCATGCCGTCGAGCGCGCGATGGACGCCGTAGCACATCGGGTACTTCTTGACGTTGAGGCCCTTCTCCGTGATGCGCCAGGACTTGCCGAGGGCGGCGAGCGGCGTCTCCGTGTCGACGCGGCCCTGCAGCGAGAGCGCGCGCAGGAATCCGACTGGATGCTCGAGGGCGTCCGTCGACGCGGTCATGCCCGCAGCCGCGAGGCGCGCGGCGATGATGCCGGATTGCGCCGCGCGGCCGGCATGAAACGGCTTGGTCATGGTGCCGAAATTCGCGACCACGCCCGCGGCCATCGAGGCCGCAATGGCAAGCGCCATGGTGGCCTTCTCGGCATCGAGCCGGCGCAGATTGGCGACGGCCGCGGCGGCTGCCACTGGCCCCATCACTGCGGTCGGGTGCCAGCCTTTGCGGTGGTAAGGATCGGGGTCCCGCTCCACCAGATGCGCCCAGGTCTCGTAGCCCGCGACATAGGCCGCGACCGCCGCGCGCCCATCGGCACCCAGCGCCTCGGCCTCGGCGAGCACCGCCGGCACCAGCACCACGCTCGGATGGCCTGCAAGCGCCACGTCGTCATAGTCGAGGGCGTGGCCCGCGGTGCCATTGGCAAGCGCCGCCTCGGGTGCGCTCGCCCGCTCGGGGCCGAAAGCGAGGCGCGCCTCGCCCTTGGCACCGCGCGTCCCCAGGCTCTCGCGCACGATGCGCGCCACCGGCTCGGAGGCACCCGCCAGCATTGCCGCGACACAGTCCGTAAAACCGAGGCGCACGACCTCGACGGCGGCCGTCGGCAGCGCCTCGTACCGGAGGCCGGAAACAAATTCGCCGAGCGAGCGGGTGAGGGGAGCAGGCATTGCTCGATCCTTTCCGAAGCCTGAGACGCAAAGGAATCTCTCACCACAGAGGCGGCGAGGCAATGTGAGAGCACGAATGACCCTATCGCACTGCCTCGCCGTCTCCGTGGTGATCTCTATTCCATCGTGCCAATTGACCTTTGCGTGGACTGGGGATTAGCGTCACCGCGATCCTACGAAGGGCCCGTTATCCAATGACTGGCATTGTTCCGATCACGGGCGCCTGCGCCTGGCGTGGCAAGGACATCGCGCGCTCGAGGCGCTGGGTGCGCGATCTCAGGCCTGCCGACATCGCGGAAATCGAGGCGGCGCTCGCGGGCGTCGAGCGCCGCGGCCTCGGCTGGCACGAGATCCGGCGCGCGAATTTTCCGCTGCCGGGGCTCTCGAATTTGCTCGCGGACATCGCGGAAGAGCTCGAAAACGGCTGCGGCATGATGAAGCTCCGCGGGCTCCCGGTCGCGCGCTACAGCGAGGACCAGCTGCGGAAACTCTACTTCGGGATCGGCGCGAACCTCGGAACGCCGGTGTTCCAAAACAGGAGCGGCGAGCTCATGCGCCTGATCCGCGACGAGGGCGCGGAGGTCGGCGAGAAATACGGCCAGATCGAGCGCGTGCGCATGGCCGACGGCAAGCCGTTCCTGTCGTCCTACGCGCGCACGCTGAGCAACGGGCTGCTGCGCTTCCATACCGACCGCACCGACGTGGTGGCGCTGCTCTGCGTGCGCCAGGCGGCGAAGGGCGGCGTCAGCACGATCTGCAGCTCGGTATCGGTCATGAACGAGATGCTGAAGCGCCGTCCCGATCTCTGTGCGCTCTTGTTCGAGCCCTATCACCGCAGCCGCCACGGCGAAGAGTCCGAGACCGCGGAGAACGTCTACGCGCTTCCGGTGTTCGGCGTGCGCGACGGCTGCTTCACCAGCCATTTCTCGCTCACCTACATCGAGGCGGCGCAAACCGTGCCTGGCGTACCCAGGATGAGCGCGGAACAGAAGGAGGCGCTCGATATGCTTCTGGCGCTCGCTAGGGAGCTCTCCTTCGAGATGACGCTGGCGCCCGGCGACATCCAGTTCCTGAACTCGCATGTCACCTATCACGGCCGTACGCCCTTCGAGGACGACGCCGCGAGCGGCCGCGACCGGCTCCTCATGCGCCTCTGGCTCGCCATGCCCAACAGCCGCGCGCTCCCCATGGGCCAGGAGGTGCTCTGGCGCAACGTCGAGGCGGGCGCACTGCGGGGCGGGATCGCGCAGATGGCGGCGCACAGCGTGCGCTAGAGGCACTTACCGATGAAATCCGTCGGGCGTAGTTGTGTGCCGAGCACCCTATTCCCTCGGATCCGCGCTCACGGCACCGGATGAACGTTGATCGCAAGGGTCTCGGGGAAGGCGCCACCGACGACGCGCAGGCCGCGGCGGCTGGCCCAAGTCGAGAGCTGCACATAGAGTGGGATCACGCCGAAATCGGCCATCCCGATCTCCGTCGCCCTTTGCAGCAGCGCCTCCCGATCGTCTCTACCGAGCGTTTGCAGGGCCTCGCCGAGCAGCCTGTCGATCTCCGCATTCGAGTAGCGGCCGGGATTTCCGGTGCCCCAGCCTTTGCGCTCGTCATACGTGGCGAGCACACCCCGGATGGACGAAGAGGCCTCGCCGGTGTCCGTCGCCCATGCGCCTAGCATGATGCTGAATTCAGTCCTGCGCGACATGTACACGCTGCCTGGCATGGTCACGACCTTGGTCTCGATACCGACTCGCGCCAGCATCTGC
>DATFRA010000400.1:0-10261 GCA_035263705.1 Allostellaceae bacterium
ATATCCGCGCGGTATTCCGGCCGGCCTCGTCGCGATCGCGGCCGGCATGGTCATCGCCTGGGGGTCGAACATCTTCGGCCTCGGGCTCGGCGGGCTCAGCCTGAAGGGCCTCGGTGATGCCTTCGCCAATTTCGGCTTTTCGGTGCCGATCCCGGCCGTGAACCACGTGTTCTCCGGCTTCGAATATCTCGGCATCATCCTGGTGACCGCGATCCCGTTCGGCATCTATGACCTGGTCGAGGCCATGGACAATGTCGAGAGCGCGGAAGCCGCCGGCGACGAATATCCGACCACGCGGGTGCTCACCGCCGACGGCATCGTCAGCCTGATCGGCTGCCTCATGGGCAATCCTTTCATCAACGCGGTCTATATCGGCCATCCCGGCTGGAAGGCCATGGGCGGGCGGATCGGCTATTCGGCCGCCAGCGGCGTGATGGTGATCGTGCTGTCCTGGCTTGGCATCATCTCGGTGCTGCTGGCGCTGGTGCCGGTGGTCGCGATCTCGCCGATCCTGCTCTATATCGGCATGCTGATCGGCGCGCAGGCGTTCCAGACCACGCCGGTCAAGCATGCGCCCGCGATCGTGCTGGCGCTGACGCCGCATCTTGCCGCCTGGGCCAAGCTGCAGATCGATACGATGCTGGCTGCGACAATGGCGGCGGCCCAGAGCGTCGGCGGGCTCGCGGCCGACAAGGTCGATGCCGTCAAGGCGGCCGCGATCGCCTCGCTGCCGCAGCAGGGCGTAATCTATCACGGGCTCGAAGTGATGGGCGGTGGCTCGATCCTTGCCGGTCTCATCCTGGGAGCGATCGGCGTGTTCGTGATCGAGCGCGATTTCGTCAAGGCCTCGGCCTTTGCCTTCGCGGGCGCGGTGCTGACCTATTTCGGCTTCATGCATGGCGAAGCGGTCGGCATCGGCGGTGGACTTGGCGTGATGCCCGCCGTTGCGCTGGCTTATGCCGCAGTTGCGGCCGGACTGTTCGCGCTCGGCAGGCTCGGGATGAGCGAGCATTTCGTCTCGCATCCGGAGATGGCGGCCGCGCCCGCGGAGTAGGGCAACCGAACAGGTGGGGCGGTCAGAACTGATAACGGCGAAGTCCGCCATCGACGGGGATGACCGCGCCGGTGATGTATCGCGCGCGCGCCGACGCCAGAAAGACGGCAAGCACGGCGAGATCCTCCGGCTCTCCCCAATAGCCAACCGGTATCTCCTCCTCGGCGAATTTCTCCCGATACGCTTCGGGGTAATTGCGGCGGATCTGCTCGCTCATGATCCGTCCCGGCGGAATGCAATTGACCGTGATGCCATGCTTTCCGATCTCGCGGGACAATCCCTTGGCCCAGGCATGCACCGCGGCTTTGGCGGCGAAGGCAGCGTTGAGGCCCTCGGGCTCGGACTTGCCGGTGATGTTGATGATGCGGCCCCAGCCGCGTTCGATCATCTGCGGCAGCAACGCCTGTGTCACCTGTCGATAGCGCGTGAAATTCAAGGTGAGCGCCTCCTCCCATGCACTCTCGGGTGCGTCGATCGGCAGCGGCCGGCTGCCGCCGGCATTGTTGACGAGAATGTCGATATGGCCGACGGCGCGGAGTGCGGCGGCGGCCAGCGCCGTCGCGGCATCCTCGGCCATGATGTCCTGCGCAATGATGGCGGGCGCGGTTCCGCCCGCGGTCTTGATCTCGCCCGCCAATTCGTCGAGGAGCGCCTGAGTGAGCTGGCGTACGCGGGTGAAGTTGAGGGTCATCGCCTCGTCCCAGCTGTCGTCACCGGCATCGATGGGGAGCGGTCGGCTGCCGCCGGCGGAGTTGACGAGGATCTCGACCTTTCCGAGTGCCGCCATCGCCTGATCGCGGATGCGCTGCGCCGCGTCGGGCGCCATCACGTCCTGCACGATGAGCGCCGCCGCCGGGTCCTGGGCGCGGGCGATCTCGGCCGCGAGCTCCTCCAGCAATGGCTTCCGCCGCGCCACCACTGCGACTTTGGCGCCCTCGGCCGCGAGCATGCGGGCGACGGCGCGGCCGATCCCCATGCTGGCGCCGGTGACCAGCGCGGCGCGTCCCTTGAGTTGCAGATCCATCAAATAGTCTCCATCCCGGACCGTCCGGGCGGCGCTCGGATCGGCTTTGCCAAGCATGCCGCGGCGATCTATAGATGCAAGGTCGCCGGGGCGAGCGTTCCGGCGGCGAACGTTCTCGGGGCGGGGTGGAAGTCCCCACCGGCGGTGATGGCGAGCGATCGCCTGAGCCCGCGAGCGCCCGGCGGAGCGATCCGGCGGGGTCAGCAGAGTCGGTGCAATTCCGACGCCGACGGTCACAGTCCGGATGAAAGAGAGCGGGATGAGCTCGGCCTCGCGCGGCGGTTGGCGCCGCGCCGGCCGAGGCCCGTACGCCCTGATTCTGGTCCTGATGTGAAGGAGCGACCCATGAATCAGAGCTATCGAGAGACCATTCACGCCGAAGAGACCCAGCCGAGCCACGGCGGCGCTCGGATCGCCTTCGTGCAATCGTGCTGGCATAAGGACATCGTCGACCGATGCCGCGAGGGTTTCGCGGCGGAGCTGAAGCGGCTCGGCATCTCGAAGGACCGTATCGACTTCTTCGACGTGCCCGGCGCCTTCGAGATCCCACTGCAGGCGAAGCTGCTGGCCAAGACGGGCCGGTACGTGGCGATCGTGGCGGCGGGCTTCGTCGTCGATGGTGGCATCTATCGCCACGAGTTCGTGGCGGATGCCGTGATCGCCGCGTTGATGCGGGTCCAACTCGACACCGAGGTACCCGTGATCTCCGCCGTGCTGACGCCCCAGCGTTTCCACGAGCACCAGGAGCACAAGAGTTTCTTCCTGGATCACTTCGTCGTGAAGGGCGGCGAAGCCGCGCGCGCCTGCGCGCGGACGATCGAGAACATGCGGTTGCTCCGCCGTGCTGCCGTCGCGTAGGCACCGCGTTTGACCCCCGCGAAATTGCCGTGTCAGAGTCGACATGGCAATTGGCGGAGGCGGAGATGGCGCAGAAGGGTTGCCTCGACGGCAAGGTCGTGGTCGTCACCGGTGCGGGCCGCGGCATCGGGCGCGCGATTGCGCTGCTGGCGGCGCGGTCGGGCGGCAAGGTCGTGGTCAACGATCTCGGCGGCGGCGCCGACGGCGAAGGCGCCGATGCGGGCCCCGCACGCGAGGTCGTCAACGAGATCATGGCGGCAGGCAGGGTCGCGGTCGCCAACACCGCGAGCGTGGGCGATGCCGCCGGTGCCGACAGCATCGTCAAGACCGCGCTCGAGGCCTTCGGCCGCGTCGACGCCGTCGTCAACAACGCCGGCATCCTTCGCGACCGCATCTTTCACCGGATGAGCGTCGCCGACTTCGAGTCGGTGATCCAGGTGCACCTGCTGGGGAGCTTCTACGTCTCGAAGGCGGCAGCGCTGCATTTCCGCGAGCAGCAGTCGGGCGCCTTCGTGCACTTCACCTCGACTTCGGGGTTGATCGGCAATTTCGGCCAGGCGAACTACGCCGCCGCCAAGATGGGGATCGTCGGGCTCTCGAAGTCGATCGCGCTCGACATGGCGCGCTTCAACGTGCGCTCGAATTGCATCTCGCCCTTCGCCTGGAGCCGGCTCATCGGCACGATCCCGACGGAGACCCCTGAGGAAGAGGCGCGCGTCGAGCGTCTCAAGACCATGACCGCCGACAAGATCGCGCCGCTCGCGGTGTTCCTGCTGAGCGACCTTGCCAAGGACGTGACCGGTCAGATTCTCGCGGTGCGCAAGAACGAGGTGTTCCTGATGAGCCAGCCGCGGCCGATCCGCTCGGCGCACCGCGACGGCGGCTGGACGCCGGAAGCGCTCGCGGAGACCATGGTGCCGGCGTTCCGAACCTCCTTCTATCCACTCGACCGCTCGGCCGATGTCTTCAGCTGGGATCCGCTTTGAGAGACGATCCCGTCATTCACACACAAAATCCGGAGAACCGCCCATGAACCAGGCTCCCTTTGATCACCAGGCGATCCGCAACGTGGTCGGCGAGTACCGCGATCCCAAGCAGACCATCGAGGAGCGGGGCCGCATCTATGAGGAGCTGCTGGGCTACGTGCCGCCGCGCATTCAGTCGCGCTTCGCGGTGACGGGCGCGATCGATCCGCAGATCCTGGACATGCAGGAGGGGATCCGCGCTCACGCGATGTATCCGAGATGCTTCGACGTTAAGACGTCGCAGCTCATTCTGTTCGCGGCCTTGCTGATGGATCTGAGCGACGCCGCACGCATCCACGCGACGGCGGCGCGCCGCGCCGGCGCCTCCTTCGAGGAGCTGCAGGCGGTGATCAACCTGGTGTTCCTGTTCCGCGGTTTACCGGCGGCAAACCGTGGCGCCGAAATCCTGGTCGCACTCGCCGAGGTCGAGCACGCGACCAAGACCGCAAAGAAAGTGTAACGCGTCCAAAAGAAAAGCGCGGAGCCGTTGCGGCTCCGCGCCAATCAATCTAGTCGGTGTCGCGACTAGGCCGCCTTGAGGTTCGTGGCGGCTTGCTTGCCGCGCTCGATCGTGACCTCGTAGCTGATGCGCTGACCCTCGGTGAGGGTCCCCATGCCAGCGCGTTCGACGGCGCTGATGTGGACGAAGACGTCACGCCCGCCATCGCTCGGCTGGATGAAGCCGAAGCCCTTGACGGGGTTGAACCACTTGACGGTACCGGTAGCCATATAAGCCTCCTTGGCAGTAGCGGAAGTACGCACGCGACCGGACGCAACAATCGCCCGGTCTCGAACAACCTGGATTTGGGGGTGACTTGAAGCGGAGGCCCGCAAGCGGGCGACGCTGGCAAGCTCGCGCCAAAACGTCGATTGCGCGGGCATGAAGCGTGACGTGGCATTCAAAGTCAAGGGTCATTTCCTAGACTGCTGGATATCGCGCGCTGCTCTCGATCAGCGCTGACCGCCGAGCAAGCCGTGGAATGCGATGCCCGCGAAGGAAGGCCACGCGCCGAGCTCGTGCTCGAGCGGCGTGAGTGCTTCGCGAAGCTGCGCGCCTTGACCCGCGAAGCTTCGGCTGGTCGCGGGTACGGGCACGACCTCCTCCTGCTGGAATGCGATCCCGGGCAAGCCGCTCGCGGGTTCCTTCAGCAGCACCAGCACGTCGGCCCCGCCGAGCGGGATCAGCCAGAGCTCGCCGCTCGCCGCGCGTACGAAGCGCCCCCGCTCGCTGTCCTCGAGCGGCAGCGCCTCCACCGCCACTTCCACCGGCCGGCTACGCCGCGTGCCCCAGGCCAAGAAGCGCGCGACCGAACGGCGGACATCGGTGGGGTCGGTCTTGTCGGTGATCACGGTCATGGCGTCGAGCCCATCGGCCCAACGCTCGGCGATCGACGCGTCCGTCGGAAACCAGGCCGGCACCGCGGCCGCGAGCGGCATGCCCACAACCGGCTTCAGCGCCTGTATCCGCGCGAGAAACGCCTGCGCCTCGGCACCGGGATCCTCGGCGTAGCGCCACAAGCGGTCGGGCGCATACTCCACTATCACGCCCTTGAGCTGCGCCTCGCTCGAGACGCTGGCGTTGTAGTCCGCGAGCGCAGCTGCCGCCGCGCCCAGCGGAGTCCGCTCGCTGTCGCCGGACCCCGCGGACTCCGAGAGCAGGGCCCATACGTCGATTCCGCGGCCGCCAGCGTCGGCGATGAAGCCGGCGAGCGCCTGGGGATCGGCCACGCTGTTCTGGTTGAACGGCACGCTCACGTAGAGCCTGGTCAGGTCCCAGCGTTGCGTGCGCGTGAAAACGTCGGCGGCATTGTCCTGCCAGCGCCGCACGTCGCGCACCCAAGCGCCGCGGCCGGATGGCAGCTTGGTCTGCGCCTCGAGCACCGCTTCCGTGAGTGTCAGATGTCCACCCGTGGCTGGGCACAGAACATCGATGTCGAGCGGCGTGTCGGCGGGTAGATCGGGAGGCAGCGGCACGTAGGACTCGGTCGCGCTATCGGCCTCGCGCAGCTTCGCAAGCAGCCGCGGCGTTATGGTGGTCGGAGCGTCGGGTCGCGCGACCACCACACGAAAATTCTGGTCGGAAGTATGCACAACGCGGATGCCCATGCCAGGGATCGGCGGCAAGCGCGCCGTCGAGAACGCGATACCCGCGGGCTGGGTACCCGGCGCGCAGTCGAGGATGGTGTCGTCGCCGCTTCGGTCCAGCGTGGCACGGCCAAGCGGGCCCAGCGGCACTACGCTCGAGACCGCTCGCAGGTCAGCGCCTGGCACGAGGTAAGGCGCCGATATTCCGAGCGAGGCCGGCATCACCGTGACCTCGCGTGCCTCGAATCCGTCCTTGGCCAAGGCTCCCACGATGGTCAGGGTCTGTGGCTCGGGAGCGCCGGCGGCGCGGCGCGGCGCCGGCAACACCGCGACCACGGCGTCCGCCTCGAGCGGCAAGGCGCGGGTCGCGCAACCGGACTCGGATGGCTCCGTCGCGGCAACCGCAAGGCGATCGTGATCACTGGCGGCGGGACAGCGCGCAAGGTAACTTCCGGCCAGCGCGATGTCGCCGCCCGCCCACAAGATCAGGATCGCGCCGACGATTGACGCAAGCGTGGCCTGCACAGTCGCGCGGTCCGGGATCGACCACATCGGATCGGAGCCCGCCCGTCACTCCGCCGCGATCGCCGCTGCGGCGCCGACCATCAGCGTGGCGCTGGCGCGGTTCGCCACGCGGACCGCGCGGTGGTTCTTGAAAAGCCGCCGCGCGCGTGCCGCCGCGAGCGCCCAGCCGAGGTCGATCGCGATCAAGACGACGAGCATGGCGAGCGTCAGCTCGGCCCAAGCGCCGAACGTCAAGTGCCCGAGATCGAGCAGGGTGGGGACGACCGCGAGGTAGAACACCATGATCTTGGGATTACCGAGCGTGATCGCGATGCCCGCGAGGAACATCCGCCACGGCCTCCGGCCGGCGGGCATCGGTTTGCGTGCGAGATCCGGCGCAGTGGTCCACATCGTCCAGGCAAGCCAGAGCAGGTAGAGGATGCCGGCGAACTTTATCACGGCAAACAGGAGGGCGAACGCCTGTGCCGCCACGGCGAGCCCCGCCACCGCGACCGTCAGCCAGATCGCCTCGCCGATCCACATCGCCACGAGAAACGGCAGTACCTCGCGCAGGCCGCCGGTCAGCGTGCGCGCGACCAGCGCGGCGATGCTCGGCCCCGGCGAGCCCGCCGCCACCATTAAAGCGAGCACGAACCCCATCAATGCCGCAGCGGTCATAGGCGGTGTACCTCCCCTGAGGGACTATACCCCCTGCGTGGCCCGACTATCCAACGGCAGTTGCAGGCGGCGGGCCAGTACGGCCTCGACGAGATCCGAGCACGCTGCAGCGCCAAGGCTGCGGACTCGGGATCGGTATCGACACGAAAGTCTCCGCTTGCGAGAAATGGTCGACGTTTCGCCCGCGGCCGAAAGGATTGCATGGAGACCGACGAGCCATTGCCGCCAGAGCTCTACACGGGGCCGGAGGCATTCCTGCGCGAGCGGCGCAGCGTCTTCGGGAACGCCTGGCTCCTGCTCGCGCGGGCCGACGCCATCCGAACGCCCGGCGATTACATCGCGGAGAGCCTGGGCGGATGGCCGGTGCTTGCGATCGCCGATGCGCGGGGCGCACCGTGCGCGTTCCGCAACGTCTGCCGGCACCAGAGGCTGCCGCTCTTCGACAGCGGTCGGGGACACTGCGAGCAGATCCGCTGCCGGTATCACGGCTGGACCTATGACATCGCGGGCCGCTTCATATCGGCGCCGCCGCCGGTCGCACCGAGCGGGGAGCTTTCGCCGGATCTCGAGCGCATCTCCGCACAGCCGCTGCATGGCCTCCTCTTCGTGCATCTCGATGATGACCCGCCGGCGCTCGCGGTATCCGTGCCCGCGCTGGCGGAGGCCAGACTCGAGACGCGCGGCTTCCACGCGGAGATCACCAACGACATTGCCGCCAACTGGAAGCTCGTGATGGAGCAGGCCTTGGCAGACGCTCGAGACGACGTCGTGCGCGTAGTCGAATGGCCTTGCGTGATCTTCGATCTCATCGACGGTGGTGCGGTTCTGCACCAAGTCGTCGCGCGGAGCTTCCACCGCACGCGCATCCATCACCATCACTACGGCGCACCGGCAGCGCTCGAGTGGTCGGCGGCGTGCGTGGCCCGCTGGAGAGCCGGCGCGCTCGCGCGACAGGCCGCGCTCGAGGCGGGCGTGGCGGCTGCGCTACCGGCCTCGGTCGAGCTTGAGGTTTTCCGAAACCGATTGCGCCCGCTCTACGCGGACAGCTCGATTTCCTGAGGACCGGAGACACGACCGCCGTCCGCCGCTATGCTCTCGCGCTGGTGAGCAAAAGATCAATAGGGAGAGGATCGCCATGAGGTGCCGTTGGCTCGTCGTCGTGTCTGCGCTGACCATCGCGCTTGCGAGCCCGGATCTCTCGAGCGCCAAGGAGCAGAGGATCGGCGATCCTCCCGAGGCCCATGACATGCGCCTCGTCGGCTACAGCGATCTCCAGGCGCGCAGCGCGTACCAGCCGACCATCCACCAGCAGAAGGGCCGCTGGATCGCCTATATCGGACATCACGGCGGGACACCCGAGGAGCCAAAGCCGCTAAATCCGCTCACCGGGCAGCACGAGTCCAACGGCACGTCGCTCATCGACGTGACCGATCCACGCCATCCCAAGTATCTCGCGCATATTCCCGGCGAGGAGGGGCAATACGAGGCGGGCGGGGCGCAGATGGTGCGGGTCTGCGACGGCAAGACCTTGCCCGAAGGCGATCCCGTCAAGACCTACATGCTCCGCACCTTCGGGAACTCCGCCCATGAGATCTGGGACACAAGCGATCCCGCGAGGCCCGTGCTGGTGACGCGGCTGGAGGGGCTCAAGGGCACGCACAAGAACTGGTGGGAGTGCGATACCGGCATTGCTTACCTGGTCTCGGGCGTGCCGGGCTGGCGTACGAACCGCATGACCCAGGTGTATAACTTGAGCGATCCTTCGCATCCGCAGTTCATCCGCGACTTCGGCTTGCCCGGCCAGCAGCCGGGTGCCACCGGCGACGTGCCGACGGCGTTGCACGGCATGATCTCCGTTGGCCCCGAGCGCAATCGCGTCTACTTCGGCTATGGCACCAATGGCGGCGGGATGCTGCAGATCGTCGATCGCGACAAGTTGATCAACGGACCCAAGGACCCAACGCCGGAGAACCTGCTCTATCCACAGGTCGCCCGGCTCGATCTCTCGAGCATGGTGGGCGCGCACACGACCTTTCCCGTGCTCGGCGTGAAGATGGAGGAGTTCAGCCACGACAAGCTGGGCTCGGTCAGGGATTTCGTGATCATCACCGACGAGCAGATCGCCAACGAATGCGGCGAGCCCCGCCAGCTCGTGTGGTTCGTCGACGTCACCGTCGAGACCCATCCGCAGGTGGTCTCGAATTTCTACGTGCCGGAGGCGAGCGGCGACTTCTGCGATCGCGGCGGCCGGTTCGGGACCCATTCCTCGAACGAGAACATGACGCCGATCTACTACAAGAAGATCATGTTCTTCTCGCACTTCAATGCGGGCGTGCGCGCGGTCGACATGCGCAATCCGTTCCGGGCGCGGGAAGCCGCCTATTTCATCCCGGCGATCACCAAGAACACCGACAAGCGTTGCGTGAAGGTGAACGGCCAGGACCGCTGCAAGGTCGCGATCCAGACCAACAACGTCGAGGTCGACGACCGCGGCTACATCTACATCGTCGACCGCGCCAACACCGGCATGCACATCCTCGAGCTCACGGGCGAGGCGCGGAAGATCGCGGGCTTGCCACCGGCGAAATGAGAAGGAAGCGCCCTATTTCTGCGGCTCGAGACCGTCGCTTACCGGCGCGTTCTCGGAGACGAGCTTGAGGCCGGCGGCCTTCGCCTCGAGCTCGATCAGCGCCGCGAAATCGCAGTCCGTGTAGCCGTTGCCGATCAGGCTCTGGACGATCTCGCGCGTCGCCGCGGCGAGCGGCATCGGCACGCCCTCGGCCCGCGCGGCCTCGAGGCCGAGGTCCAGATCCTTGCGCAGCAACGGCGGCGTGAAGGTCGCCGCGAAATCGAGGTTCACGTAGGCCGGCGTCTTGTAGCGCGAGAACACCGAGCCCATCACGCTGTCGTTGACGAAGGCGAGAAACGCATGGCGCGGCACGCCGCTTTTCTCAGCCAGCACGGTGATCTCCGCTAGCGCCTGAGCGACGATGCCCAGAAATACATTGTGACAAATCTTGACGATGCGCGCGT
>DATFRA010000401.1:0-12852 GCA_035263705.1 Allostellaceae bacterium
GCGCCGGCGGACGCGTCGTCACGCAGCCGCACGATCGCCGCCCGCAGGCCGATCAGTACGTCATCGTTGATGGCGTTGAGCTTCTCCGGCCGGCTGAGGGTGATGAAGGCGACGCCCTCGCGGACCTCGAACTCGACCGCCTCGCTCATGGCTGCTCTCCCCGATAGGCGCGGATGACGCGCCGGAGCTTCTTTTCGCTGCCGATGCTGCCCTGCGGCACCAACGTCACGGCTGCGGAAAAATTCTGCATGCGCTGAAGCGCGGCCGCGACCTCGTGCGCGAGATCGGCATGCGCCGCCGCCGGCACCTCGCGGGCGACCTCGACCCGGATGGGTACGGCGTAGTCGATGGGCGGCGGGCGCGGCAACTCGACCTGGAACTCGCCGGTGAGCCGCGGCCGGAGCGTCATCAATGTCGCCTGGATGCCCAGCGGAAACACATTCACGCCCTTGACGATGATCATGTCGTCGGAGCGGCCCAGCACCTTGAAGCGGAAGGTGGTGCGACCGCAGGAACACGGCTCGGTGAAGACCTGCATCAGGTCGTGGGACCGCATGCGCTGCAGCGGACAGGCCTGGCGGCGGATCGACGTATAAACGACCTCGCCCTGGGCGCCGTCCTCGAACGGGAGCACCGCGCCGGTGTCGGGGTCGATCAGCTCCATCACCGCGAAGCCGGTGCCGCCGTAATGCACGCCATTGCGATACCGGCACTCGCCCGAATGCAGCGCGAGTTCGCCGGTGCCGTACATGTCCCAGGCGCGCATGCCCCAGGCCTCTTCGATCGCCTCGCGGTAGCCCCGCACCTGCATGCCGGCCTCGCCGGAGAAGAAACCCTTGGCGATGCCGACCTCGCGCGGATCAAGGCCGATCTCGCGCGCGACCTCGGCGAGCCGCACGGCGTAGGAGGGCGTCGCCCAGAGGCACACCTTGTCCTTGATCGCCGCCATCATGCGGATGAGCCGCTCGCTCTGGCCCACGCCATAGGGGATCGCGGTGGCGCCGAGGGTCTCGAAGGTGAGGTGGTCGCTGAGCCCCCCGGCGTAGAGGCTGAAGTTCATGGTGGTGAACACGATGTCGCGGGGCCTACAGCTCATGGCCCAGAGCGCGCGGGCGCCCATCTCGCAATAGTCGGCGATGTCCCGGCGTGTCCAGCCGATGCGCAGCGGCTGCCCCATGGTGCCGCCGGTCGCCTGGATGCGCACGATCTCCTCGATGGGCGCACACTGGTTGATGCCGAGGAGCGTGCCGTCCCCCTGGGACGCCGCGAGCTCGCCCTTCTCCATGAAGGGAATGCGCGCGAGGTCCGCGACATCGCGGATGTCGGCGGGCGTCACGCCAGCGGAGTCCAGCTTCTCACGGAAGAAGGCGCTACTGGCATAGTTGTACGCGATCTGCTCGCGGAGCCGCTCGGCCTCGAGCCGCCGGCGCGCCTCCGCCGCCATCGTCTCGATCTCTTCGTTCCAGTATTCGCCGCGGGAATCCATGGAGCCTCTGGATCATAACGCGCGGCGAAGGCGTGCCCAACCCATGCTATAGTGGCGGGGATCGCGGCTCGGAACGACGCTCCGCGCCGGATCCGGCCACTCTTCGAACCTTGAGACGGCGATTTCCCGCGGGCCTCGCCGCGCCCGCGAGTGCTGCGCCCACAACGACAGAGCGGCCCGGGGAGAGACGCGATGACGGACTCCGTTGAGAGGACCACGATCCGCAAGCTTTATCGACGCCTGCTGCCGTTCTGCTTCGTGCTCTACTTCATCTGCTATCTCGACCGCATCAACGTCAGCTTCGCCGCCCTCACCATGAACAAGGATCTGGGCTTCACCGCCTCGATCTTCGCCTTCGGCGCGAGCTGCTTCTTCTGGGGCTATTGCATCTTCGAGATCCCCAGCAACATCGTGCTGGAGCGCATCGGCGCGCGGGTCTGGATCGCGCGCATCATGATCACCTGGGGCCTGCTCTCGGCCGCCACCGCCTTCGTCACGGGTCCCTGGACTTTCGCGACCGTGCGCGCCCTCCTCGGCGTGGCGGAGGCCGGATTCTTCCCCGGCATGATCCTGTTCTTCACCTACTGGTTCCCGGCCCGCTATCGGGGCCGCGTGGTCGCGAGCTTCATGACGGCGCTCCCGATCGCGATCGCGCTCGGCGCGCCGGTCTCGACGGCGCTGCTGGAGCTCGACGGCATCTTTGGCCTCACCGGCTGGCAGTGGGTGTTCGTCGGCGAGGGCGTGCCGGCGGCGCTGCTGGGCGTCGTCGTGCTCTTCTACCTGACCGATCGACCGGCGGTGGCGAGCTGGCTCGAGCCCGCGGAGCGGGAGTGGCTCGCGGCGGAGCTGCAGGCGGAGCGGCACCAGGTCGACTCCGTGCGCGTCTTCACGGTGCTCCAGTCGCTCTACAATCCCCGCGTCCTCGCGCTCGCGGTGGTCTATCTCGGCATCGGCACCGCGAGCCTCGGCCTGGTGCTGTTCCTGCCGCAGATGATCAAGCCGCTCGGGCTCTCGAACCTGATGACGGGCTTCGCGACGGCGGTGCCCTATGTCGCGGGTACGATCGGCATGGTCGCCTGGGGCTATCTCACCGACCGCATGGGCGATCGGCGCTGGAACCTGTTCGCCGCATGCCTGGTCGCCACGCTGGGCCTTATCGCCGCGGGGCTGCTCCACGGCAGCTACTGGGCGCTCGCGGGCATGTCGCTGGCCACGATCGGGTTCTACGGCATGAAGGCGCCGTTCTGGCCGCTGCCCTCGATGTTCCTGAGCGGCACCGCTGCGGCCGCGGGGATCGCCGCGATCAACTCGATCGGCAATCTCGGCGGCATCATCGGCCCCAATGTGGTCGGCTTGATCAAGGACAGCACCGGCAGCTTCGAGGCCGGCCTCTATGCGCTCGCGGCCTTCGCGCTGCTCTCGGCGGTGGTCACGCTGACGAGCGTGCGCGAGACGCGCGCTGGGCGCGAGGTCGCGGGAGCGAGGTTGCCGGCGAGCTAAACCATCAAGTCGCTCGTCTGACTCCGGTCTACCATACCAGCGGGACGGGGTGTGGTACCTTCCAGACCGCGTTTGCGTGGTCGTGAAGCGCCGGAGGAACGTCAGATGAGGCGGCGGAAACTCATCACGTTTGCTGGTAGCGCTATAGTCCTATGGCCCCTCGCCGCTCGCGAGATACGGCGGGCGCAGGCTCAGTCACCGAAGAGACCGGTGATCGGAGTCCTGTCGCCCTTCGTCGACGCTGACAGCACATTTCTGGTCGATGTGCGACACAGCCTGACCGATCTCGGCCTTCGCGAGGGACGGGAGATTGGCTTCGAATACCGGTCCGCCGAGGGGCGAATTGATCGTCTATCACCGTTGGCGGACGAGTTACTGCACCTGAAAGTCGACATCATCGTGACTGCGAGCGCGCCCGCCATCCGGTTCCTTCAGCGGGCGACCGACACCGTTCCGATCGTCATGGCACAGGTCGGCGATGCGGTCGATCAAGGCTTCGTGGCGAACTTGGCTCATCCAGGCCGGAACATCACGGGGACCTCGTGGCTCGAGCCGGAGCTGAGCGCGAAACGCCTGGAGCTCCTGAAGGGGGCTCTCCCCGAGACCGCCCTTGTTGCCGTCCTACGCGAAGCATCGGCCGGAGCGGCGTCCGTTACCGCGGTCCAGGCCGCCGCGCACCGGCTCGGTATCGTCGCCAGCATTTTCGAGGTGCGCGACCCCGACGAATTCCCGACCGCGCTCTCGGCGATGGCCGCCGCCAAGGTCCAGGGTGTCGAAATCCTTGGGGGGCTGATGATCTCCAATAACGTTCATTCGCTCGTCGCGCTTGCCGGCGGTCACCGTCTCGCGACGATCTTCCCCGATACGAGCTTCGTCGCGGCTGGTGGCCTGATGAGCTACGGCCCGGACCTTCGGGAGATCTATCGGCGGACGGCGGAGATCGTCGACAAGATCCTCAAGGGCGCGCGGCCCGGCGACATTCCTGTCGAGCAGCCGACGAAATTCGCTTTTGCCATCAACTTGGGAGCCGCAAAGGCGCTTGGCCTCACGATCCCGCTCGCGGCGGTGCAGCGCGCGGACCTCGTGATCGAGTGAGAGCGACGGCTAATTCTGAGTGCCCAAGAGCACCGCCGGCACGCCTTCTTGACTGATATTCGCCTGTAAAAGCACGAGCGGGGTGTCACCGGGATTCGCCCACCGGTGAACCCAGCCGGAGCGCTCGAAGTGCGGCATTCCCGGCGTCCGGAGCTCGGACTTGCCATCCGCCATGAAAGTGCCGCTGCCGGTCATGACGTAATACAAGGCCGCGCCCGACCGATAGTGCGGAGGATTGGCAGGCATGCCCGCGGGCAAAGCGACCCGCGTGAGGCTGAATTCGTAAGGTCCGGCGCTCAGCCCGGGCAACGCGCTAGGCGTGCTATAGAGCTCGTCCACGCTTGCCGGGCCCCCGAGCAGCGGTTTCTGGACCTCTGCTTCAGGTGCCAGAACGAACTGAAGCCAACGCGTCGGCTCGGCGCCCGTTGCGCTGAAGACAAGCGCGCGGCCCCCCGGAACGAAGGCGCCAGCACCCTCGGAAACGGTTTGAGTGGCGCCGTCCAGAGCGACGGTGAGCGTGCCCGAGAGCAGGTAAAGCATGCTGCTGGGCCCACTGTAGGACACATGCTCGTTTGGTTGCAGCCGAACCGAGAGCAGCCTGAAGTGGAGTGGCGTGTCGACAACGCTGGCGAGTCGTCCAGCTGCCAGCAATGTGCGAACGGTATTCGCGGGCTGCGATTGGGCAAAAGCCGGCAGCGCCAATGACGACATGATCAGCGTAAGTAATGACCAAGAGCGGATATGCATTGGCACGGAGGTTCCTCGGCGATAGCCGGATGATAATCCGTCTCGTCGGTCACTTCCACTTGCGGCACACTCCCAACTGCCACGCGCGGCGCGCGAGAGCGGCCTACGCTTCGAAAGCGGGGAGCGCGACCACAGCAGGGTAGGTTTATGAGTTCACTCCGTAATCTAGTTGCGGCGGCGCGGCCTTGCGCGCCGTCGCGTAGATTGCGTTTGTTTCGATGGCGCCGATGCCGCGCATGTGCGCGAGGTTGGCGGTGCGCACGCGCTCGGCCGCCTCGGGCCCAAGCTGCTCGACGGTCCAGCGGAAGCCGGAACCGAGGACGATGGTCCACCAATCCTCGGGCGAGCGCAGCGTCTGACGCCCGTCCCGGGCCGTGACCGTCGCGTCGGAGATCCCGGCCTCGCGCAGGAGGTCGCGCACGGCTTGCGGCTCGGTGATCCGCGCCCAGGGGCTGACGGCGGGTACCAGGTCGGGACGCGCGTCGCACACGGCGTTCCACCAGTGGGTCGTCCCCGGCTCGAACATCCGCGGCCCCCACGTGGTGATCGCGAGCTGCCCTCCCGGGCGGACCATGCGCCAGAGCTCGCGCAGCTGCTTGACCATGTCCTCCACGAAGAAGATCGAGAACACGCTGACGACCGCATCGAACCTGCCGTCGGGATAACCCAAGCGTTCCATGTCGCCGGTCCGGAACTCGACGTTCGCGAGGTCGAGGCGTTCCGCCTTCTGCCGCGCGATCGCCAAGAGCCGATCGGCCAGATCGACGCCGATCACCCGACCGCGCGCGCCGACCTGCTCGGCCGCCGGCAGCGCCGATGCACCCGTACCGCATCCGACATCGAGCACGGTGGCGTCCGGCGCAAGCGCCAGCCCGTCGATGGTCTCTCGGCCGATGCGGGCCCAGAACCCCAGCGGCTCGTCATCGAAGTGATCCGCCGCCGCGTTATAGGCGGCGGCCGCCTTCAGCTTTGCGGGATCGGTGGTCATGCGCGTGCCTTTGGTCGGGCGCGTACCCTATCGCATTCCACGCGCGCCGGCTTGTGACGACCACCACAGGGGATGGGCGGAGACCTCAGATCGCGAAGAACCGGTCGAGCGGGACCGCCACCTGTTCCGGCTCTTCCAGGAGCGCGAGATGGCGCAGGCCCGGGAGGATCGCGAGGGTGGCGGCGCGGAGGCGCGCCGCGAGGGCCTTGGCCATCGCCGGCGTCGAGCCCGTATCGTGCTCGCCGGTCAGCACCAGGGTCGGGCAGCGGACGTGATCGAGCACGCCAAGCACCTCGGCGTCGGCCGTGGCGAACACGCGATAACTCGCGAGATACGCGGCGCGGTCGTTGCTGCGCATCCGACGCTCGATCGCCGCGACGGCCTCGGGGTGCGATTTGCGGAAATCGGTATTGAGCCAGCGGGCGATGGCGCTCTCGATCGAGCCCTCGAGGTCTCCGGCCTCGACTTGCGCTAGGCGCTGGGCGACGGCGGTGCGCTCGGCGGCGTTGCGGTCGTGCACCGTGTGCAGCAGCGCGAGGCGCCGGACGCGCTCGGGGAAACGCGCGGCGAAAGCCTCGGCGACCAGGCCGCCCATGGAGAAGCCCGCGAGGTCGAAGCGGTCGAGCTCGAGCGCCGCCGCGAGGCGATCGAGCTGGTCGACGAAATTGTCGAGGCGATAGGGGCCGGGCGGCTTGGCACTCGCCCCATGGCCCCGCATGTCATAGCGAATGAGCCGTCGGCGCCGCTGCAGCAGCGGCACCAGCGGCTCCCAGATCTCGAGGTCGAGGCCGACGCCGTGGATCAGCAGGAGCGGCGCACCCGCGCCGGTGGCGCGGACGTGCGTGCCGCCGATATCCGCCTCGATCGACGACGATGCGTCCTTCGACTCGCGGCCTGACGGCCGCGGCTCAGGATGAGGTGATCTTCCTCGTGCCAATGGGCCCTCATCCTGAGCCGCGCGCTTGCCTTGATGCGGAGAAGCGAGGCTCCGAATGCGCGGCGCGCGAGTCGAAGGACGCACGCTCGCCGTGCAGCGCTTGGGGCCGGATGCGCGGCAGCACGGCCTCGTTGAAGAGCCGGAGGCTGCGCATGACCTTGTCGTGGCTGACGCCGGGGAAGGACGACCAGACCAGGAGGTACTGCAGATTGAGGGTCTCCTGCAGCTCCTGGATCTTCTCCACCACGTAGTCCGGCGTGCCGAACAACAGGTTGCGCGGATGGAGCCAGTCGTAGGTGAGGGTGTCGAGCTTGCCGGGCGTCTTCGGCAGCTCTTCGCCGGGCATCAAGTGATTGCCGAGGCCGCGCCAATGGCAGACCCAGCGGAGATAGGCGAGGATGCCCTCGCCCGCCGCGCGCTTCGCCTCCTCCATGGTCTCGGCGACGTAGAGGTCGCGGACCAGGCAGAGACCCTCGCCGAGCGCCACGTCGCGGCCGCGCGCCTTCGCGGCGGTGTCGCGATAGAGCTCGAACCGGCCCTTGAGCGAGGCGACCGGCGGGATCCAGAACATGCCCTGGAGATCGTGCTCCGCCGCCCACTGAATCGAGCGCGGCGTGTCGATCACCTGCCAGAGCGGCGGATGCGGCTGCTGCAGCGGCCGCGGCACCAAGGCGAGCTTGGTGAGCTCCTTGGTCTCGAGGTTCTGATAGGTCGCCGATTTCGGGCTCAGCGCGTGGTCCCAGACGTAGTTGGGGTCGGGATAGCGATAGACCTTCCCGTTGAAATCGAAATAGGGGTTGCTCCAGGCTCGGCGCAGAATCTCGACGGACTCCTCGAAGATCGCGCGGTTCTGCTCCTCGTTCCGGGTGTCGGCGGCCTTGTTGAGCTGGAGCGCCTCGCGGCCGTATAGGCCGCGGCCCAGGCCTACCTCGACCCGGCCGCCGCTCATGTGGTCGAGCACGGCGATGTCCTCGGCGAGCCGCAACGGGTTCCAGAACGTCACGATGTTGGCGGCCTGCCCCAGCCGGATGCTTTTCGTATGCGCGGCGATGTCGGCGCTCATGAGGACGGGATTGGGGCAGACCTCGTAGCCCTCGAAGCCGAAGTGGTGCTCGGTAAACCAGATCGAATCCCAGCCCGCGGCGTCGCAGGTCCGCGCGATCTCCCGGGTCTCCGCCATCACCTGGTGGAACGGCTTCCTGATGCCGAGATCGTTCTGATTGGCGAAATAGCCGAGCTTCATGGGGAGCCTCCCATTTCATAGTTTGGCATACCATAATATGAGCAGGCATATTATGGCAAGACCTCTGGGACCGCTCCCGCTAGCGCGGCCGTCGTGCGTCCTTCGACACGCTCGCTGCGCGAGCGCGCTCAGGAAGAGGGAATTTTGTTCATGGCATCAAGAAATTCGCCTCACCCTGAGCGCGCACCTGAAGGGTGCGTGTCGAAGGGCGCACTGATTCCATCCAGCGGGAACAAGTCCTAGCGGGCGGGGATTGCGATCCCCTTGGCGAGCATCGCCAGCGCCGCGTCGCGGGCGGCTTCGATGTGGGCGCGGCAGGCGGCTTCGGCGGCCTTGGGGTCGCGCTTCTGGATCGCCTTGGTGATGCGCTGCATCTCCGCGAGGCTCGCGGGCGCCCGGTCCGGGTGCGACATGGAGGTCGCGCGGAGGAAAGTGACGCGCGCCTGCAAGCCCCGGATCATGTCACCGACGAACCGGTTGCCGGAGCCCTCCAGCAGCACGTCGTAATAGCGCGAGGTCTGCTGGCGGATGCGGCGGCGGTCGCCGCTCGCGAAGGCCTCCTCGAGCTTGCGCATCTGTGCCACAAGCGCGTGGCGCTGGGCGTCGCTGGCGCGCGCCGCGAAGAGCGCGCCCGCGAGCCCCTCGAGCGCGCTCCGCACCTCGTAAATCTGCCGCGCATCCTCGATCGTGAGGGTCGCCACGGTCGGACCGCGCTGGGCCACGTTCTCGACCAGCCCCTCGGATTCGAGATGGCGCAGCGCCTCGCGCACGCTGGTGCGGCTGACGCCCGTCATGGCGCAGAGCTCGCGCTCCACCAGCCGGGCGCCGGGCTTGAACTGGAAATCGAGGATCGCGTTGCGGAGCGCCTCCAGCACCTGCTGCCGCAGGGTCGTGGTCTGCCGCTTGATCCGAAGCGTGGGTTGAATTTCCGCCGTCATGCCTGCCGCCGCTATGCCGTAATACCGTATTAGAGGATACTCAACGGCGCCCGGCGGCGGCAAGCGCGCTCAGGACCTGAGGTACTCCGCGAAATACTCCTCGACGCCGATCCGGCGGTTGACCAGGCCCGCCTCGTGGGCCTGGGCGCAGAAGGCCTCCATCGCCCGGCGGTTCTTCTCGATGCCGTAGGGGTGCGAGTCGTCGCCCATGACCGCGCGGGTCTCCTCGAGCTCGCTGTCCTGCCAGGGCGAGCCGTAGGGGAAGCTCCACTGCGTGGTCTCGAAGGCGTCGTTGCAGCGGATGAAGGCGTCGGTGAGGCGGCGCGCGATCGAGGGGTCGCGCTCCCAGATCTCGCGGCGGAGCACGATCAGGTGCTGCGGCGGGAACACGCCGGTGCGCTCGAAATAGTCGCGGTCGACCGGTCGCACATCCGCGAAGAGGCGGACGATCGGGCCGTTGGCGATATGGAAGCGCTTGGGCCGTGGCGGCGAGTAGAGCACGTCGATCTCGCGGTCGATGAGCATGTCGGAGAGCGAGCGGCCTTCGGCGGGCTGGTTGACACCCGGCGGCAGCGACTGGTCGCGCACCCAGGCGGCGGGGCCGTCGATGTTGCCGACCCAGTACTTGAGCGAGTCCAACGGCACCTCGAGATAGCGCAGGAAATGCCGGTACCAGACCGAGCCGCTGGCGGCCCAGCTGTAGATGCCCAAGCGCTTGCCCGGCAGGTCCTTGGGGCTCTTGATCGGCCCGTCCTTCAGCACGTAGAGGTCGCGCGCGGTGAAGTTGCGCAGCACGAAGGCGGGGAGCGCCACGAAGCTGCGGTCGCCCTTGGCGACCCGATAGAGGTGCTGCGCCACCGACGCCTCGCCGCCGTGCACGCCGGGATCCTGGAGCGCGCGGCGCAGCATCTCCGCGCGATCCGACCAGGAGCCGAGCCTGCCGTGGATCAGCGTGAGATCGATGCCCTCGGGCTTCACGTCGCCGGTGACGAGCGGCATGACGCGAGGATAGTCGGCGCAGGTGAGGGTGATCGGGATGTTCGGCATGGACCCGGCTCCTCAAAGATTCTCTTGCGCATCCCTCTCCGCCCCTGGGGGCGGAGAGGCTAGGTGAGGTGGGGGACGCACCGTGCAACGTGATCTTCGCCACCTCGTCGGTACCGCCCCACCTCACCTTACCTCTCCGCCCCTTGGGGGCGGAGAGGGAAAACGATGCTGAGTCCATCCCGCAGCCGATTCCCCGCTTGCCGGAGGCACGACCGCCCAATAGAGTTGATCCGAAACAACAATTCGGCACGCCCGCCGGCCCGGCGAAGGCGCAAATGACGGGAGGATTTCATGTGGGTCGATCGAGCTTGGCTTCTTGGCGGCGCCTTGGCAATCGCGGGCTTGGCGCTCGCCGCGCCCGCCGCTCACGCGCAGAAGCACTACACCTTCGGCTATGACCAGCCGCACAGCACGGCCTACGGCTTCGCGGGCGACACCTTTGCGGCCAAGCTGAAGGAGCTCAGCGGCGGAAGCATGATCATCGATCAGTTCCCCGGCGCGCAGCTCGGCCAGGAGCCGCAGATGCTGCAGAAGATCCGCACCGGCGACATCGATTTCATCATCACCTCGACGGCGAACGCCGCGACGGTGGCGCCCGAGGCCGGCGTCTTCTCGATCCACTTCGTCTTCAAGGGCGAGGACCATCTCAAGAAGGCGGTCAGCGATCCCAAGGTGGTCGCGTCCTTCCGCAAGATGGTGAAGGAGAAGGTTCAGGGCGCCCAGGTGCTGACCCTGATCACCATGGGCTTCCGCGACTTCTACAGCAAGAAAGAGATCCACAATATCGCCGAGGTAAAGAACCTCAAGGTCCGCGTGCAGGCGACGCCGACAGAGGACACGATGTTCCCGGCCTACGGCGCCCAGATCGTGCACATGCCTTTCGGTGACGTCTACACCTCGCTGCAAACCGGCGTCGTCGACGTCGCCGAGAATGGCATCAACGTCTACCTCTCCAACAAACACTACGAGGTGGCGCCGATCATGTCGCTGTCGGAGCACGAAGCGAACAACAACTGCATGTGGGTCAGCGACAAGGCCTGGAACAGTTTCAGCGACGAGCAGAAGGCCTGGGTGCAGGCGGCGGCCGACGAGGTCAATCGCCTAGAGCCTACGCATGCCCTGACGCTCGAGCACGATTCGATGGCGAAGCTCGAGAAGATCGGCGTCAAGTTCGTCAAGGACGTGGACAAGTCCGGCTTCATCAAGGCCGCTGAGCCGATCCAGGACAAGATCACCGGCGAGCTCGGGCCAAACGCAGTGGAGCTGCTGAAGCTCGTCCGCGCGGACCAGTGAGCGGCGCGGATCGGCGAGCGAGTCCGGAGAAGGCCGGCGCTCCCACCGGCCTTTTCCTTGAGCGATCTCGATCGACTGCGAGAGCCCGATGAATTGGCGGAGCCGCCTCGTTCTCGACGCCCAGCGCCACTTGAAGTGGCGGGCGCTCGATGGCCTCGAGGCGCTCACCATGGCGGTCTGCGGCATCTGCCTCATGGGCTTCAGCGCCTCGGTGTTCTGCGACGTGCTGACGCGCACGATCGGCGCGCCGTGGCTCTGGTTGCAGGAGGTGACCAGCACGTTCTTCGTCTACGGCATCTTCATCGGCGCCGCGGCGGCGACGCGGCGCAACGACCACCTCTACCTCTCCGCCATCACCGAGACCATGCACGGCACGACGCGGCTTCTGGTCGAGACATTCAACCGCGGCGTGGTGCTCGCGGTCGGCTTCTGCATGACCTATTTCGGCTACATCAACTTTCTGCAGGGCTTCGGCAATTTCCGAATGCCGTCGATGACTCCGCTCTCGTCCTACTATGCGGTGATCCCCATCTCCGGAGCGCTCATCATGCTGTTCACGGTCGAGCAGCTCTGGAACGGCTGGCGCAACGGCTTTGAATCCGAGAAGCCCGGGCCAGAGCACGCGCTCAGATACGAATGACGCAGCCATGAGCAACGGCGCGATCCTCCTGCTGATGGGCTTCCTGTTCCTGGCGTTCGGGTACCTGGGCGTGCCAGTGGCGTTCAGCCTGATTGCCGGCGTTCTCATCGCCACCGCGCTCACGCCGATCAGCTTCCCGTCGATGATCGCTCAGCTCTTCAACGGCGTCGATTCCGAGGCGCTGCTGGCGGTGCCTTTCTTCCTGCTGGTCGGCGAGCTCATGACCTCGGCCAACGTGGTCGGCCGCATGATCAATCTCTCTCAGGCGATGATCGGGCATCTGCGGGGCGGCCTCGCGCAGGTGGTCACGCTCTTCAGCATGTTCTTCTCGGGCATCTCGGGATCGTCCGCCGCCGATGTCGCGGTGCTGACGCGCACGCTCGCGCCCTCGATGGCGAAGGAAGGTTACGACGCCGGCTTCATCGCGGCCCTGATCGCGTCGGCGTCCACGATGGCCAACCTGATCCCGCCCAGCATCATGGCGGTGGTCTATGGCGCGACAGGCAACGTCTCGATCGCGGGCCTGTTCCTGGGCGGCATCGTGCCCGGCGTGCTCGTCGGCATCGGGCTCATGATCTACAGCTATTTCTTCGGTCCGATCGGCCACATGAAGCAACGCTCGTCGTTCCTGGGGTTGTTCAATGCCGCCACGGATGCGGCGCTCCCGCTGGTGATCCCCGTCATCATCATGGGCGGCATCCTCACGGGCTGGTTCACGCCCACAGAGGCGGGCCTGGTCGCCGTGGTCTACATCCTCCTAGTTGCCATCCCCTGCCTCAACTGGCGGCACGTGAGCGAGCTGCCCCTCGATTTCGTCAGGACGGGCCTCCTCTACTCGATCCCGCTCATCACGGTGGCGGCCGCCTCGGCCTTCGGCTGGATGCTGGCCTATCTCCGCGGTCCCGATCAGGTCTCCGAATGGATCACCAACACAGCCG
>DATFRA010000402.1:0-14449 GCA_035263705.1 Allostellaceae bacterium
ATCTCCACGGCGCAGCACGCGAGCCCGAAAGTCATGGGCCAGAGCGAGCCCGTGCGCGCCCAATTCACGAGCTTGTCGATCTGGGCGACGACAAAGCCCTTATGCTGGATCTCGTCCGCGACCCGCTTCAGGATCGCGTCCTGGTCCGCGCCGGGGACCAGCGCGGTATCCGCGCCCGCGGTCACTCCCATTCCAGCGCTCCCTTCTTCCACTCATAGATGAAGCCGATCGTGAGTACCGCCAGGAACACCATCATCGACCAGAAGCCGAACATGCCGATCGCGCCCAGCGTCACCGCCCAGGGAAACAAGAACGCCACCTCGAGATCGAAGATGATGAACAGGATCGCCACGAGGTAGTAGCGCACGTCGAACTTGCTGCGAGCGTCGTTGAAGGGCGCGAAACCGCACTCGTAGGGCGAGAGCTTTTCGGGGTCCGGCCGCTGGCGCGCCACCACGTAGGACGCCGCCACGATCACGAGCGAGAGGCCCACGGCGATGCCGAGGAAAACCAGGATGGGCAGATACTCGCGGAGCAAACCTTCCATCGCGCTAGGCTCCCTGCCTCACCGAACCCCCGCTTCGCGATCGCGCGCCATTCACCGCTTGGCCGCGTGACCGGCACCATTATGCACAATATGGGAGCCGATCTCCCGAGCCGACAGGCCTGATCGACCGGAGATGGCGGGAGCGACGGGGCTCGAACCCGCGACCTCCGGCGTGACAGGCCGGCGCTCTAACCAACTGAGCTACGCCCCCGCAGGATGCATTCCGCGGCGGCGACTAGTACCCCGCTGCGCCCGCAAGTGTCAAGCGCGAGGGGCCGCCGAATCTGTGTGATTCCGCGAGGATTTATGCACCGATCCGGGTGCGAACGCCGACCAGGAGAAAATGGCCGGGCTGGTGGGCGATGAGGGATTCGAACCCCCGACCTCCTCGGTGTAAACGAGATGCTCTACCGCTGAGCTAATCGCCCGATCAACGGTACCGCCGCACCGCCTACAACGTTTCCGCGACGGGGGCAACTTGTCGCAGGCTCTGCGCACGATAAGAAAGGGCCGATCGCGCGCGACCGGCCCTTCCGAACTTCGGTCGCGAGGCCGATTCAGTTGACGGCGTCCTTCAGGCCCTTGCCCGCCCTGAACTTGGGTTGCTTCGACGCGGGAATCTTGAGCGGTTCGCCCGTGCGCGGGTTGCGACCTTGCGAAGCCGCGCGCTTGCGGACGTTGAAGGTGCCGAAGCCGACCAGACGCACTTCCTGTCCCTTCTTCAGGGACTTGGTGATGGACTCAAAGACGGCGTCGACGGCCTTCGCGGCATCCGCCTTGGTGAGCTCGGTGGCGGTGGCAACGGCATCGACGAGTTCGTTCTTGTTCACGAGCTGGCCCCCCTCCTGTTCAGTGCGAGATCGCTTGCTTGGATCTGTTTGTCGGATTGCTTCCGTTGAAACGGCGCAGCACCCAAAAGTGTAGATCGCCGATCTCGCGGGCGTCAATTGCGCTAGGGCGGAAATCCCCAGGTTTTCGTGCACTGTTGCGCATTCGGCACAAAGAAAGAGGCCGTCGCGCTCGCGACGGCCCTGTAACAATCGTGGTAAGTGGTTGAGAACGTGATCAGTGCGTGATGCCGGGACGCTCGCCCTCCCCCGCGGGCGGCAGAACCGCGGGCGCCGGCGCGGGCGCCGCCTCCTCGGTCCACTCGATCGGCGCCAGCGGTTTGACGAGCGCGTGCTTCAAGAGCTCGTCCACCGTCGACACCGGCACGATCGTGAGGCCGCTCTTCACGTTATCCGGGATCTCCGCAAGGTCCTTCTCGTTCTCCTTCGGGATGAGCACGGTCGTGAGGCCGCCGCGCAGCGCCGCGAGCAGCTTCTCCTTGAGGCCGCCGATCGGCAGCACGCGGCCGCGCAAGGTTATCTCGCCGGTCATCGCGATGTCCTTGCGGACCGGGATGCCCGTGAGCACCGAGACGATCGAGGTCACCATGGCCACACCCGCCGAGGGCCCGTCCTTGGGCGTGGCGCCCTCGGGCACGTGCACGTGGATGTCCTTGCGATCGAACAAGGTGGGCTTGATGCCGAACGCCGCGCTCCGCGATTTCACATAGCTCTCGGCCGCCTGCACGGACTCCCGCATGACGTCACCGAGCTTGCCGGTGGCGGTCACCTTGCCCTTGCCGGGTACCGTTACAGCCTCGACCGACAGCAGTTCGCCGCCGACCTCGGTCCAGGCCAAACCGGTGGTGACGCCGATGAGGTCGGTCTCCTCGACCTCGCCGAAGCGGAAGCGGCGTACGCCCGCGAATTTCTCGAGATTCTTGGGCGAGATCGTCAGGTGCTTGCGCTTCTTCATGGCGATCTCCTTGATCGCCTTGCGCGCCAGGTTCGCGATCTCGCGCTCGAGGTTTCGCACGCCGGCCTCGCGCGTGTAGTAGCGGATCAGGTCGCGCAGCGCGTCCTCGGTGATCGACCACTCGCCCTTCTTGAGCCCGTGCTGCTTCACCTGCTTCGGGATCAGGTGCCGGCGCGCGATCTCGACCTTCTCGTCCTCGGTATAACCGGGGAGCCGGATCAGCTCCATGCGGTCGAGGAGCGGCTGCGGCATCCGGAGCGTGTTCGCGGTGGTCACGAACATCACGTCCGAGAGGTCGTAATCGACCTCGAGGTAATGATCGTTGAAGGTGAAGTTCTGCTCGGGGTCCAACACCTCCAGCAGCGCCGAGGAGGGATCGCCGCGCCAATCGGCGCCGAGCTTGTCCACCTCGTCCAGCAGGAAGAGCGGGTTCGAGGACTTCGCCTTCTTCATGCCCTGGATGATCTTGCCCGGCATCGATCCGATGTAGGTGCGCCGGTGACCCCGGATCTCCGCCTCGTCGCGCACGCCGCCCAGCGACATGCGCACGAAATTGCGCCCGGTGGCGCGCGCCACCGACTTGCCGAGCGAGGTCTTGCCGACGCCGGGCGGGCCCACGAGACAGAGGATCGGTCCCTTCACCTTGCGCATGCGCTGCTGCACGGCGAGGTACTCGAGGATGCGCTCCTTCACCTTCTCGAGGCCGAAGTGGTCGTGATTCAGCACCTTCTCCGCGGCCTTGATGTCGCGCTTCACCTTGGTGCGGACGTGCCACGGGATCGACAGGATCCAGTCGAGGTAATTGCGGACCACCGTCGCCTCGGCGGACATCGGGCTCATGGTGCGGAGCTTCTTGAGCTCCCCCATCGCCTTGTCGCGCGCTTCCTTGGAGAGCTTGGTCTTGTTGATGCGCTCCTCGATCTCAGCGAGCTCGTCGCGGCCCTCCTCGCCCTCGCCGAGCTCCTTCTGGATCGCCTTCAGCTGCTCGTTGAGATAGTACTCGCGCTGCGTCTTCTCCATCTGGCGCTTGACCCGCGAGCGGATGCGTTTCTCCACCTGAAGCACGCCGATCTCGGCCTCCATGTAGCCGAACACCTTCTCGAGCCGCTCCGAGACAGTGTCGGTCTCCAGGAGCTCCTGCTTCTCCGGGATCTTGAGCGCGAGGTGCGAAGCGATGGTGTCGGCGAGCTTGGAGGGATCCTCGATCTGGTTGATCGAGACCAACACCTCCGGCGGAATCTTCTTGTTGAGCTTGATGTACTGCTCGAACTGCGACACCGCGGTGCGCGCGAGCGCCTCAAGCTCCTGCTGGTCTCCGGGCTTCTCGACAATGATCTCGCCATAGGCCTGGAAGAACTGCTCGTTCTCGGCGAAGCGCAGCAGACGCGCGCGCTGGCCGCCCTCTACCAGCACCTTCACCGTGCTGTCCGGTAGCTTGAGGAGCTGAAGCACCGTGCCCACCGTGCCGACCGAATAGATGTCGGCCGAGGTCGGATCGTCCTGCGCCGCGTTCTTTTGCGTCACCAGGAGGATCTGCTTGTCCTCCTTCATCACGTCCTCGAGCGCCTTCACCGACTTCTCGCGTCCCACGAACAGCGGCACGATCATGTGCGGGAAGACCACGATGTCGCGCAGCGGCAGGACCGGATAGAGCGCACCCCGGGAAAGCTCGAACATAGACCCTCTTTCTCATGCTGCCCCGGAGCGACGGACAGGATGCTCCGGGCAAAGGAAAACTGCAGCCGCCACCCCGCGGCCGCAGGCACTCTTTAAGGTGGTCCCTCGGTGGGCCCAGTCAAGGGCTAAAACCCGCTAACCATCAGCGCCCTGGGCATTTTTCCCGGTTTAGGCGGGAGTCCCGACGTCGCCGCGGCGGTCGGAGTAGATGTAGAGGGGCTGCGCGCGACCCTCTGCCACCTCCTTGTTGATGACGATTCCCGTGACTCCGTCGAGTCCCGGAAGCTCGAACATCGGGTCGAGCAAGATCGCCTCCATGATGGAGCGCAACCCGCGTGCGCCGGTTTTGCGGTTGATCGCCTTCTTGGCGATCGTGCGCATGGCCTCGTCGTTGAACTCGAGGCGCACATCCTCCATCTCGAACAACCGCTGGTATTGCTTCACAAGCGCATTCTTGGGCTTGGTGAGGATGTCCACGAGCGCGTCCTCGTCGAGGTCGTCGAGGGTCGCCACCACCGGCAACCGTCCCACGAACTCCGGGATCAAGCCGAATTTGAGGAGATCCTCGGGCTCAAGCTCTTTGAGGATCTCGCCGGTCTTGCGCTCCTCGGGTCCGCGCACCTCGGCGCCGAAGCCGATCGAGCTGCCCTGCCGGCGCTGCGAGATGATCTTCTCGAGGCCCGCGAAGGCGCCGCCGCAAATGAAGAGGATGTTCGTGGTGTCGACCTGGAGGAACTCCTGCTGCGGATGTTTGCGCCCGCCCTGGGGCGGCACGGAGGCGATGGTGCCTTCCATGATCTTGAGCAGCGCCTGTTGCACGCCCTCACCGGAGACGTCGCGGGTGATCGAGGGGTTGTCGGACTTTCGGCTGATCTTGTCGACCTCGTCGATGTAGACGATGCCGCGCTGCGCGCGCTCGACATTGTAGTCGGCGGCCTGCAGCAGCTTGAGGATGATGTTCTCGACGTCCTCGCCGACGTAGCCCGCCTCGGTGAGCGTCGTGGCATCCGCCATCGTGAAGGGCACGTCGATGATGCGCGCGAGCGTCTGCGCCAGCAGCGTCTTGCCAGAGCCGGTCGGGCCCACCAGCAGGATGTTCGACTTCGCTAGCTCCACGTCGTTGTTCTTGGCGCCGTGGGCAAGCCGCTTGTAGTGGTTGTGCACGGCGACCGAGAGCACGCGCTTTGCATGCGCCTGGCCAATCACGTAGTCGTCGAGCACCTTGCAGATGTCCTTGGGCGACGGCACGCCGTCGCGCGATTTCACCAGCGTCGTCTTGTGCTCTTCACGGATGATATCCATGCAGAGTTCGACGCATTCGTCGCAGATGAAGACCGTGGGGCCGGCGATGAGCTTGCGGACCTCGTGCTGGCTCTTCCCGCAGAACGAGCAGTAGAGCGTGTTCTTCGAGTCGCCGCCGCCGGCTTTGGTCATGACCGCTCCGTCTACACCCGAGGCGTCCCTCGGTCTCAAAAATCCCCAAGGGCCAGATTCTATGGCCTCATCGCTCGTTGCGCAAACGGGCGACTCGGGGACCTACCAGGCAATTCAACAATATCTAAGGCCCGGCAATCAATAACTAGTTAAAAAAGCGTTCTTTGTGGGGGAGCCACTACGCCCCGGTGGCGGCAGATTTCGGCTCCTCGCGCGGCGGGCGGTTGACCACGACATCGTCGATCAGACCGAACTCCTGTGCTTCCTTCGGCGACAGGAATTTGTCGCGCTCCACCGCCGCCTCGATGGCGTCGAGGGGCTTGCCGGTGTGGTGGACGTAGATCTGATTGAGCCGGGCGCGCAGATGCAGGATCTCGCGCGCTTGGATCTCGATGTCGGTCGCCTGGCCCTGGGCGCCGCCCGAGGGCTGGTGGATCATGATGCGCGCGTTGGGGAGCGCGAAGCGCTTACCCTTGGCGCCAGCGGCGAGCAGTAGCGAACCCATGGAGGCCGCTTGGCCGATGCAGACGGTGGACACGTCCGGCCGCACGTACTGGATCGTGTCGTAGATCGCGAGACCCGAGCTGACCACGCCGCCGGGCGAATTGATGTAGAGGTTGATGTCCTTGTTCGGGTTCTCGGATTCGAGATAGAGCAGCTGGGCGCAGACCAGGCTGGCGACGGCGTCGTTGACCGGTCCCACCAGGAAGATGATGCGCTGCTTCAGTAGCAGCGAATAGATGTCGTACGCGCGCTCGCCGCGGTTGGTCTGCTCGACCACCATCGGCACCAGCGTGTTCATCTGAGGCTCGAAAGGTATCTGCATCGCCTGGAACTCACGTCTTTGCGTTGAACGGCTCCTCGATCACTCGCTCTTCTTCTTTGCGCGTCTCTTCTTCGGTTTGGCCTTTTTCCCTGCTTCGTCCGAAACGGCCTCGGTCTTCTCGCTCGCGGCTTTCGCCTCGGCCTTGGCTTCCGTCTTTGTCTCGCCTTCGGCCGCCTCGTCCTCGTCGTCCTTCAGCAGATCCGCGACAGGCACCCGGCGCTCCGTCACCTCCGCGCGCTCGAGGATGAAGTCGATCACCTTGTCCTCGAACATCGGTGCCCGGATCTGGTCCACCGCCTCGGGATGATTGCGGTAATAGTCAATGACGCGGCGCTCCTGGCCCGGAAACTGGCGCGCACGCTCTGTGAGCGCGCGGTTTATCTCCTCGGGCGTCACCGTAATGTTGTGATTGCGGCCGACCTCTGCAAGGAGCAGTCCGAGCTTCACGCGCCGCTCGGCGATGCCGCGGTATTCGGCCTTGATCTCCGCTTCGTTGATCGGCTCCTCGGGCTCGTTCTCGCCGGCCGATTTCTGCCTTGCCCGCTCCTGCTCGAACTGTTGCCAGATCGCCGTGAACTCGATGTCGACCATCCCCTGCGGCACCGCGAACTCGTGGCGCTCCGCCAGGCGGTCGAGCAGCGCGCGCTTCAGGCGCTGGCGCGCAAGCTCGTCGTAATTGCGCTCGATCTGCTCGCTGAGTGACTGCCGCAGCTCGTCTAGCTTCTCCATGCCCACCGCCTGGGCGAGGCTATCGTCGATCGGCTGCGGCTGGAGGGCGCGCACTTCCTTCACCTTGACCTCGAAGCTCGCGGCCTTTCCCGCGAGATCGGCGGCACCATAGTCCTCCGGGAAGGTCACCGACACCGTGCGCGTCTCGCCCGCCTTGGCGCCCACCATCTGATCCTCGAAGCCCGGAATGAACGACTTCGTGCCGAGCTCCAACGAGTAGCCCTCGGCGCTGCCGCCGGGAAATTCCTTACCGTCGACGCTGCCCTTGAAGTCGATCACGGCGACGTCGCCGGTCTCGGCCACGCGCTCCACCACCTCGCTCTTGCGCTGCTGCTTGGCCACGCGCTGGAGCGCCTGCTGCACCTCCTCCTCCGGCACCTCGGGCTTAAGCCGCTCGAGCTTGAGCTCGCTGAAATCCATGGGCTGGATTTCCGGCAGCACCTCGACCGCAAGCTTGAACTCGAGGTCGGTGCCCTCGTTGAAGGCGGTGATCTCCACCTTGGGCTGGAGCGCGGGCCGCAGATTCTGCTCGCGAAGCGCCTCGCCCGAGGTGTCGTTGACCGTGCGCTCGAGCACCTCGCCCATCACGGCGGAGCCGTAGCGCTTCTTGAGGACGGTCATCGGCACTTTGCCGGGCCGGAAACCCGGCAGCCGCACGGACCGGCCGATCTCGGTGAGCCGGCTGGCCATGCGTTGCTCGATGTCGGCGGCGGGAACCACCACTTTGAATTCCCGCCTCAGTCCCTCGGTCGCGGTCTCGGTGATCTGCATGGAAGCAAAGCCTGCGTTTCTTGGCGTGCGGGCGGAGGTCAGTGTTGGCTCGGCTTGGTGCGGGCGGAGGGACTCGAACCCCCACGACTCGCGTCGCTGGAACCTAAATCCAGTGCGTCTACCAATTCCGCCACGCCCGCATTCGGGATTGGGGCGGCTTCATAGCACGGGACGAGCGGAAGGGAATAGCCTTTCGGGCGCAGCCCGCCAGGGGGTTAACTCCGGCTCAGGCAGGCCCGCGCTACGGCATCCAGGATCGCATTGCTATCGATGCCATAGACCCGATAGAGATCGGGGATATCCCCGGATTGCCCGAAGTGCTCGACGCCCAGCGGCTGCACCCGGTGCCGGTTCACGGCACCGAGCCAGGAGAGCGTCGCGGGATGCCCGTCGAGCACCGTGACGAGCGCAGCGTCGGCCGCCAGCGGGCGGAGCAGGCTCTCGATGTGCGAGCTCTCACGGACCCGCTTCGCCCCGAGCCACGCGTGATGGAGCCGATCCGAGGAGGTGAGCACCATGAGCCCGGCGCCGGGAATGTCCTCCAGGATCTCCCGATGGGCCGCGGCTGCCTCGGGCACGACGGCACCCTGGCAGACGATGGCGAGATCCGCGCCGGGTGCTGGCGGCGCCAGCCAGTAGCCGCCTGAGACAATGGCCCGCTCCAGCTCCGCCGTCATCGTCCGCTTCGGCTGCTCGACGGGCCGCGTGGAGAGGCGCAGATAGACCGCGCCGCCATCCGGCGCCTGCATATGCTGGAAGCCCCAGCGCATGAGTACGGCGAGCTCGTCGACGAAGGCGGGCTCGAAGGAGACGAGCCCGTCTTGCGCCAGGCCGATGAGCGGCGTGCCGATCGATTGATGCGCGCCGCCCTCCGGCGCCAGCGTGATGCCCGAGGGCGTCGCCACCAGCATGAAGCGCGCGTTCTGGTAGCAGGCATAGTTGAGGGCATCGAGGCCGCGGGCGATGAAGGGATCGTAGAGCGTGCCGATCGGCAGCAGCCGCGCGCCGAAGATCGGCTCCGCCAGCCCCAGCGCCGCCATCAGGATGAAAAAGTTGTTCTCGGCGATGCCGAGCTCGATGTGCTGGCCGTCATGCGACATCTGCCAGCGCTGGGCCGAAACCACCTTCTCCTCGCGGAACACGTCGGAGCGCTCGTGCCGGTCGAAGAGCCCGCGCCGATTGACCCAGCCGCCGAGGTTCGTGGACACGGTGACATCAGGCGACGCCGTCACGATATGCCGCGCGAGCTGGCTGTCCCTGCCGGCGAGCTCGCTCAGGATGCGGCCGAAGCCCTCCTGGGTCGATTGCCGCCCCGCCGCGGGTACCGGGAGCGCGTCGGGCACCGGCACCGCCGGTGCCTTGAGCTGCCTTGCCCCACGGCCGGCGAAGGGCACAGTCTCGAGAAATGCCTCGATCTGGCCTTGCGAGGCGCCGAGGCCGGCGAAACGATCCCACTCCGCTCCCGCCGGCACCTTCATGCTCTGCTGGAAGCGCGCCATCTGGCTCTCGTTCATGAGGCCGGCGTGGTTGTCCTTGTGACCGGCGAAGGGCAGGCCGAAGCCCTTGATCGTGTAAGCGATGAAGCAAGTGGGCTTGTCGTCCTCGACGGCGTGGAAGGCTTCCAGCACGGAGGCCATGTCGTGGCCCGCGAGGTTGGTCATGACCGCGTGGAGCGCGCTGTCGTCATGCGCCGCCAGAAAGGCCCGGACCCCCGCGAGGTGCCCGAGGTCACCCGTGAGATGCTTCCGCCAGCCCGCGCCGCCCTTGTAGACCAGCGCCGAGTAGAGCGAGTTCGGGCAGGCGTCGATCCAGTCGCGCAGCGCCTCGCCGTCGGGTCCCGCGAAGGCCTGCTCGAGTTTTTCCCCATATTTCAGGATCACCACGCGCCAGCCCATGTTCTGGAACAGCTGGTCGATGTGGGAGTAGAGCCGATCGGAGACCACGGCATCGAGGCTCTGGCGGTTGTAGTCGATCACCCACCAGAGGTTCCGCACGTCATGCTTCCAGCCCTCGAGCAGCGCCTCGAAGACGTTGCCTTCGTCGAGCTCGGCGTCGCCCACCACCGCCACCATGCGGCCCGGCGGCGCGCTCGCGTCGGCGAGGCCCTTGAGGCGCACGTAGTCCTGCACCAGCGCCGCGAAGCTCGTGAGCGCCACGCCCAATCCCACGGAGCCGGTGGAGAAATCGACGTCGTCGGCATCCTTGGTGCGCGAAGGGTAGGACTGCGCGCCGCCAAGCGCGCGGAAGTTCTGCAGCTTGTCGAGGCTCTGCTGGCCCAGCATGTACTGGATCGCATGGAACACCGGGCTCGCGTGGGGCTTCACGGCGACGCGGTCCTGCGGCCGCAGCACGTCGAAATAGAGCGCGGTCATCAGGGTCGCGACCGAGGCGCTCGAGGCCTGATGCCCGCCCACTTTGAGCCCGTCCCGGCTCGGCCGGATGTGGTTCGCGTGATGGATCGTCCAGGACGAGAGCCACAGCACCTTGCGCTCGAGCTCCATCAGCAGCCGCTGCCGATCAGCGGCGCTGAGCGTGTTAGGCAAGGCGGCTAGGGCGCGTCCTGATTTGGGCACGGCCATCCCGGCGTCCTCCTCGGGTGGGACTGTGCGATCAAACGCGCCGAATGGGAAGTGGCTCGCGGATGGCTGATCAACCACCGCCGCCACGTGCGCGCTGGAGCACGGCGGGGTTCACGACATTGACCGGCGTGCCCGCGGCGTAAGCGATGATCTGGTCGAAGATGTCGGAGAACTGGATCTCGTACTCGTCGCGCGAGACGTAGCCGATGTGCGGCGTCGCCACGACGTTCTTCATGCGGAGCAAGGGATGGTTGGGATCTCGGAGCGGCTCCTGCTCGAACACGTCGACTGCGGCCATGCCGGGCCGGCCCGCGCGCAATGCGGCGACGAGCGCGCCGGGCTCGATGAGCGGCGCACGGCTGGTGTTGACTAGGAGCGCCGTCGGCTTCATGCGCGCGAGATCCGTGGCGGTGACGATGCCGCGGGTCGCGTCGACCAGCCGCATGTGCAGCGAAAGCACGTCGCAGGCCTCGAAAAACTCCGCTTTGCCGCGCGCAGTGGCGTAGCCGTCGACCTGCGCCGCGGCCATGGACTTCTCACGCGCCCATACGAGCACCCGCATGCCGAAGGCCTTGCCGTAGCCTGCCACCACGCTGCCAATGCGTCCGTAGCCGAAGATGCCGAGGGTCTTGTCGCGAAGAGAGTGACCGACGCCGATCTGCCAGGTGCCGGCCTTGAGCGCCGCCACCTGCTGCGGGATCTGGCGCATTGCCGCGAGCACCAGGCCCCAGGTGAGCTCGGCGGCCGCATAGGAGGGCGTGCCCGGATGCTGGCTTGAGGAGACGATGACGCCGAGGCGCGTGCAGGCCTCGATGTCGATATGCGGGTAGACGCTCCGCTGGCTGATGAGGCGCAGCTTCGGCAAACGCTCCAGCAGCGGCGCCCGGATCTGCGTGCGCTCACGGATCAGTACCAGCGCCTCGATGTCGCGGAGCCGATCAGCGAGCGCGTCCACCTCCTGCACGTGATCGTTCCAGATCGCGACCTCGTGCCCTCTCAGCTTGTCGAAGCAGCGCAGCGTGCGGATGGTATCGAAATAGTCGTCAAGGACAGAGATCTTCACGTGCCTAGTCCGCGGCGAGGCTCCGTGCGATCGGCTCGCTTCCGTGACCGAGCGCTGCGCGCCCTTGCGCGCTCAGCACCACCCGCGACTGATCGGTCAGGCGTCCGCCACCCGTCTCGAACTCGATAAGACCGTCGCTGATCGCGTCTTCCCAGGCGCAGGTGGTGGGGCAGGTGCTGCGCCACGCCTGCCGCGCCTCCGCATAGGTGCGCTGGCGGCTCTCAACCCACGCGAGGAACTGCAGCGTCAGCAAGCTCACGGAATGGGGCATTGCGCTCCCCTCCTTCGACCGTCGCGGCGTTGAGTATAGAGCGTGGCGGAGCGCTCGGCCACGCGGGCGAGATCAGATGACCCGCTCGCAATAAGCCTCGCAGAAGGCGCGCAGCGCGAGGATGCGCATGCCGCCCTCAAGGCGGCCAGAATCGACGTGGTCGAAGGCCACGTTGAAGCGCACGTGGGGGATGCCCACGGGATCGGCGCAGAGCGTCAGCACGGTCGCGGTCTCGGCGACGCGGTCGCGGCGCGGCCGGCGATAGCTGTCGCCGGGTTTCAGTTCCGGGAGCTGCTCGGGTGTGCCTGGACGGCGAAAGAATGACAGTGTCATGGACGTCTTGCCCTTAGCCGACCCTGACTCCAGAGCCTGCTCTCCGCATTGCCAACGATTGGTTAACGGATTGGCCCTGGTGGGCACTATCGCTCGGCCTTTGGGGCAAATACGGGGGAATCCTTATCTGGAACGAGAGCCTTCTTTGAGCCGGGCGAGCGCCTTGACTTCAGTCGAGGCGGCGACGCGCCCCTCTCCCGTATAGGCCTCGTGGTTCGCCTCGACCTCCGTGAGTCGATAGAGGTAGTTGACCATCAGCCCCGCCGACTGCTGCAGCCCCTTGACCGACAGATCGGCAAGCCAGTTCAAGCGCTCGACGCGGGCGCCATTGGTCAAATGAAAGTGCTCAACGGCGTCGAGGGCGCGGCTCTGGGCGCTCTTCTCCTCCAGCAGGTACCGCGCGCACAGCCGCATGAGCGCCGCCCGCATGGCTTCCGCGACCTCCGCGTCGCCGACCCAGCGGCCGGCGGCAAGCAGGCCCGCTAGGCCACGCGCACCCTTGCGGCTGGGCAGCCCCGCGAGAGTCGCCCGCTCGGCGTGGAGCAATACCTCGCGCTGCCCCTCTTCGAGTCGCACGTCGAGCCAGGCGCGGAAGCCCGGGATCGGCGACAGCGTGGCGAACGTCTTGAGATGCGGCAGCTCGGCCGCGAGATCGTCGGCGACGCGCTTGATCAGGAAATTCCCGAAGCTGATGCCGGCGAGGCCGCGCTGGCAGTTGGAGATCGAGTAGAAGATCGCGGTATCGGCCTCACGCGGATCGCCCACGGGCGCGCTCTCGTCGAGCAGCGCCTGGATGTTGCTGGAGATCCCCTTCACGAGCGCAACCTCGACGAAGATCAAGGGCTCCTCGGGCATGCGCGGATGGAAGAAGCCGAAGCAGCGCCGGTCGGCCTCCAGCCGGTGCTTGAGATCCTCCCAAGAGCGGATCTCGTGCACGGCCTCGTAGGCCGTCAGTTTCTCGAGGAGCGCCGCGGACGAGTCCCACGTGATCCGCTTGAGCTCGAGGAACCCGATATCGAACCAACTGCGCAGCAGCGCGCGGAGATCGCGCTCGAGGCCCGCGAGCGCGCGGTCGCCCCGCGCAAGCGACATCAGCTCCGCGCGCATATCCACGAGGAACTTGACGCCCTCGGGCAGCGCATTGAATTGCGTCAGCAACCGCCGGCGCGGTGCCTCGAGCGCGGCGCGCAGCGTCTCCTCCGCCGCCTCCTTCTCGCGCCGGGCGCTCGCCTCCAGGAACGCACCCGCAGCCTTCGCGACCGCCGCGTGATCGATGTCGAACTCGTCGGCAAGCAGCCGCAGGAAGCGCTTCCGCCCTTCGGCGTTGAGGCCGAGGTAGGTCCGTCCCAGCTCCGCCGCCCGGACCCGCGCCGCCACCTCGCCGCCGCGGCCATCGAGGCAGGCACGCAGCTGCTCGCGCACATGCTCGGCCTCCTCGGTCGTGAGTTCCGGGCCCGCGGGCGCGCCCGTGGTGCGCGCCTGGCCCGCGATATCGCGCCACGCCGTCCGCAAGCGGCCGATGGTGCGGTCCATCACCGTGTCGAAGAAGCCGATGTTGCTCCGCTCGCTCACGGCGTCTCCCGATAGAGGCGATCGGTGACACTCGCAAGTAGCCCGCGCTCGGCGGCGACGCCCCTGAGTCCGCGCAGCCCGCCCGGCAACACTGCAAGGAGATCGTCCGCGACGAGGCCCGGCCCCACGGCCGCCCCGGCCTCGCCGTGCAACCACACCGCGGCACAGGCTGCCTCGAAGGGATCCATGCCTTGGGCCAGCAACCCCGTTACCATGCCGGCCAGCACGTCCCCGGTGCCGCCGCTGGCAAGCACCGGCGGCGCATTGGCGTTGATGACCGCGCGCCCGTCCGGTGCCGCGATCACGGTGTCAGGCCCTTTGAGCACGATCACCGAGCGGCTCGCTGCCGCCGCGGCGCGGGCCCGGGCAAGCTTGTCGCCTGCGAGCGAGAAGAGGCGCGCGAACTCGCCCTCGTGGGGCGTGAGCACGGTCGGTCCCGCGATCGCACCGAGGAGCGCAGCGGGCTCGTCCGCGAACACGGTCAAGGCGTCGGCATCGAGCACCACGCTGCGCCGTGCCGCCAGCGCCGCCAGCACGGTCTCGCGGAGCGCCAGGGTGGTGCCGCCCCCCGGTCCCAGCAGCACCACGTTGCGTCTCGTATCGTCGAGCAGCGCCTTGAAATCCTCGATCCCGCCGATCCCGCGCACGATCACGCTGGCGAGCGCGCTCGCATAGACCGGCCAAGCCGCGTGCGGTGCGGCGAGCGTCACGAGACCGGCGCCCATGCGACCCGCGGCGCGCGCCGCGAGCCGCGCCGCTCCCGTCATGATCTCGCCGCCCGCGACCAGCGCATGGCCGCGCCGGTACTTGTGATCGTCGAGGTGGGGCCAGGGAAACCGGTCGA
>DATFRA010000403.1:0-11193 GCA_035263705.1 Allostellaceae bacterium
GCGCTCGTCGACCTCGTGGTCGCCTATGCGCTTCGGGGATTGTTGGGCGGGATCGGCCGCTGGCGTGTCAGCGGCGCGGCGACCGGCGTGCTGCTCCTGATCGCGCTCGGCGCGTTTTCCGCTCGCGCGGCCGGCGATGACGACTGGATCATCCGCGCCACGAGCGAGTTCCGCCTTGCCTTCATACGCACGGGCATTCCCGAGGTCGATGACCAGGCGCGCGCCGGGCTCGCTGGCCTCTCCGACGTCCTCAACCGGCGTACCGCCGTCGAGGCCGCCGTGCCCTTGGACGTCGACATCGAGACCGACGAGATCGTGTTCTTCCCGCTGCTCTACTGGCCGGTGGCGGAGGGCCAGCAACTGCCATCCGCGAAGGCGATCGACAAGATCAACCGTTATCTCGCGACCGGCGGCACCATCTTCTTCGACACGCGCGACCAGGGCGAGAGCAATGCGCTGAGCGCGATGCAGACGCAGCAGCGCCTGCAGCGGCTGGTCGCCGGCCTCAAAATCCCGCCGCTCGAGCCGCTGCCGCCCGACCATGTGCTGACCAAGGCGTTCTACCTCATGCAGGAGTTCCCGGGCCGCTGGAGCGGCGGCCGGCTCTGGATCGAGCCCGCCGAAGGCAAGGTCAACGACGGCGTCGCCTCGATCATCGTCGGCAGCAACGACTACGCCGGCGCCTGGGCGATCGATCCGGGTGGCCGGACGCTCTACCCGGTCGTGCCCGGCGGCGAGCCGCAGCGCGAGATGGCCTACCGCTTCGGCGTCAATCTCGTGATGTATACGCTCACCGGCAATTACAAGACCGACCAGGTCCACGTGCCCGCGATCCTGGAGCGGTTGGGTCAATGACCGTCGCCGGCTACACCCTCGCGGCCTCGCCGCTGCTGCCCTGGTGGGCGATCGCGGGATTCGCGGGCGTGGCGATCCTCGCGCTGCTGTTCGGCGCCATCCGCCGCGCCCGCGGCACTGCCTGGCGGCTGCTGGCGACGGCGGTGCTGCTGGCGATCCTGACCGACCCCTCGCTGGTCCAGGAGGATCGCCTGCCGCAGCGCGATGTCGCCGCCGTCGTCGTGGACGACAGCTCCAGCATGCGGATCGGCGACCGGCGCCACTACGCGCAGCAGGCGCTCGACCAGATCACAGAGAAGCTGAAGGCCTTCCGCGATCTCGACGTCCGCATCGTCCGCGCGGGAGGTGCCGAGTCGGGTGCGGGCCTCGCGGACACGGGCACCCGGCTCTATACGGCACTCCAGCACGCGCTCGCCGACGTGCCGAAGCAGCGGGTTGCCGGCGCGGTCATGATCACCGACGGCGAGGTGCACGACGTACCGCCGGTCGAGCACCTCGACTTCTCGGCGCCGCTCCACGCGCTGATCACCGGCAAGCCTGGCGAGCAGGACCGGCGGCTCCTGGTCAAGGAAGCGCCGAGCTTCGGCCTCGTCGGCAAGGAGGTCGCGGTCACGCTCCGGGTCGACGACCTGCCGGACACACTGACGCAGGCGCGCGGCCAGGCCCGCGTGACCATGCGCAAGGACGGCGGCACGCCCAAGACCTTTACAGTGCCGGTCGGGCGCGACACGCCGGTCAGCATCGCGATCGATCACGGCGGACCCAACGTGGTGGAGATCGAGGTCGAGGCGGGTCCGGTGGAGCTGACGCTCGAGAATAACCGCGCGGCCTTCGTGGTGAACGGCGTGCGCGACCGGCTCAAGGTGCTGCTGGTGAGCGGTGAACCGCACGCGGGCGAGCGCACCTGGCGCAACATCCTCAAGTCCGACCCGTCGGTCGACCTCATCCATTTCACCATCCTGCGCCCGCCGGAAAAGCAGGACGGCACGCCGATTCGCGAGCTCTCGCTGATCGCCTTCCCGATCCGCGAGCTCTTCGACGTGAAGCTCGACGACTTCGACCTCATCATCTTCGACCGATACGAGCGCCGCGGCATTCTGCCGATGACCTATCTCGACAACATCGTGCGCTTCGTGAAGAAGGGCGGCGCGCTCCTCGATTCCGCCGGACCCGGCTTCGGCACGCCGATGGGCCTCTACCGCACGCCGCTCGGCGCGATCCTGCCGGCGGAGCCCACGGGCCAGGTCTTCGAGCAGGGCTACAAGCCCCAGGTCACCGAGCAGGGGCTGCGCCATCCCGTCACCGCCGACCTCCCCGGCGGCACCGGGCCCGATACCAGGGACCCGCGCTGGGGCCGCTGGTTCCGGCACATCGAGGCGACGTCGAAGGACGGCGCCGCCGTGATGAGCGGCGTCAACAACGAGCCGCTGCTGCTACTGAGTCGCGTCGGCGACGGGCGCGTGGCGCAGCTGCTCTCGGATCAGATGTGGCTCTGGACCCGCGGCTTCGACGGCGGTGGACCCCAGGCGGAGCTGCTGCGGCGTTTGGTCTATTGGCTGATGAAGGAGCCGGACCTCGAGGAGAACGCACTCACCGCAAGGGTCGAGGGCAACCGGCTGCAGATCGCGCGGCAATCGCTCGCGGCCGACGACCGCCCCGTGCGCGTCATCGGGCCCGACGGCATCCCGCGCGACGTTCGACTCACGCAAGAGAGCGGCGGCCGCAGCGTCGCCACCATGCCGATCGAGGAAAGCGGCCTCTACCGCGTGACCGACGGCACCAACACCGCGCTCGCGGCCGCGGGCGCACTCAACCCGATCGAGATGTCCAACGTGCGCGCGACCGACGAGAAGCTCTCCCCCGCCGTCGGCGTCACCGGCGGCGGGTCGTTCTGGGTCGGCCCCGGCACCATCCCCGAGGTCCGCCGCGTGGCGCCGGAGCGCGCTGCCGCCGGCCGCGGCTGGATCGGCCTTCGCGCCAACGGCGACTACATTGTGACCGGCGTCCACGACACGCCGCTGCTGCCGGGGTTGCTCGCGCTCTTCCTCGCGCTGGGTACCTTCATCGCCGCGTGGCGGAGAGAGGGGCGCTAGGGCCTCTGCTGTGGTTGCTCCAGAGTTCGCTGCTTCTCATCGTTCGCCAGGTAGGCCGGCGAGGCGGAGGGCCGCCATCTCATGCTCGACGATGCTGCGGTCGGTATAAGGTTGCGCGCGCGCCCAGGTCGAGACCAGGAACGGCGGATCGATCCGGAGAATCTCGTTGCCCATCGCGCGCGCATCCTGGCTTCGTCCAGCCTGGACGTAGGCTAAGACCAGCTCGACCCGTGGCACGATCGATTCCGGAAAACTCGGCAGTTTGCGCCCGAGCACTTCGATGGCGCCGGCGAAATGCCCGCGCAAACGGTCGATCCGCGCGAGGGTCCAGCGATACCACTCGGGCGAATTCGGGCTGAGCCTGATAGCCTGGCGGATCATCGCCTCGGCTCGATCGAGGTCTCCGGTGTACGTCAAGGCATAGGCCATGAGAGCCGCCGCCTCGGCATCACCTGGCGAGTACTGGAGCGCGCGCTCGAAGTGCGCGATCGCCGCGTCACCGTCCCCCGACATCAGGGTGATCGCGCCGAGCAGCGCATAGGTCCGTCCCCGCTTCGGGTCCAGATCGACCGCCCGCTGTGCACACTCCAACGCCTGGCGCATCGACTCCTCTGGCGTCCGCGTCCAGCCGTTCCAGGCATCGATGAAATGGGTCCAGCCTAGGCCATCCCAGGCTCCGGCGTAACGCGGGTCCGCCTGCACCGCGCGCGCATAGAGCTCGCGGGCGCGCGCCGTATCCGCGCGCGTGAGCCGACGGAGCAGCTGCAATCCCTGAGTCGCCGCGAGCCAGGCGTCGGGGTTTCGCGTCCCCTGAGCGAACGCGATCCGCTCTTGCTCGCCCTCAGTGAGGGTTGCGCGGATCGCCGTCACCAGGCGCAGTGTGATGTCGTCCTGAACAGCGAAGATGCCGGCCACCGCGACGTCGAAGCGGTCCGCCCACAGGGTCTGCCCCGTGAGCGCGTCGATCAGTCGCGCGGAGACCCGGACGTACTCGGTCGAACGCCGGACGCTGCCCTCGAGCACATACCGGACCCCCAGCTCTTCGGCGACCTGCCGCACGCGCACGGACCGGCCTTTGAACGAAAGCGCCGTACTGCGATCGATGACGAACAGGTCCGAAATTGATGCCAGGACAACCGTGATATCCTCGGTGACGGCGTCGACGAGAACCTCCTGCGCAGGATCGTCGCTCAGATTCTCGAACGGGAGGATTGCGATCGACGGCTTGTCGGGCAGCGGATACGCCATGCGGCCGAGGATCGCGCGCTGCCGAAAGACCGAATCGATCTCCCGGGCGAGCGACGACGGCCGGAAGAAGATCAAGTCGATCTCCTCGAACCAATACCAGGCGCCGGCCGCGATCAGCAGGAGCGTTGCGATGGCGGCACGCCAGGGCCGGAGAAGGCGCTTGTCGCGAGGCCGGAGCCGCGATGGGCTGGCGGGAACCGGCCCAGTCGCCGATTCCGCGACGGATGATGGCGGCGTCCGAGCAGTCTCGGCGGAGATTCGGTCGGCGGCGGACACCTTCTTCGCCTCCAGCAGGGGACCCGCGTCGAGCGTCTCATCGCGGATCGCCTCGTAGAGACGCACCGTTTCGATGCTGGGCCGGGTCTCGAGCTGCTGCATGAGCAGCTCGGTACAGATCCTGAATTGTCTCAAGGCGGCGGCGCGACGGCCGGTCTCGTGAAAGATGGTCATCAGGACCCGGTGCGCGTCTTCGTCAATCGGGTCCAGCGCCAACAGACGGTGCGCGGCATGGTTCGCGCCGTCGTGGTCGCCGGCCGCCGCGCGGCGCCGGGCCGAACGACGGAGGACCGCCGTCGCGAGACCATGCAGTCGCGAGCGCTCGACCCTCAGCCATTCCTCGAACTCTTCCGCGCCGACGCTTACGCCTTCGAGAAGATCACCGGCATAGAGTTCGGCAGCCACATCAGCTTCGTCGGATTCGCTCGTTGCCCGACTGACAAAAAGAGCGGCATCGATCTCGATCGCCTCCGGGCGCAGAGCGATCGTCTCTTGGTCCGACAAGACGACGTGTCCGTCGGGATCCGGCAGAGCACGGCGGACGATCGCCAGGCTCTGGCGCAGGCTGTGCCGGGCCTGCTGGTCTCCGCGATCGCCCCACAAAAGGCTCGCCAGCTTGTCGCGGGTCTGGGGCCGTCCGGCCTGGAGGGCAAGATAGGCAAGCAACGCCTGCTCTTTGCGGCCCAGAGACTCGACCTCCGAGGCGTCCGCACGCTCAAGGCGAAAGCCCCCGAGCACCCGAAGCTTTAGAGGCGCCAAGACCATGACCCAACGTGTCCCGGGAACGACGCGGCCCGTTTTCGCGAGTCTAGCGCAGAAATAGCGCGATTTGACGCTTTTTTGACGCCTCGAGCGATGAACGGGGACGGCCGCCTGACACCGATGCGAGACCATTTCCGGTCGCCGCTCAACGGTTCAGTCGGATGGAGTCGAGCCATGGTCCTGAACGGCCGGGTCGCACGATCCGCGTCGGCGCTTGAACGGAAGCGCGTCCTGATCGTCAACGCCTTCTTCGACGAATACTGGCGCACGCAAGGGAGCCCTGCGCGCGTGCCGCGGGCGATGGGACCGGTCTTTCTGGCGGGCGCGTTCTCGCGCGAGCTGTGCGACGTTCGTCTCTACAGCGAGCAATATAGCGGCCCGCTGCACGATTTGAGACTGCTCGCCTGGCCCGACATGCTGGTGTTGACCGGCCTTACCAACTCTTTCGATCGGATGCTTCACCTCGCGGCCTACGCGAAGACGTTGAACTCGGCGGTGGTCGTCGTCGCTGGCGGACCCGCGGTGCGCGCCCTGCCGCGTCGTGCTCGACGCTTTTTCGACCACGTGTGCCTCGGCGACATCGAGGAGCTTGCATCCGCCGTGACCACCGAGCTCGGCCGGGCCTACGCGAGCGAGACAATGTTTCCCCGCTTCGACCTCGCACCCTCCGCCGGCTTTCTGGGCTATGTCGAGTCCAGCCGCTACTGCAATTTCCGCTGTGGCTTCTGCTCGCTGACCGCGGAGCGGACACGCTACCGGACCTATGATCTCGGTTACATCCGGCGCCAAATCGAGGCGACGGGCAAGCAGCACCTGGTCTTCATCGACAACAACTTCTATGGCAACGACCGCACCTTCTTCCTCGCCCGCTTGAGTCTTCTCAAGGAGCTGCGGGATGCGGGCCGGATCAAGGGTTGGTCGGCGCTCGTCACGGGAGACTTCTTTCAGCGACCGGAGAACCTGGCGCTCGCGCGGGAGGCGGGATGCGAGGGGTTGTTCAGCGGCATCGAATCCTTCGATCGCCAGACCCTGCTCGCCCACAACAAGCGGCAGAACACGTTGCTGCCGCAGGTCCAGCAGATTCGCGGCTGCTTGGAGGCCGGGATCGTTTTCACCTACGGCATCATGCTCGATCCCAGCAGCCGCCCCCTCGACGACCTGCGGCGAGAGATCGATTTCATCCTGAGCGCTCCGGAGATCACGCTCCCCGCCTACTTCACGCTGTCGATCCCGCTGCTGGGTACGCCCTATTTCCGCAACTGCATGGAGAAGCAGCTGATTCTGCCCTCGGTGCGCCTGCGCGACATGGATGGACTGACCGTGGTCACGAAGCCGCTCGATCCCGTCGACGACGTCGTCGCGTTCGCCCGCAACTTGCCCAATCTGCGCGGCTATCGGATGAAGGCGCTTGGCCACACAGCGCGGTTTCTGCGCCGTCACTTCCGCGCGCTGTCGCCCCTGCAGTTGAGCGCAGCGGGCGTGAGCGCCGCGCTGATCTGCACCCAGAGCACCGCAAGCTCACCCTTCCGGCCGCGCTTCAAGCGTCCGCGCCGGACATTCTGGGGACCGACGGAGACCCTCGATCCTCTCTACAAGCCGGTAATGCATCTTCCCTCCCGCTACGAAGCGCATTTTCGGCCCACCATGGTGACCGACCCCGGTGGACGGCTGTCCGAGGATTTAATCGCGGATTTGGGCTGAGACCGCCGCAGCCAGTATCGGCGCTTCAATCCGTCGCCTTGATCCGCTTGAAGTCCTCGGTCGCCTGGATAAGGCGGGAGCGGGTGCCGGGCTCCATGGCGGCGTGGCCGGCGTTGGGGACGATCGCGAACCCCGCCTCGGGCCAGGCGCGGTGCAGATCCCAGGCGTTGCGGATCGGGCAGACGAGATCGTAGCGGCCGTGGATGATGACACCGGGGATGTGGCGGATCTTGCGCACGTTCTCGAGGAGATAGTTGTCGGTCTCGAAGAATGTGCCGTGCTTGAAGTAGTGGTTCTCGATCCGCGCGAGCGCGAGCGCGCCCTTCGGCTCCTCGTGCTCCCGGATCGTCGCCTCGTTGGGGATCAGGTACATGGTGGAGGCTTCCCATTTGCTCCACGCGATGGCGCAGCGGAGCTTCTCCTCCTCGTCGGTGCCAGTGAGGCGACGGTGGTAGGCACTCACGAGATCGCCGTGCTCCGGCTCCGGGATCGGCGCCAGGTATTTCTCCCAGGCGTCGGGGAAGACGTGACTTGCGCCCTCCTGGTAGAACCAGTCGATCTCCAATTTCCGGCAGAGGAAGATGCCGCGCAGGATCAATCCCAGCACGCGCTCGGGATGCGTCACCGCGTAAGAGAGCCCGAGCGTGCTGCCCCAACTGCCTCCGAACACGATCCACCGCCGGATGCCGAGATCCGCGCGGATCCTCTCGATGTCGCGCACGAGATCCCAGGTGGTGTTCTCGTCGAGCTCCGCGTGCGGCGTGCTCTTGCCGGCGCCCCGCTGATCGAACAGTACCACGCGATAGTGGCCGGGATCGAAGAAGCGCCGATAGGTCGGCGTCAGTCCGCCGCCGGGTCCGCCGTGCAGGAACACCACCGGCACGCCCTCGGGATTGCCGGCCTCCTCGACATAGATCGTGTGGAGCGCGGAGACCTTCACGTACTTCGTGCGAAAGGGCTCGATCTCCGGGAAGAATTCTCTGAGTTCCATGGATGCCTCGGACTCGCGACTGCCGGTCGGCCATGAAAGCAGGCCGGTCGCGTCTTGCAAGCGATGATTCGTCAGTTGCGATCTGCGTCTTTCACTTCCTCGCGAATCCAATTTCGGAACGCTTGCACCCGCCCGAGGGCGCCGGCCGCGCGCGGGTAGACGAGGTAGTAGGCGGCGCGCGCGGGCACGCGCTTTGGAAACAGGCGGACCAGCCGGCCCGCGGCGAGGTCGGCCGCGACCAGCGCGCCGCGCGCGAGCGCCACGCCGATGCCCTCGGCCGCGGCTTGCACGAGCAGCGTCTCGTCGCTGTAGATGGGCCCGCGGCTCGGCTCCGGCCAGTCGAGCCCCATTGCACGGAACCAGGGCGTCCAAGGCTGGCGCTCGCTCCGGAGCAGCACGGCACGCCCGAGGCCCTCAGGCCGCTTCGGCGGTGCGCCGCCGTTGAGGCGCGGGCTCGCGACGGGGAACACCTCCTCGTCGAAGAGCTTCTCCGCCACCAGGCCAGGCCAGCCGCCGGCGCCGATGCGGATCGCGAGATCGATGCCGTCGGGGCCGAACTCCGCCAGCGCCTGTGTCGCGCGGATGTTGACGTCGATCTCGGGATGCGCCGCGTGAAATCGCGCGAGCCGCGGGATCAGCCAGAGCGAGGCGAAGGACGGCAGCACGCTGATGGTGAGCTCCTGCTGATCCCGGCGCTTCGCCACCTCGGCGACCGCGGCGCGCAGATCGCCCAGGAGATCGCGCAGCCGCGAGGCGAAACGCTGGCCCGCGTCGGTAAGCAGCAGCTTGCGACCCTCGCGACGGAACAGGCTAACGCCCAGACTCGCCTCCAGCGCCTTCATCTGGTGGCTGATGGCGCCGTGGGTGAGGTGCAGTTCTTCCGCGGCGCGGGTGAAGTTGAGATGCCGCGCCGCCGCCTCGAAGGCGCGCAGCGCCGCCAGGGGCGGCAGGTGTTGGGTCACCAAATACTGTTAGCGCTGCTCACAGTCAGCGTCAAAAGACTTCGTTTGGCGGAGCGCGGCATGCGCACTATGTTGCGTTGAAACAGTGAGCATGACTCACAAGGAAACCCAAATGATCCGGCTCTACAATTTCCAGGACTCCGGCAATTCCTACAAGGTCCGGCTGCTGCTGACGCAGCTCGAGGTGCCTTTTGAGCGGATCGACATTGATCTGCTCGGCGGCGAGACTGGCACGCCCCGCTTCCGCGCCCGCAACCCGCTGGGCCAGACGCCCTTCGTCGAGCTCGACGACGGCCGCGTGCTTGCGGAGTCGAACGCAATCCTCTGGCACCTCGCCGGCGGAACGCCGATCCTGCCCGACGACCGCTGGACCCAGGCGCAAATCCTGCAGTGGATGAATTTCGAGCAGTACCGGCTGGAGCCCAACATCGGTACGCCCCGGTTCTGGATCACCATGCTGAAGGTCGGCGACGAGCGCCAGGCGATGATCGGCGAGAAGCTCAAATCCGGCAACGCCGCGCTTGCGATCCTCGACGCACACCTCGCGCGCACGCCTTTCGTGGCGGGTGATCGCTACTCGATCGCGGACATCTGCCTCTTCGCCTACTCCCACGTCGCAGAGGAGGCCGGCTACGATCTCGGGCGCTATCCGGCACTCCGGCAGTGGTTCGCACGCGTCCAAGCCGAGCCGAGCCACGTGCCGATCACGGCGGAGCTCGGCCGCGTGATTCCCTGGCCGGAGGTCCGGCGGTCGTGACCCGCGCCTTCGCCCGCATAGCCTTCACCGAGTCCGTTAAGGAGGCACAGCGCCGCAACGGCGCGCGCGCCAACGGTGAGCGGCTTGAGAATCACCCGGCTGTGCGCGACGCGCTCACGCCCGAGCTCGTGCGATACATCCAGGAGCGCGACAGCTTTTTCATGGCCACATCGAGTCGCGAGGGCTGGCCCTATGTACAGCACCGCGGCGGCCCGCCGGGGTTCTTGCGTGTGCTCGGCGAGCGCACCCTCGCCTTCGCGGATTTCTCCGGCAACCGCCAATACCTGAGCGTCGGCAATCTCGCCGAGAACGACCGCGTGCACCTGTTCCTGATGGATTGGGCCCACGCGCGCCGGCTCAAGATCTGGGGCCGCGCCGAGGTGGTCGAGGATCCGGAGTTTGTCCAGTCCTTGATGCCAGAAGGCTACGACGCCCGCCCTGAGCGCGCAATCCGCATCCATGTCGAAGCCTGGGACATGAACTGCAACCAGTACATCACGCCTCGCTTCACGGAGCGGGAGCTGAAGCCCGGCCTGGACGCGCTCGCCCGCCGCATCGCGCTGCTGGAGGGGCGGTTGCGAGAGGCGGGTATCGCTTTGCCATAGTGCGTCCTTCGACGCGCTCGCTTGCTCATAATGAGGGCTTTTCTTACTGTAGGACTGAATTTTCCCTCATCGTGAGCAAGGGCCAGTAGGCCCGCGTCGAAGGACGCCCTGCATTCGAACCGTCCATGCTGAGATCGGTCCTGGCTCCCATCCACCCGGACGGGTGGCGCTTTATCGCGGCCGCGCTCGTGGTGGCCCTGCTGTTGTTCTGGCTCGGCATGACGCCACTGGGTTGGCTCGCCCTGGTGGCGGCGGCCTGGATCACCTATTTCTTCCGAGACCCCTGGCGGATAACACCCAGCCGGCCGGGGCTCGTGGTGAGCGCCGCCGACGGCGTGGTGGTGGCGGCGGACCGCGCGGCTCCGCCCAGGGAATTGGAGATGGGCGAGGCGCCCATGACGCGCATCGGCGTGTTTCTTAACGTTTTCGATGTACATGTGAACCGGATCCCGCTCGGCGGCCGCGTCAAGAAACTCGCCTACAGCAAGGGCAAATTCCTGAACGCGAGCCTCGACAAGGCGTCCGAGGAGAACGAGCGCATGGCGATCCGGATCACGCCTGCCGAGGGCGCCGACGTTGCGGTCGTGCAGATCGCGGGCTTGATCGCGCGGCGCATCGTCTGCACTCTGACCGAAGGCCAGGGGGTCGCGACCGGCGAGCGGCTGGGCCTGATCCGGTTCGGCAGCCGCACCGACGTCTACCTGCCGGCGGACTGGGCGCCGCTGGTGGTGAAGGGCCAGCGCGTGATCGGCGGCGAGACCGTGATCGCCGACGCCGCCGCGCGCGAGCCGCAACGCGAAGGGAGATCGCACTGATGCTGAGACGACCGCATATGCGCGTCCGGGTCCGGGTGCAGCCGGTGCACTTCTCGTTCAACCGGATGATCCCCAACGTGCTCACCGTGCTGGCTCTCTGCGCGGGCATGACCGGCATCCGGCTCGCG
>DATFRA010000404.1:0-55646 GCA_035263705.1 Allostellaceae bacterium
GGGATCGCGGTAGAAGCCGGGCACGTCGGGGATCACGGTGACGCGCGTGTCCGCGCGGCCGCGGGTCAGGAATGCCCACCAGACGTCGTTCATGTCGTAGACGTCGACATCGTCGTCCACCACGATCACGGACTTGTTGTAATCCATGTGGGATCCGACCGCCGCCAGGGCGACGTGGCGTGCGTGCCCCTCGTATTGCTGCTCGATGCTGACGACCGTGCAGAGCATGGGCGAATGGATGGCGACGCGCTTGACGCCCGGCACCTGGCGGGTGAGGTGCTCATAGACGCGGGCGGCGGTCGCTTCCTGGAGCAGCACGATATCCTCCGGCGAGCCGCAGAGCAGGCCGTGGAAGATCGCGTCCTCGCGATAGCTCACATGGGTCACGCGGAATACGTGGTTGTCGCCTTGCGGCACGTAGTAGCCGAAGAACTCGCCAAAGGGCCCCTCGGGGCGGCGGACATTGGGGAGGATCTCGCCCTCGATCACGAACTCGGTCTCCGCGGGCACCATGAGGTCGATGGTCTTGCAGGGCCGCATGTCGACGGGCCGGCCGCGGATTTGCGCCGCCGCCGAGAGCTCGTCGGTCTCGTAGGGGAGCGACGCCGCCGCTGCCAGGAAAATGTCGGGCGCAGTGCCGATCAGCAGCGCCGCCGGCAGCGCGTGACCGCGCTTCTCGGCCTTCTCCTGGTAGCGCGTGAGATCGTGCGTGGTGCCGAGCCGGATGCGCAGCTCCTCGTTGCTGACGATCATCGAGCGATGGAAGGAGAGGTTGGCGACACCGGTGTCGGGCTCCTTCGCGAGGAAGATCGCCGCTGTGAAATAGGGCGCGGCGTCGCGCTCCCAATAAGTGATCTGCGGGAGGTCGGCGATTTTCCCCTCGCGCATATCGTTCGGCGCGGCGACCAGCCCGAGGAACTCGCTGGCACTGGGCTTCATGCCGGCCTTGAGCTCGAGCCAACGGCGCGGGAAATGCCCGTCCTCGGCGCCGATCATTTCGCAGAGTCGCTGACGGCTGCCGTAAAGATTGGTTGCGACGGGAAATCGAGAGCCCTTCACGCGGCGGAACAGGATGGGCTGCTCGCTCTCCGCCTGCGAGAGCTTGGTGACTGCCGCGAGCTCGTGATGCGGGTCGACCTCGCGCTCGACGACGCGCATTTCGCCACGCCGCAGGAGCTCATTCACGTAACCTCGCATGCTTCCCTCCGCCCGCCCCGTGACAATACGCTATTTCCGCGCCAACAGATCGATCTCGACCAAGGCGTCACGAGCGAGCGCCGTGACGCCGACGCAGGTTCGTGCCGGCAGCCGGCCCGGCGGGAAATAGCCGCGATAGATTTCGTTCATAGGACCGTAATGTCGTTTGAAGTCCGGCAGGTAGATCCGCACGGAGACCACGTTCGCGAGGTGGTATCCGGCACCTCGGAGCACCAGGATGAGATTGTCCATGACACGCCGGGTCTGCGCCTCGATGCCCTTCGGTAAGGGTTTGGAATCGTCTTCGGGCCAGGTTGGCATCTGGCCTGTGACGAAGAGCCAGCCATCGGCCTCGACTGCGTGGCTGAAGGGCGCCACCGGCGTGGGCGCGCCGGCGATCATATGGAAGGTCGGAGACGTCATGGATTTCTCTCGCGAGAGGGGCTGGCTCGATCTCCCGATTGATGCAACATAGCACCCCTAATGCAACACCGGCCTTGAGGCGTCCCGATGAGCACCACCGTCGTCAAGAATGCGGATTGGATTATCGCCTGGAACGAGGCGAGGGGCCGGCACGAATACCTCCGCGACGGCGATCTGGCCTTCACTGATGACAAGATCGCCTACGTCGGCCGCGGCTACAGTGGCCGCGCCGACCGGGAGATCAGCGGTCGCGGCCGCATGGTGATGCCGGGGTTGGTGAACATTCACTCCCATCCCGCGAGCGAGCCCTTCAACCGCGGCCTGATGGAGGAGCGCGGCTCGCCGCGTCTCGGCATGAGTTCGCTCTACGAGTTCATGCTGCTGGTCCGCCCCGACGAGGACGCGCGCCGCGCCGCCGCCCTCTTTGCGGTGTCCGAGCTCCTGAAGAGCGGCGTCACCACCTTCACCGACTATTCCGCCGCGCGCGCGGGCTGGATCGAGGACCTCGCGGCGAGCGGCATCCGCGCCTGCCTCGCGCCCTCCTATCGCTCGGCGCGCTGGTTCACCCGCAACGGCCACCGCGTCGAATACGAGTGGAACGAGGCAGCGGGACGCGAGGCGATGACGGAGGCGCTGAGGGTCGTCGACGACGCGGCGCGACACGACAGCGGACGGCTCTCCGGCATGCTGGCGCCGGCCCAGGTCGACACCTGCACCGAGCAGCTCCTGCAGGCGAGCGTCGAGGCCGCGAAGGCGCGCAACATGCCGCTCCAGATCCATGCCTCGCAAAGCGTCGTCGAGTTCCGCGAGATGACCGCGCGACACGGCAAGACGCCGCTCGAATGGCTCGACGAGCTCGGCGTGCTCTACGACGGTGCGATCATCGCGCACTGCATCTTCGTCGACGAGCACAGCTGGATCCGATGGCCGCGCATGGGCGATCTCGAGCGCATGGCGCGCTCCGGTACCTCGGTGGCGCACTGCCCCAACATCTTCGCGCGCCGCGGCATCCTGCTGCAGGATTTCGGCAAGTACCGGCGGCTTGGCATCAATATCGGCCTCGGCACCGACACCTTCCCGCACAATTTCATCGACGAGATGCGCTGGGCGACCGTGCTCTGCAAGGTCGCGGCGGAGAATGTCGAGGCGACGAGCCTCGCCGAGGTGTTCCATGCTGCGACGGTCGGCGGGGCCAAGGCGCTGCTGCGCCACGACATCGGCCGCCTCGCTCCCGGATGCAAGGCCGACCTGTCGCTGGTCGATCTCGGGCATCCGAGCCTGCAGCCGGTTCGCGACCCCCTGAGGAGCCTGGTCTTCAGCGGCCTCGATCGGCCCATCACCGATGTCTTCGTCGGTGGCCGCCAGGTCGTGGCAGACGGCCAAGTGAAGACCATCGACCTTCGCACCGTCACCGAGGCGATGAGCCGGGGGCAACGGTCCGCGCTCGCGGGCGTCTCGGCCGCGGACTACGCCCGCCGGCCCCTGGAGCAAGTGTTTCCAATGACCTTGCCCATTCAGTGAGCACGGTTCGATGCGAGCCTGCGACAACCGCAGGGCTTCGATTGTCGGAATCCGGGGACATGCTATATGTGAGTGAGCCGGCAGGGTGCCTGCCAGGCGATGGAGAGTGACCACGAGCACGCAACGGGTTAGGGGCGGTGCCAGCGAGCCGATCGAGCTGCATGCCGGCGTCGGCGTCCGCGAGGCCGCGCGCGAGGTCGAGCTGGAGCAGTGGGCGTGGCGCAAGGTCAAGAGCCTGCGCCTGCTCTACACGCATCTCACCTTCTTTGTTTTCGGGAACGTCCTGCTGTTGTTGATCGACATATCAACACCGGGCGAGGTCTGGTTCTACAAGGTGTTGATCGGATGGGGCCTGCTGGCGGGCCTCCACGCCGCTTATACCTACGAGCTCCTGCCCTGGTCCTCGCGCGATTGGGAACAGAGCAAGGTGCGCGAGCTGATGGACGAGCAACGCTTGCGCTCCAATCGGAGCAAGTAGCCATCCGTTTGGAAAATCGCAGGATTTGACGGCGGCTAGCCGGGCCGGGACACATGGGAGCCCGGCGCAATTCGCCATTCCATGGGCGGGTTCTCTGAGGCTTAATGCCGACGCATCGCCGATTCCGGGGTTCGAGGACCTTCCCATGAGCGTCACGCGCGGGCGTCAGTTCTTCCAGAACCCCGGCCCCACCAACATTCCCGACCGGATCATGCGCGCGATGGATCGCCCGGCCATCGACTTCATGGGCGCCGAGTTCAAAGCCATCGCTACCGAATGCACGGATGGCCTGCGGCGGGTTTTCCGCACGCGCCAGGCGGTGCTGGTCTACTCCGCAACCGGCCATGGCGCGTGGGAGGCGGCACTCGTCAACGTGTTCTCGCCCGGCGACAAGGTGCTGGTGCTGGAGTCCGGCTACTTCTCCATCAACTGGGCGAAGCTGGCGGAGGACCTCGGCATCGTTGGGGAGACCTTGCCAGGCGACTGGCGCGCGGGCGTCGATCCCGCTGCGGTCGAGCAGCGCCTCAGGGACGATCGCGCGCACGAGCTCAAGGCCGTGCTCCTGGTCCACAACGAGACCTCGACCGGTGTCGCCAATCGCTGTGCGGAGATCCGCCGCGCCATTGACCGCGCCAATCATCCCGCGCTGTTCTTGGTCGACGTGATCTCGTCGCTCGGCTGTTACGATTTCCGCATGGACGACTGGCAGGTGGACGTGGTGGTCGGCGGCTCGCAGAAGGGCCTGATGATGCCGGTCGGCATGTCCTTCACGGGCATCAGCCAGAAAGCGCTCAAGGCCAGCGAGACCGCGAAGCTGCCGCGGATCTATTGGGACTGGCGCCGGTTCATGACGGGCCTCGAGCAGACCAGCTATCCCGGAACCGCGCCGGTGCATCTCTACTTCGGGCTGCAGGAAGCCCTGCGGATGATCCTCGAGGAAGGGCTCGAGACGCTCTTCGCGCGGCACCACCGCCTCGCGGAGGCGACCCGGCGTGCGGTGCGTGCCTGGCGGCAGAACAACGGGCCCGAGATCTTCGCCTCGGATCCGCGGGTACAATCGGACTCGGTCACGGCCGTGCAGCTCCCCGAGGGCCACGACGCCGACGTCTTCCGGCAGGCCTGCGTCGACCGTTTCAATGTCTCGCTCGGTGGTGGGCTCGATCGCCTCAAGGGGCGCGTGTTCCGTATCGGCCACATGGGCGATCTCAACGAGCCGATGCTCCTGGGCGCGCTCGCGGCCGTGGAAATGACCCTCGGCGTCATGGGCGTGCCGCACGGCAAAGGCGGCGTCGACGCCGCCATGGCGCATCTGGCATCGGCCTAGGCATTCAGGGAGCAAGCGACATGATCCACGTCCTCGCCATCGTCACCGCCAAGCCCGGCATGCGCGACGCCATCCTGAAGCACTTCCACGCGAACATGCCGGCCGTACACGCCGAGAGGGGCTGCATCGAGTACGGTCCCACGATCGATGCCGAAGGAGTGGGTGCCATCCAGACCAAGCTCGGCCCCGACACCTTCGTCGTCGTCGAGAAATGGGATAGCCTCGACGCCCTCAAGGCCCACGCTGCGGCGCCTCACATGGCCGCCTATGCCGCCAAGACCAGGGAGATGATCGCGAGCCGCGTCATCCACGTGCTGTCGCCGGGCTGAGGCCGAGCGCGGGGAGGAGGCCGCCATGGAGCGCATCGACCTTCGCTCGGACACGGTGACACTGCCCTCGCCCGGCATGCGCAAGGCCATGGCCGAGGCGCCGGTCGGCGACGATCAGTACGGCGAGGACCCGACGGTGCGCCGGCTGCAGGAGCGCGTCGCTGAGCTCCTCGGCAAGGAGGCCGCGCTTTTCCTGCCGAGCGGCACGATGGCGAACCAGACCGGCCTCAAGCTAATGACCCGGCACGGCGACGACGTGATCGTCGGCGACGAGGCGCACATCGTCTGGCACGAGCAGGGCGCCGCCGCCGCCAACTCGGGCGTGCAGTTCACCGTGGTCGGGCGCGGCGGGCTGTTCACCGCCGCCGATCTCCAGGCGGCCTACAAGCCGCCGGGCCACATCATCTTCCCCCCGACCACGCTGGTCACCATCGAGAATACCCACAACCGCGGAGGCGGCGTGGTGTTTCCGCAATCCGACGTGGTGGCCATCTGCGCCGCCGCGCGCAAGCTCGGCGTCGGCAGCTATCTCGACGGCGCGCGGCTCTTCAATACGGCCGCAGCCACCGGCCAGTCCTTGGCCGAACTGGCGGCGCCCGCGGACATGGTCTCGGTCGCGCTCTCCAAGGGGCTCGGCTGCCCCGTCGGCAGCGTGATCGCCGGGCGCAAGGCGGATATGGACCGTGCCGTGCGCGTCCGCCGCATGTTCGGTGGCGCCATGCGCCAGGCCGGCATCATCGCCGCCGCGGGCCTCTACGCCCTCGATCACAACCTCTCGCGCCTGACCGAGGATCACGCAAACGCGCGGCTGCTCGCCGAGGGCTTGGCGGGTGTGCGCGGCGTCGATCTCGATCTCGCGACCGTGCAGACCAACATCGTGATCTTCCGCACGAAAGAGGGCACGCCCGATGCCACCACGGTGGTGGCGCGCGCGAAGGAGAAGGGTGTGCTGGTCGGGGCTTTCGCCGCGCGCACGGTCCGCGCGGCAACCCACCTCGACGTGACTCGCGACCAGGCGAGGCGCGCTTCCGAGGTGCTCGCGGCCGTCGTGGCGGGCCGCTGACCCCGATTCTATCCACCGGCTAGTCGCCTGCGAACATTGACGTCTGGCGCCACTGACACGGAACGGTCACGGATCTGAAACGATCGCGTCGCCGAGCGACCCCTACGTTGCCCCGATGATCTCGCAGAGAGAACGCCAACGGTGGCTGGCCGTGCTGGCCAAGGCCGATGCAGAGGAGCTCGAGCGGCTCTGGCGCGAGCTCGGCGCGCCGCCCGAGTTTCGTCACCTCCGCGCGCCCGAGACCGGCCTCGTCATGCTCCGCGGCCGAATGAGCGGCGAGGGTGCGCCCTTCAACGTCGGTGAGATGACCGTCACCCGTTGCTCGGTGGTGCTGGCGGACAGCACCGTCGGCCACGGCTATGTCGGCGGCTCCGACGTGCGCCATGCCGAAATCGCCGCGCTTTGCGACGCGCTTCTGCAAACCGACGACCGGCGCGACGAGGTTGAGGCACGGGTGATCGCGCCGCTGGCGGCCGCTCACGAGGCGCGCCGCCAGCGCACCGCCGCGCGCGCCGCGGCGACCCGTGTCGAGTTCTTCACAGTGGCGCGGGAGACCGAATCGTGAGCGCCGTCGCCGCCAGCCCGGCACCGGGCTTCGCCGACGCGATCCACGACACGCAGCAGGTGTTCCGCCGGCTGCTCGATGCCTTCACCCATCCCGGTCGGGTGATCGTGCTGCCGCAGCGGGTCGCGGCGCCCGACGCGCTCTGGCCCAGCTGCGCGGCGCTCGCGCTCACGCTCTTCGACCACAGCACGCCGGTGCATCTTGACCCGGTCCTCGACACCCAGGGGGTCCGGGATTTCCTACGCTTCCATTGCGGCGCGCCGCTCGTCGAAGCGCCCATCGAGGCCAGCTTCGCCCTGGTCGGAAATGCGGGCGCCATGGACCTCGCCGACTTCGCGCCCGGCGACGGCGAGCGGCCAGAGCGCTCGACCACAGTGCTCCTACAAGTCACCGGGTTCCTCAATGCAAAGCCGAAGCGCCTCGCCGGTCCCGGTATCGCGACGACGACGACGCTCATCGTGGATGGCACGGAGGCAAAATTCTGGCAGCAATGGCGCGAGAACGGCGCGCTCTATCCGGGCGGTGTCGACGTGGTTCTCGCGGCGCCCGAGGCGATCGCCGCGCTGCCGCGCACGGTGCGGGTGGAGGATTGAGATGTACGTCGCGGTGAAGGGCGGCGAACGCGCGATCGCGAATGCCGAGCGCCTGGTCGGCGAGGAGCGGCGCGGCGATCCCGGAGTGCCCGAGCTCAGCCTTGCGCAGATCGACGAGCAGCTAACCGTCGCGGTCGATCGCGTTATGACCGAGGGCTCGCTCTACGATCGAGCGCTGGCGGCGCTCGCGGTCAAACAGGCGCGCGGCGACCTAATGGAAGCGATCTTCCTGCTGCGCGCCTATCGCACGACACTGCCGCGCTTCGGCAGCGCCACGCCGATCGATACAGGCCAGATGCTGCTGAAGCGGCGGATCTCCGCCACCTTCAAGGACGTGCCGGGCGGGCAGGTGCTGGGCCCGACCTTCGACTATACCCATCGACTGCTGGATTTCCGCCTGGCCGCGGCCGGCACGCCGCCGGCGGCCGAGGTGGCGCCGATCTCAACCGCCGCTGCTGCGCCGCGCGTTGCCGACCTGCTGGGACGTGAAGGCCTGATGGAAGCGTCGAGCGTGCGCGAGGACGGGGCAGCACCGGACCTGACCCAAGAGCCGCTCGCCTTTCCCGCGGACCGAGCCCTCCGGCTGCAGAACCTCGCGCGCGGCGACGAGGGTTTTCTGCTGGCTCTTGGATATTCGACTCAGCGCGGCTACGGCAACACGCATCCCTTCGTGGGAGAGATCCGCATGGGCTTCGTCGCGGTCGAGTACGTGGCGCCCGAGCTCGGGTTCGCCGTGGAGATCGCGGAGATCGTGATCACCGAGTGCGACATGGTGAACCAGTTCAAGGGCTCGGCGAGCGCGCCGCCGCAATTCACCCGCGGCTACGGGCTGGTGTTCGGCATGTGCGAGCGCAAGGCGATGGCAATGGCGCTGGTGGACCGGGCGCTCCGCGCCAAGGAGCTCGGCGAGGACACGGGCATGCCAGCGCAGGACCAGGAGTTCGTCCTCTCGCACAGCGACAATGTCGAGGCCTCCGGCTTCACGCAGCACCTGAAGCTGCCGCACTACGTCGACTTCCAGGCCGAGCTTCACATGATCCGCGAGATGCGTGCGGACTGGGAGCGCGCCCGGCACCAGACCTTGACCGAGGCCGCGGAATGAGCCCGAGCGCGCGGCTTCCCGCGCAGTCCTTCAACTTCGCGTATCTCGACGAGCAGACGAAGAAGATGATCCGGCGTGCGATCCTGAAGGCGGTCGCGATTCCCGGCCATCAGGTGCCCTTCGCGAGCCGCGAGATGCCGCTGCCGTATGGCTGGGGCACCGGCGGCATCCAGGTGACCGCGGCGATCCTCGGCAAGGACGACGTGCTCAAGGTGATCGACCAGGGCGCCGACGACACCACCAACGCCGTCAACATCCGCCGCCTCTTCGCCAAGACCGCGGGCGTGCGCACGACTACGCGCACCGCCGAGGCGACGGTGATCCAGACCCGGCATCGCATTCCCGAGCTGCCGTTGAAGGACGGCCAGATCCTGGTGTTCCAGGTGCCGATCCCGGAGCCGTTGCGCTGGCTCGAGCCCAAGGAGGCCGAGACCCTGAAGCTGCACGCCCTCGAGGACTACGGCCTCATGCACGTGCACCTCTACGAGGACATCGCAACGCACGGACGCATCGCGCGCTCCTACGACTATCCGATCCTCGTGCACGACCGGTATCTTTCGAGCCCGTCGCCGATCCCGAAGTTCGACAACCCCAAACTCGACCGCAGCCCGGCTCTGCTGCTGTTCGGCGCCGGGCGCGAGAAGCGGATCTACGCGATCCCGCCCTATACGCGGGTGAAGAGCCTCGACTTCGACGATCATCCCTTCTCGGTGCAGCGCTGGGACCGCGCCTGCGCCCTCTGCGGCGCCCGTGACAGTTTCCTCGACGAGGTTGTGACCGACGATCGCGGCAACCGCATGTTCGTCTGCTCCGACAGCGACTATTGCGAAAGCCGGCGCGGCACCACGGCGCCGGAGGCGGCCGATGACTGAGCCGCTCCTGCGCGTCCGCGGCCTCGACAAGAATTTTGGCCGCGTCGCCGCCTGCCGTGCCGTGTCGCTCGATCTCTGGCCCGGCGAGGTCTTGGGTATCGTCGGCGAATCCGGCTCGGGCAAGACCACGCTGCTGCGCTGCCTCTCGGGCGAGCTAGAGCCGAGCGCGGGCACCATCGAGTTCCGTGCCGCCGAGGGCCCCTTTGAGGACGTCTATCGCATGGGCGAGGCGCGTCGCCGATTCCTGATGCGGACGCAGTGGGGCATCGTGCACCAGAATCCGCGCGACGGCTTGCGCATGCGCGTGAGCGCCGGCGGCAATGTCGGCGAGCGCCTGATGGCTGCGGGCGAGCGGCACTACGGCCGCATCCGCGCGGAGGCGGTGGCGTGGCTCGACCGCGTCGAGCTCGATCCCGCGCGCATCGACGAGCTGCCGGCGCTGTTCTCGGGTGGCATGCAGCAGCGCCTGCAGATCGCCCGCATCCTGGTGAGCCGGCCGCGCATCGTCTACCTCGACGAGCCCACCGGTGGCCTCGACGTCTCGATCCAGGCACGGCTCCTCGATCTCCTGCGCCGGCTGGTGCGGGATCTCGCCCTCGCCGTGGTGATCGTGACCCACGACCTCGGCGTGGCACGGCTGCTGACCGACCGGCTGATGGTGATGCGGCGCAGTGAGGTGGTGGAAGAGGGGCTCACCGATCAGGTACTCGATGATCCCCATCACGCCTACAGCCAGCTTCTGGTGTCCTCGGTGATCGGAGCCTGAGCCCATGGCGGCCGCGATCGAGATCGAAAGCCTCGACAAAAGTTTCACCCTGCACCTCCGTGGCGGGACGGAGCTCAGGGTCCTCTCGGGCCTAAGCCTTACCGTCGAGCGGGGCGAATGCCTGGCGCTGCAGGGCGCCTCGGGCGCCGGAAAGAGCACGATCCTGCGCTGCATCTACGGCAACTACCGGCCCGATCGTGGTCACCTATGCGTGCGCGCCGGTGATGAAGCCGTCGACGTCGCAGAGGCAGCGCCCCGCGAGATCCTGAGGCTTCGCCGCTCGACACTGGGCTACGTGAGCCAGTTCCTGCGCGTGGTGCCGCGGGTACCCGTGATCGAGCTGGTGATGGAGCGCGCACAGGAAAGCGGCGCGGAAGAGGACGTGGCGCGGGCACGCGCGGCCGCGATCCTGGAGCGCTTGCGGATCCCGCGGACGCTCTGGGGCCTGCCGCCCGCGACCTTCTCCGGCGGCGAGCAGCAGCGCATCAACGTGGCGCGCGGCCTGGTGGCGGAGCAACCGATCCTGCTACTCGACGAGCCGACCGCCGCGCTCGACTACGAGAACCGGAAAGCGGTGGTGGATCTCGTTCGAGAGGCGAAGGTACGCGGCGCGACGGTGATCGGGGTCTTTCACGACCGCGAGGTACGCGACGCCGTCGCGGACCGCGTGCTCGTCCTCGACAAGGCGGAGGCAGCGTGACATCGGAGCTCGTCCTCGACAACGCGAGGCTTGTCCTGCGCGATCGCGTGGTGGCCGGGCACGTCGTCTGCCGGGGCGACGAGATCGTCGAGATTGGCGAAGGCCGGACGAGCATGATGGGTGCGCTCGATCTTGAGGGCGATTTCCTGCTGCCGGGTCTGGTGGAGCTGCACACGGACAATCTCGAGCGCCATGTCGTGCCCCGGCCGAACGTACGCTGGCCCATGATGCCAGCGCTTGTCGCTCACGACGCCCAGCTCGCAGCCGCGGGGATCACGACGGTGCTGGATGCGCTTGCGATCGCGGATCGCAGGGAGAGCCCGGTGCGTAGCTCGATCCTGAATGAGGCCGTGCTGACCATCGCGGCAGCGCAAGGGAACCGCCTGTTACGTGCCGATCATCTCCTGCATCTGCGCTGCGAGGTGAGCTACGCCGAGGTGATCGAGGCGTTTGAGCAGCTGATCGGCAGCCCGCTCGTACGCCTGGTCTCGCTGATGGATCACACGCCGGGCCAGCGCCAGTTCACCAAGGTCGAGTATTATTACGCCTACTATCAGAGCCGGTTCGGCTACAGCGCCGCCGACATGGAGGCACTGGTCGAGCGCCAAGTGGCTGATCAGCGGCTCTATGCCGACGTGAACCGGCGGCGCGTGGTCGCGCTTTGCGGCGACCGCCGCCTGCCGCTCGCGAGCCACGACGACGCGACCGTCGAGCACGTCATGGAGGCGCTCGATCTCGGCATGACCATGGCGGAGTTCCCGACCACGCTCGAGGCCGCGGTGCTCGCGCATGAGCGCGGCATGGCGGTGATCATGGGCGCGCCCAACGTGGTGCGTGGCGGTTCTCACTCCGGCAACGTGTCGGCGCGCGCGCTGGCGGCAGAGCGGACTTTGGACATCCTGTCGTCAGACTACATGCCCGCGAGTTTGCTGCATGCGGCGTTCCTGCTGCACGGTGACCACGGCATCGATTTGGCCGCCGCGGTCGCAATGGTGTCGGCGACCCCCGCGCACGCGATCGGCCTCGAGGACCGCGGCGAGATCGCCTCGGGACGGCGCGCCGATCTCGTGCGGGCGCGACTCGTAGGGGATTTCCCAATGGTGCGCGAGGTCTGGCGCGCTGGCGACCGGATCGTGTGACGGCAGTAGGGGACCGGTCCATGACGGTCGTCGACGGGGTCCGGAATCTCTTCGAGGGTGGTGGCGGCCGGCAATATGGCGGCGAGCGCGTGACGCAGCTCGCCCATGCGCTCCAGTGTGCAGCGGCCGCCGAGGCCGCGGGCGGCTCGGCGCCGCTCGTCGTGGCCGCCTTGCTGCATGACGTCGGCCACCTCATCCACGCTCTCGGGCCGCGGCCCGCGGAGCGGGGGATCGACGATCGCCACGAACTGCGCGGTGCGGAGTGGCTTGCGCGCTGGTTTGGACCGGCGGTCACTGAGCCCGTGCGGCTCCACGTTCCTGCCAAGCGTTACCTCTGCGCCGTCGAGCCCGGGTATTTCCAGGGCCTTTCGCCGGCCTCGGCGCGCAGCCTCGCCCTACAGGGTGGACCCTTCGACGCCGACGCGTCCGCAGCGTTCATCGAGGCACCCCACGCGCAGGACGCGGTACGGCTGCGGCGATGGGACGAGTCGGCCAAAGTCGCGGGCCTCGCGACGCCCGACCTCGCGCACTATGCGGACGCGCTGAGGGCGTGCGTCCGCGAGTGACCCCGATGGCGGAGCCGATCCGCTATGCTCTCTATGCGGTGCCACGACCCGAGAGTCCGCTCGCGCGATTCGGCGCGGCGTGGCTCGGCTGGGATATCGATACCGGTGCGGAGGTGAGCCCAGCGGAAACCGCCGGCCTGCCGCCGGAGGTCCATGCCGCGGTGACGGTCGAGCCAGGCCGCTACGGTTTCCACGGCACGCTCAAGGCGCCGTTCCGCTTGCTCGAGGGATGGAGCGAAGGCGATCTCATCGATGCCGCGGTCGAGTTCGCCGAGCGGCGGACACCGGTATCGGTTCCATCGTTGAAATTGAATGTGCTGGGCACGTTCCTGGCGTTGCGCCCGGCGGATCTATCGCATGCACTCGACAGCCTTGCCTCGGAGTGCGTGGTGTGGTTTGAGCGCTTCCGCGCACCCCTGACCGAGGCCGAGATAAGCCGGCGCCGACTCGGCAGCCTCAGCCCAGTGCAGGACGAGCTCCTGGTCCGATGGGGCTATCCCTTCGTCTTCGGCGAGTTCCGGTTTCACATGACGTTGACAGGTTCGCTCGATGCCGCGCTCCAGACGGGCGTCAGCGCCGCGCTCGCGCCCAAGCTCGCGGAGCTTGCTCACGAACCGCTGGAGGTCGCCGATCTCGTGCTCGCGACCGAACCGGAACCGCGGGCGCGCTTCCGCGTCATGCGACGATTCCCGCTCGGGCAATAAGCGCACGAAAAAAGGCCGCTGCGCACCGAAGGGGCAGCGGCCTCAAGTCGCGGGGACTACTCAACTCGGAACTGCTGACAATGCTGAACTGAGTTGATCGAACGAGCGCACTCTAGCAGCGCGATATGACGCCCCAATGACACCGCGATGGCGCTTTCGAGCGAGAAGTACGCCCTAAAGTCGTGCGCGCCACCACGCGACCTGCTCGGCGACGCGCTCGGGCGCCGTGCCGCCAAAGCTCGCGCGCGAGCGCACGGAGTTATCCACACCGAGGACGTCATAGACCGCCTTGGTGATGCGCGGCTCGACGGCGTGCATCGCGTCGAGCGGCAGTTCCTCGAGCCCGCAATGGCGGCGCTCGGCTTCCGCCACGAGCCGTCCCGTCAAATGATGCGCGTCGCGGAAGGGAATTCCGAGGCTCCGCACCAGCCAGTCCGCGAGGTCGGTCGCGGTCGCATAGCCGACGCCCGCCGCCGCCGCCATGCGCTCCGGCACGACGGTCAAGTCCGCGATCATGCCGGTCATGGCGGCAAGACAAAGCTCCATGGTGTCGGCGGCGTCGAAGATCTGCTGCTTGTCCTCCTGCATGTCCTTGGCGTAGGTGAGCGGCAGGCCCTTCATCAGCGTGAGCAGCGCCGCGAGCGCGCCGATCATGCGTCCAGTCTTGCCGCGCACCAGCTCCGCCGCATCCGGGTTGCGCTTCTGCGGCATGATCGAGGAGCCCGTGGTCCAGCGGTCGGAGAGCCGCACGAACCCGAATTGGGGCGTCACCCAGAGCACGATCTCCTCGGCGAGCCGCGAGAGGTGCGTGGCGCAGATCGCGGCGATCGCCAGATACTCGAGCGCGAAATCGCGGTCGCTCACGGAATCGAGCGAGTTGCGGGTCGGGCCGTCGAAGCCGAGCGCCTTCGCGGTCGCGTCGCGATCGATCGGGAAGGATGTGCCGGCGAGTGCGCCCGCGCCCAGCGGGCACTCGTTCAGCCGCGCGCGCGAGTCCCGCACGCGGCTACGGTCGCGGCCGAGCATCTCGACATAGGCCATGAGGTGATGGCCGAAGGTCACAGGCTGCGCGCTCTGCAGATGAGTGAAGCCCGGCATCACAGTGGCAACGTGCCGCTCGACCTGGTCGAGGAGCGTTCGCATGAGGCCGGTGATCTGCTCCGCGAGCCGGTCGTGCGCCGCGCGCACCCAGAGGCGGACATCGAGCGCCACCTGATCATTGCGACTGCGCGCGGTGTGAAGGCGCCCCGCCGGCGCGCCGATGAGCTCGGCGAGCCGTGCTTCCACGTTCATGTGGATGTCCTCGAGCGCCCGCGAGAAGGCGAAACGACCGCCAGCGATCTCGGCACGCACGGCCTCGAGCCCCTTGTGGATGGCGTCGCGGTCCGCGGCTTTGATTATCCCCTGCTTCGCCAGCATGTCGCTGTGCACGAGCGAGCCCTGGATATCCTCGGCCGCCAGGCGGTGATCCACGCTGATCGACTCGTTGATCGCTTCCATGAGCGCGTCCGGCGAGGCGGAAAACCGTCCGCCCCACATAAGATTTGCCTTTGATTTCCTTGGCTTACCAGGTTCTTTGGTCATGAACGCCTCGACTCGCACCGAATGCGAGGCGATCTTATGCGGCCTGCCGCTTGGCGGCACTCCGAAAAGCTAGGGAGCTCTGAGCCTGTACCTCCCCTCGACCGAAGGCGGGCCGTCGGTCTCCACGCGGCCCTCGGCCACGAGCTCGATCAGGTGCGCCAGCACCGACCGGCCAGCAGCGGCGTGCAGCACCGGCGGCAGGCCTACGTAGATCGCCCGCACCATGGCGGGAATCTCGGTGTCGCCCTCGGCGAGCCGATGCAGGATCGCCGCCTCGCGCTCCCTCCGATGCTCGATGAAAGCGCGCACGAAGGGTTTCGGGTCCGTGATCGCGGGACCGTGCGTCGGCCAATAGACCGCGTCGTCACGCTCGAGGAGTTTTCCCAACGAGCCGAGGTAGTCGCGCATGTTGCCGTCGGGCGGCGCGATGACGCTGGTCGACCAGCCCATGACGTGGTCACCCGAGAACAGCACGTGCTCCTCGGCGAGCGCGAAGCACAGATGATTCGACGTGTGGCCTGGTGTGTGGACGGCGGTGAGGTGCCAGCCGGGCGCGGACACCGCATCGCCATCGCGCAGCACCTGATCGGGAATGAAGGCGCAGTCGCCGCCTTCCTCGACCGCCGGCCCGGCGCCGGCGGCGTGGGGGCCGTACCCATGCGTGGGCGCGCTCGTCGCGTGCTTGACCGCGGCCGACGCCGGCGAGTGGTCGAGATGCGTATGCGTCACCAGGATCTGCTCGATGGTCTCGCCACGAAGCGCCCGCAGGACCGCGTCGATGTGCTCTTGCAGATTTGGACCGGGATCGATCACGGCGACGCGGCCGTGCCCGACGACATAGGTGCCCGTGCCATGGAGGGTGAAAGGGCCCGGATTGCGCGCGACCACGCGCCGGATCAGCGGTGAGAGAGCCTGGAGCTTGCAGTACTCGAAGTCGAGCTCGCGACGGAACGGGATCTCGACCATTCGTCCTAGGTCCGCCGGTAGTGGCTGACGAGGATCTCGGTGACGCCGTAATCCGCTGCGGCGGGAATCTGGAACGCAGGGCCGGCGGCGGTGTCCACGATCTCCGGCTGGACGGTCACGATCGCCGAGCGGCGCGCCGCCTCGAGCGCCTCCGCCACGGTCCTGCTGCGGCCGAGCTTCAGCAGGTTGAGACGGGTCGGCAGCACGAGTTTGATCTCGCCGAGCCGCGCCGCTGCGATGGCGCCCTCGGCCGTGAGCCAGTGCACGATGGTCGCCTCGCGGCCGTCGTGCCGTGCCACCTGTTCCGCGGGCGCGGGCGCCAGGAAGAAATGCGTGTCGAAGCGCTTGGGTTGATCCGCGGGCGTGATCCAGTGCGCGAAAGGCACCAGCAGGTCGGTCGCGAGCGCGAGCCCGGCGCTCTCGACGAACGCGCCGAACCCGATCGTGCTCGACCGCGGCGCGGTGAGTCGAGCAAGCTCCGCCCCGGAGAGCAATGCACCCGCACGGCGGGCGAGCAGGATGCCGCATTCCTCGAAGGCCTCGCGGATCGCGGCGACGCGCAGGGGATCGCCGGTGCCTGCGAGCGCGTGATCGCCGGTGTCGAGCTTGCCACCCGGGAAGACCGTGGCACCGGCGGCAAATCCCGCGGCGTCGTGGCGCGTGGCGAGGAGCACCTCGATGCCCTCCTGCCCATCGCGCACCAACAGCAATGTCGCAGCCGGAACCGGCCTCACTGGCATCTTTTTTTCTCGCGAAAACCTTGTCATAGCGTCGGATCGGGCCACTCACACCTCGAGCGCCATGCCGTCGCGCTGGGGATCCGCGCCGCCGGACCACCGGCCGCCCTCCATCTTGATGCCGTGCAAGCCAGCGAAGGCGTAGCTCTGGTAGGAGCGCGCGATCCGGTACCCCATGGCCTCGACCTTGCTGGTGACGAAGCGCGGGATGCGGTTGGAGACGTCGATGATGTCGGAGGTCACGGAGATGCGTGGTGCCGACACGGCCTCGAACATCGACATGCCGAAATCGATCACGTTGACGATACCCTGTGCCACCGAGCCGCTGATGTAAGTGCCGCCGGGCGCGCCGATCGCGATGAACGGCCGGTCGTCCTTGAAGACGATGGTGGGCGACATCGAAGAGAACCGCGCCTTCCCCGGCGCGAGCGATCCCGTCCGCCCCGGCCGCGGGTCGAAGACCGACATGGAGCCGTTGTACATGAAGCCCAGACCCTCCGTGATGACGCCCGAGGGCGCGCCCAGCGTATGCGTCATCGAGACGACATTGCCCTCCTCGTCGGCAACGGAGATGTGCGTGGTTCCATGCTTCTCCTGATTGAGCCGCTCGACATGGGCCTTCTCGCCGCTCTCGATCTTGGCTGCGAGTTCGCGCGCGTAGGACTTGGCGAGCAGGCGACCGAGCGGCACGGTCACGAAAGCGGGATCGCCAACGTGGCGGTCCTTGTCGATGGTCGCGTATTTCAAGGCTTCCGCCAGCACGCGGATGAACTCGGCGCTGTTGTGGCCGAGCCGCTTCACGTCGAAGTTCTCGAGAATCTGCAGCATCTCGATCACCAGCGTTCCGCCCGCGGGCGGCGGCGCGCTGGCGACGCGATAGCCGCGATAGCCGCCCCAGACCGGCGCGCTCCGCGTGGTCTTGTAGTTCCGGAGGTCCTCGAGGGAGACGCGGCCGCCGTGGCGCGCCATGTCGGCGGCGATCTCCTCCGCCATCTCGCCCCGGTAGAAGAGGTCGGCACCGCCGCGCGCGATCCGCGCCAGGCTCCTCGCCATGTCTTCGTTGACGATGCGCTCGCCGAGGAACTTCAGCGTGCCGTCCGCATGGAAATAGATCTTCCGGCCTGCTTTGGTCGAGCGCAGCTTGTCGACGAGGTCGACGCGGCCGAAATTGCTCTCCTTCTGGATCCACATGCCGTGGACGTGCGGCCGGACGATGAAGCCCTCGCGCGCCATCGTGATCGCGGGCCCAATCACGTCGGCCCAGTCCATGGTGCCGAATTCACGGAGCGCCTCCTCGTAGGCGCGCAGGCTTCCGGGCACGGCGATCGACTGGTAGCCGATGTCGTTCACCTTGCCCTTGAGCAGGAACCCGAAGCCGTCGCGCGCCTCGCCCTCGATGAGGTCCGCCCACATGGTGGGCGTCACCGAGGCGGGACAACGCGCGTGGAAGTCGAGGTGCACGTGCACGTTGCGCCTGGGCATGTAGATCTGCATGACGCCGAAGCCGGCGACCCCTGCCATTTGAGGGTCGACCACGCCCTGCATGAAGGCACAGGCGATCGCGGCGTCGATCGCGTTGCCGCCGCGCTTCAAGGCGAGCGCGCCCGCTTCCACGGCCTCGGGCTGAGGCGCCACGATCATCCCGTGCATGGGCTTTGCTCCTTCGGTCCTACATTGATTCATGGTACCACGGGTCTCGCACGGTCGTGCGCAGCATGCGGTGGGAAGGTTGACCGATGGCATCTCCCCCTCATCCAGCTCCGCCTAGGCTCGCTCCGCTCGCCAAGGCTGCATAGCCCTCTCCCCTCGGGGAGAGGGAAGGGCGAGCGGGCGCTTCTACCGAAGGGAAAGGATCAGGTGTCGGGAGTGGCGATATCGGAGCAGTCGTGATCGCGGGTCAGCGTCTCAAGCACGCGATATTCGAGCGGTGCGCGTTGGCAGTGCGGGGCGCTGCCAATGCGCTCACCGCGCGCGTGATCCCTTTCATGCTTGCCGGGCTCGCTCTGTCGGACGGCATTGCGGTCGCCCTTACGCCAGAACAGGAGCAGGAGCTGGCACGGCGGATCAGCGCCGGCGCCCGCCCGCAGGTCATCCAGCTCAACGAGACTAGAATCGAGGACTACAAGCGGCCGCCCGATGGGCCGGATGGCCTTGAGTTCCTGGTGGTTCGATCGCCATGGGACGAGCCCATCAAAGTCGCGGATCGCGACCTCGCCATGCGAACCCTGCAGGTTGGCGGCGGGCCCGGTCCCAACGCGATCTTCGTGGGGTTCAGCGGCGGTGGCGGGCACTGCTGCTACACCGCTCACCTGATCTGGATCGAGGGCCGTGCGCATCATCAAGAGGTTCCGCTCGCCGAGTCCGACCTCAAGCTCGAGGCACGTAATGGGCCGCCGCGCTTGCGGTTCAACGACTATGCCTTCGCCGACTGGCACACGGCCCCTGCTATGACTCCGGCACCGCCGGTGGTGCTCGCCTACGATCCGCGCGTCGGCGAATACCGCCTCGATCCCGATGCCATGCGCAAGCCGCCGCCGTCCGATGCCGCGTTGGCGGATCATGCCGCCGAGATCCGGAAGAAATACGCTGCGCTTGGCGACGACGACCTCGATCCTTCGCTTTGGGCCGCGATGCTCGATCTGATTTATAATGGCAATGCGGACCCGGCGCGGACGCTACTCGACGCTGCCTGGCCCGAGACCAAGCCGGGTAAGGAGAAATTCCTGGCGGATTTCACCCGCCAGCTCTGGGCCGGCGAGACTTGGCGGCATTTTAACCTCGGGCGCCTGCTCGAGGCGGACCAGGCCTTTCCGCGCCCTCCCGCGGTACAATAGATCGCATGTCCGAGACGACGTCATCCGCACCGCATTCCCTCCCGCTCCGCGGTCTCACCGTCGCTGAGTTCTCCCACGCGATCATGGGGCCGTCTGCCGGCATGGTGCTGGCGGATCTCGGCGCAGAGGTGATCAAGGTCGAGCCCGCGCCAGAGGGCGATCCGACGCGCCGGCTCAAGGGCTCCGGCGTTGGCTTCTTCGGTTTTTACAATCGTAACAAGAGGAGCCTCGCGATCGACATCAAGTCGCCGCGCGCGCGGCCCGTGATCGAGGCCTTGATTCGAAGGAGCGACGTGCTGGTGGAGAATTTCGCCGCGGGCACCATGGGGCGCCTCGGCCTCGGTTACGAGGCCGTGTCGCGGCTCAATCCGCGCCTCGTCTATGCCTCGCTCAAGGGGTTCCTCAGCGGCCCCTACGAGCAACGCCGGGCCCTCGACGAGGTCGTGCAGATGATGAGCGGGCTCGCCTATATGACGGGGCCGCCCGGCCGGCCGTTGCGCGCGGGCGCCTCGGTGATCGACGTCATGGGCGGCTTCGGCGCGGTGATCGGCATTTTAGCGGCGCTCCGCGAGCGCGAGCGCACGGGCAAGGGCGCGCACGTCACCTCCGGTCTCTACGAGGCCGCGGCCTTCCTCATGGGCCAGCACATGGTGAACTCGGTCTACCTGCCGGGACCGCTGCAGCCGATGTCGATCCGCAACAGCGCCTGGGGTGTCTACGACATCTTCGCGAGCCGCGAGGGCAAGCCGATCTTCATCGGCATCGTCACCGACACCCAGTGGAAGCGCTTCTGCGCGGTGTTCTCGCGGCCCGACCTGCTGGCGGTGAAAGATTTCGAGAGCAACACCAGCCGCGTGCTCGCCCGGGGGCGCCTCGTCCCGCTGCTCACGGATTTCTTCAGGCGGTATCCGGCGGCAGAGCTGCTGGCCAAATGCGAGGAGGCCGAGCTCGCCTTTGCGCCTGTCAACACACCGGTCGACCTCTTCGATGATCCACACCTCAACGCTGGGGGCCGGTTGCGCGAGAGCTGTATGCCTGACGGCACGGTCGTGAAAGTGCCGCGGCTGCCGATCGAGATCGACGGCGGCGGCTTCACCGTGCGCGCCGACCCGCCCGCCGCCGGTGCCGACACGCGCGCGGTACTGCGCTCGCTCGGCCTGGAGGACGGGGCGATCGACGACCTTGCAAGAGCTGGCGTCGTCGCGCTCGGAGGCTGAAGGGATTACTGACGAGATCCACGCTCCCTAGCCATTCTCCTTGCGTACGTACTCCGGGTCGTTCGGGCTCGCGAGCTCCGGGATCGAGATGCGGAACTTGCAGAGGTGGTCGCCGCGGGTCTTGAGCTCGTCCCAGCGCACGATCGTTCCAGGGTGATACGTTTGGTACATGGTCGTGTGCAGCTCGATGTCGTAGAGCAGGCCGAGATCCAGCCCCTCCTTGCCGAACTCTCCCCAGACATCGGCATAAGGGCAGTAGCGGCAATCTTGGTGCCAGGTGCCCTCGGAGAGGTAGCCCTCGTTGAAGACCCAGGTCGAGACCAGCGGCCCATCCCAATCGAGCATGAGGGTCTTGAGATTGAGCGGCTTGCCCTCGCGCGTGTGCTTCTCGCGTAATACCGAGCCGCGCTCGCGCCCGATGCCGCGCACGCCTTCGCGCACGAGCTGCTCGCCGGTGGCGTCCCAGATCCGTATCACCTCGCGCGCGATGAACATGTAGAGCGCGCCGGCATTGCGCGACGTGCCGCGCACCAGCGTGAGCGCCCGGGCCGGTTCCGCGAAGATGTCGCGAATGGTGTCGCACACCCGTTCAGGGCTGGTCCTGCCCGCGGTTTTTCCAGCGTAGCCCACCTCGATGCTCCAGGCAGCACCGAGCGATGCGTTGCTGCAGGCGAGCGCGAGCTTCCGGTCATAGCCCGCCGGCATGCCATGGAGCAGGCCGGACCAGTAGCGTTGCAGCAGCTCCGGCTTGCCCTGCCGTGCCCTGAAATAGGCGGTGCCCGGCATCCGTGGCAGGCGGACCGTCGCCTTCGTCGGGCTGCCCTCTACCGCGATCTCGCCCGCCAGGTTCGCCAGCACGAGATCGCAGCTATCCCAGTTGGCGAGGAAGGCGAGTGCGTCGTTTCCCGCGACGAGCGAGGCTTGGCTCATCCGGATGTTCTCGCCGCGCCACTGGCCGTAATGCCGAAACGCCGCATCGAGCGCTTTCATGCCGCGCTCGCCGAAGCGGGCGACGACGGGCTCCGCGAGGTTGCGCAGGAACAGGAACTGCTTCAGCGCCACATCCTCCATGGAGGCGATGATGCCCTCGCGGCTGACGACGTCCTCGCTCAAACCCATGGCACCCTCCCAAGCTGCGCGCGGCCAAACTCGCCGGAGCCATTTTAGTCACCGATCCGTGTTTGACGACATTACTTCGCCGGTGGGACGCTCCGTACGCGGCAGCATGCATGGCATGATGCTGCGCCTGCTCCGAGCGAGGCCACACAATCACAAAGGAGGATCGTCATGTCGCACTACGTCCTTCTCTGCAACTACACCGACCAGGGAATCCGGAACATCAAGGACGCCCCGCAGCGCCGGGCGGCTGCGCGGGAAATCGGCAAGAAGCTTGGCATCGAGGTCAAGACCACTTTTTCGGCGATGGGGACCTATGACCTGATCATCCATGTCGAAGCTCCCAGCGATGAAGCTCTGACCAAATGGGCCCTCTCGGTGGCGGCCAGGGGAAATATTCGCACGAACACCGTTAAGGTGTTCCCGGTGGAGGAGTTCGACAAAATCATCGCCGGAATCGGCTAAACTGACCGCAGCCGTGGGGTGCCGCCGTTAATCGGCCTCCGCCAGCATCAGGAGCGCCCGATCTCGGTGCGGCGGGAATTGACGCGAGCCTGGAGATCGCCCAGCTAAGAGGCACGCTCCGGCATGGATGGCGTGGATATGAACGAAGTCGGCACGACCAGCGCGGTCGCGCGGAGCCCCGGTGGCGCTCCAGCCACCGGCGTCGTCCGCGCGATCCTCTTGGGCGAGCGCATCGACACCCGCGGGCTCGAGGACCCAGTGCCCCTATCGACCGCCCCCCTCGCGCTCCGGTGCGAGCCCGACGGGATCGTTGTGGTGTTCCGCTATGGCGTCGCTGTCTTTTTCGGCGTGGGGCCCGGCGAGGAGCGGCGCTTCATCGACCGGCTTCTGCCGCGCGTCGTCGATCCCTATGATCCCCCGGAGATCGACGAGCTCCGCGTCACGATCCGGTCTGACGGTGAGGAGCAGGTGAGTGTCGACGGGATTCTGACGCTGCGGGACCTGTCAGTGGAGCGCGCGCAACTGGTCGCGGATGCGCTCGGCAAGAGCCTCATGTTGGCGCATTACGAGGCACGCATCGCCTCCATCTTCGATCGCATCGAGCCGCTCGCGGCCTCGCTTCGGCGCCATGGCCGGCCGGGCGCGCAGGGACGTTTCCTGCTGCGGCACATCGGCAACGTGCTCTCGGTCCAGCATAAGATGGTCGGCCGGGTCGAGACTGGGGAGAAGCCCGAGGTCCTCTGGGATCACCCTGCGCTCGAGCGTCTTTACCTGCGGCTTGCCGACGAATACGAGCTGCGCGAGCGCGACCGCGCGCTCGACCGCAAGCTCGAGGTGATATCGCGCACCGTCGAAACCTTGCTTGATCTCGTGACGCAGAGCCGGAACCTCCGGGTCGAATGGTATATCGTCGGGCTGATCGTCCTCGAGCTCGCGCTGTCGGTGTACGTCTCCGTGCTCAAGTAGCTGGCCCCGCCAGGATCGCGCGCGCCTGCTCCACCGTGCCCGAGAGGTCGCCGCCGGCGTCGATGCGGTGCCAGGTGATCGCGCCGGGATCGAGTGCTGCTTGACCGCGCATCACCGCGACATCGGCATCGGAGGCGTCGTTACGGCGGTCCCTAAGGCGCCGAGCCAGCAGGTCTGGCGGCGCTTCGAGCCAAAGTCCCGTGAAGGGGACGCCCTTCGCGCGCGCAAGCTCGCCCATGGCGCCCCGTTCGTCGGGCCGCAGGAGCACCGCATCCGCGACGACGGCATAGCCGCCGCCGAGCGTCTCGGCGATCTCCTCCGAGAGCATGCGGTAGACCCGCTCGCTCACGGCGGGCTCGTAGGCCGCCGCCGGCAAGCGCGTCTCCGGTGGGACGCCGAAGCTTCGCTTGCGCAGCACGTCGCTGCGGAGGATCCGCGCGCCCGGTATGGCGCCAAGGGCGGGCGCCAGGGCGCCAGCTAGGCTCGACTTCCCCGTGCCGCTCAAGCCGCCGATCGCGACCAGGCGGGGTGCCCTGGGGGCGAGCACTTCGGCGGCGAGCGCCAGGTACGCGCTGGCCTCCGCCGCCAGACCGGCGGCTTCCGCGGGATGGCTTTGGCGGCTTGCGGCAACCGCCGTGACGTGGGCGCGGATGCCTGCCCGAAGCGAAAGGAACAACGGCAGGGCCCCAAGCCCGCCCCCGTCCTGTGTGCGGTCGAGGTAGCGGTTGAGCACGCCATTGCCGAGCTCGTCGTGGCCACGGTGGTGCAGGTCCATGAGCAGGAATGCGAGGTCGTAGAGCACGTCGATGGTTGCGAGATCGTCGCTGAACTCGATGGGATCGAACAGCGTAGGCCTGCCATCCACAAGGCAGATGTTGCGCAGGTGCAGATCGCCGTGGCACCGCCGAACCTTGCCGCTCGCGCGACGGCGGTCGAGGAGGGGCGCAAGGCGACGGAAGGCCGTGGTCTCGGCCACATCGAGCGCTCGCACGCCGCCCCCGTCCAAGAGCTTGCCCGCGCGTCTCAGGTTGGCCTCGATGTCCTGGATCAGCGCGTCAATCGCGGCGCTTCCGCCGCGATCGACCGACACCTCCGCGGCGCCGTGAAATTCGGCGATCTCGTCGGCGAGCTCGCGCATCAGCGCTGGCGTCAGGCGCCCGGACTCCGCGAGGCGATCGAACAGCGCCGCTTGATCGAAGCGCCGCATCTCCAGGAGCCACTCGACGGGCTCGCCGGCTCCGTCGAGCGCGAGGCGGCCGTCGGGGGCGCGCGTCACCGCATGCAGCCTGCGATAGACAGCGGGTGCCAAACGCCGGCCGAGCTCGAGTTCGCGCTCGCAATACCGTTTGCGGCGGGCGAGCGTGGAATAGTCGAGATAGGAGAATGCGACGGCGCGTTTCATCTTGAAGGCGCGCGCGCCAACCAGAAAGATCAAGGATGCATGCGTATCGAGCCGCTCGACGGCCGCGCTGGGCTCGCCATAACTGGCCCCTTGCGAGAGGAAGGCCGCGATCTTCCATTCCGCGGCCTCATTCATTTTTGCTCAGCCTGGGTCGCGCTGCGCGTCCGGTCAGCTGGGCTCTTCAGTCGGTTTCCGGGTACTCGACTGGAAGCGGGGCCCTCAGCATGTGGAGTGCGGGAGGAGCCTCCGCTGCAAGCCGATCCGCCTCTTGGTCCAAGCCAAGCCAGCGCAGCTTCTGGATCCGCCGACGGCGCCCAAAATCATCTTCCGTCGAAGCGCGCTCTCTGGTGGCTCCGTCCATAACCGTCTTCTCCCGTGGTCCTAGCTTGGTTTCTTAGAATGGAAACAAAGATCAACGCGCAACGTGCGAACTCCAATCTCATTTGGGTGACCGGTTCGCTCATTTCCAAGGGGTAGTGAAATTTATTCTGCGCGCCCGTTCGCACGCGCACTTGCTGCACTGCAGTAATTTGGCGTGGCGGGCAGGATCTCCGCGGGCTACATCCGCGACGTGATCGCAAAAGATGTCGCGATGTGGCGAAGGATCTGCTCGACGCAGGCTTCGATCGGCTCCCGCGTCGTATCGATCACGAGCTCCGGGCTCTCCGGCGGCTCGTAAGGCGCGGAGATGCCGGTGAACTCCGCGATCTCGCCGGCGCGCGCCCGCCGGTAGAGTCCCTTCGGGTCCCGGCGCTCGCACGTTTCGAGATCGGCCCGGATGTAGATCTCATGGAAGGCGTCGCCGCCGGCTTGGCGCGCCCGGGCCCGGTCGGTCCTGTAGGGCGAGATGAAGGCGGTGATGCAAAGGAAGCCCGCGTCCGCGAACAGCGCCGCCACCTCGCCGACCCGCCGGATGTTCTCCACGCGATCCTCCGGCGAGAAGCCGAGGTTGGCGTTGAGGCCGCTGCGCACATTGTCGCCGTCGAGCACGTAGACGGCATAGCCCCGGCGGAACAGGTGCTGCTCCACCGCCATCGCGAGCGTCGACTTGCCGGCCCCTGAGAGTCCCGTCAACCACAGGATGCCGCCGCGGTGGCCGAAGCGCTCGGAACGGCTCGCGCGGGTCACTTTGTGATCGACCGGCGTCAAGTTCTCGGGCGCGAGGCCGACGGCGTGGCGCTGATCGGGATGATCGCGCAGCGACGCCAGACCGCCCGCAACCGTCTCGCCGTTCGCCCGCAAGACGAAGCGGCCGGTACGCGGCAGATGCCCGTGCTCGTCCAGCGCGAGCAGTGCGCGGCTGCGCAGTACGACTTCCGCCACCTGGTCGCGCTGCACGGCATCAACGGGACCGGGCCCGAGGCTGTCGGTGTCGATCACGCGCTCGATCGACTCCACGGTGATCGCCGCGTCGGCGGTCGCGATCTCGAGACGCAGCCGTTGACCGGCGGTGAGCGGCGTGCTCGCGAGCCAGAACAAGGTCGCGTGCAGCACGTTGCTGAGGCGCGGCGCACTTTCCTGGTGGCTGGCGATCTCGCCGCGCTCGACGAAGAGCGGCCGATCGAGCGTGATCCCGACCGACTGCCCTGCAACCGCGCGCGCCGGCGGCGGCGCGTTCCAGGCCTCCAGGCTCTTGATCCGCGCGAGCTTGTTCGAGGGCGAGAACAGCAGCGTGTCGCCCACACCGAGGCGCCCGGACTCGATGCGGCCCACCAGCACGCGCCTGTCGTCCTGCCGATAGACGTCCTGGATTGGCAGCCGGAGCGGCAGGTCTTCGCGGGAGGGCCTTACCTCGAAGGCCCGCAACGCCTCCATCAGCGTCGGTCCCTGGTACCAGGGCATGTTGGCGCTGGCCAAGGCCAGGTTGTCGCCGTGGCGGGCCGAGATCGGGAGCACCAGGCGCGGCGTCAGGCCGAGCTCGGCCAGGAAATGCCGGGCGGCGCCCTCGAGCTCGCGGTAGCGCGGCTCGGAGAAATCGACGAGGTCGAGCTTGTTCACGACCACTGCGATCTGTTCGAGGCCCAGGAGCCGCAGCAGATAGGCGTGACGCCGGGTCTGCTCCTGCATGCCCTCGCTGGCGTCGACTACCAGCAGCGCCGCCTCCGCCTCCGCGGCGCCGCTCACCATGTTGGCCAGGAACTCGCGGTGGCCCGGTGCGTCGATCACGACGATGTCGCGCTCGGGAAGCCGCAGCCAGACGCGGGTGGTGTCGATGGTGACGGCCTGGTCGCGCTCGGCCTGGAATGCATCGAGGGCGAAGGACCATTCGATGGCGACGCCGCGCCGCTCGCTCACCGCGCGCAGCTCGTCGGCCTTGCCGGTTGGCAGCGCGCCCAGCTCGTGGAGCAGTCGGCCGATCAGCGTGGACTTGCCGTGGTCGACGTGGCCGACCACCACGAGCCGCAGCGGTGCCGAGGTCATGGACCGAGTCCGCTCACATGTATCCTTGCGCGCGCAGGCGCTCGAAGGCGTCCTCGCTCTCGTGGTCCATCGCGCGGCCCGCGCGCTCGGGCTCGCGGCTCGCCTCCAGCTCCAGGATGATCTCGGCGATGGTGGCGGCGTTCGACGCCACCGGGAAGGTGATATCCTTCTCGCCCAGCGATCGGAAGCGGCGACCGTCGCGCGCGAAATAAAGGGGCACCACCGGCATGCCCTCTCGCTCGACATAACGCCAAACGTCGATCTCCGTCCAGCCGAGGAGCGGGTGCACGCGCACGTGGCCGCCCGGCGGCGGCTCCGCGTTGAAGCGGTCCCAGAACTCCGGCGGCTGGTGCCGGAAGTTCCAGCCGCCCGTGGCATCGCGTGGGCTAAAGATTCTTTCCTTGCTGCGGATCGCCTGCTCGTCGCGGCGGATGCCGAGGATCATGCCGCGGAAGCCGCGCTCGGCGATGATGCGCTTGAGACCGAGGGTCTTGCGCGCGGCGGCGCGCGCCTTGGGCGGCAGCGAGGGATCGGTCTCCTCGGCGCCGGGGCAGGGCGCATCGATATAGGTAAGGCCCCACTCGCGGATGATCCGGTCGCGGAACGCATAGACCTCGGGGAACTCGTTGCCGGTGTCGAGCAGGATGACCGGAAAAGGCACGCGGCCGAAGAACGCCTTGCGCGCGAGCCATAGCAGCGTGTTCGAGTCCTTGCCGATCGACCAGAGCATGCCGATCGGCTGCAGACGGTTCACCGCCTCGCGTAGAATGAAGATCGATTGAGCTTCGAGCTCGTCGAGCCGGTCCACCGACTGCCCCGGAAATCCCCGTGAACCGTGCTTCAATCATAGCCGACGTGGCTTGGCAAGGGCGGCGCGTGCCGCAGGCTCGCTCGATTGCCGGTCCCGAGGCGATCTGTTAGCAAGGTCGCGAGGCATCATGGCGGCTCCGACCCTCCCGCGCGATCGACCGGCGTTCCGCACTCCGCTCGCCGCCGGCGACATTGCGCCGCCGTGCGCCCTTTCGACGCCCGATGGCAGAACCATCGATCTCCGCGGCGACGCCGTTGCGGGGCATCCGCAGGTGATCGCGTTCTGGCCGCGCTTCGATGCCAATGCGGTCAAGGCGTCCATGGCGTCGCTCACGGCCGCGTTGCGGGCGATCGAGGGCGAGGGCGCGCGTGTGGTCGCGGTGTCGCTCGCCAATGCCCGGGCGGCGAGCGAGGCGGGTTCGCCCGTTCCCGTGCTGCTCGATCGCGACGGCAAGGTGTTTGCAGCCTTTGGCGCCGGTACGCGGGACCAACCGACGACGATCGTGCTGCGGCAGAACAACCACGTTTACGCAGTCATCAAGAGCGATGCATCCGGTCAGGCGGGGGCAGCGCTTTCCGCCGTCCAGGCGCTCCTCGCCGAGCGCAAGGCAGCCTCCCTGGTTCCGCACCCACCAATCCTGGTCGTGCCCGACGTCCTGAGCCCGGAGGACTGCCGCCGGCTGATCCAGGTCTACGAGACCCGCGGCAACGTGTTCGTCGAGCCCGGCCACGGCGATGACCAGATGACGACGGACTACAAGATGCGCATCCCCGAATACGGGCGCGCGGACCGGATCGACCATTGGATCGTCGACAGGGACACCGCGAGCTTCATCGACGGCCGCCTGGGATCGCGCCTGTTTCCGGAGATCCGCAAGGCGTTCCAATATCCGGTGACGCGCAGGGAGCGCATGCGGATCGGCTGCTACACGGGATCGCGCGGCGGCGAGGTGCACGGGCACCGCGACGACTCCGAGGTGATTGCGGCGCACCGGCGCTTCGCCATGTCGATCAACCTCAACAGCGAGGCGTTCGAAGGGGGTGCGCTGCGCTTCATGGAATACGGGGACCAGCAGTACCGGCCCGCCACCGGCGCCGCCATCGTGTTCTCCTCGTCGATCTTGCATGAGGCGCTGGAGGTCCGCTCCGGCCGCCGGTTCGTCCTCCTGGCGTTCCTGTTCGGCGAGTTTTAGCGGCCGTCGTGCTGCAGCCTGCGGTCGCGGCGCACTTCACCACTGGAAGCACTGTGGGCCGTCGCGCCGCTCGTGTTTGCTTTCCACCGGTTTTCAGTAGTATCGGAGCCTCAGGCCCGATCATTTTCTGGGGACCGCCGCCATGGCGATCAAGCATCCGTACCTTCTCTTCCTGGGCGACGCCCATGATCAGCTTGCCGCCAAGACCGCGGCGGGCGTCGCCTTCTGGCGTCCAGACTGGTGCCTCGGCCAACTGAGGTTGCCAGGCTGCAAAGCGGATCTGAAGCTGCCGGACTTGAGCGTCGAGGCCGCGGCCTCCGCGGGTTCAAAGACGCTGGTCGTTGGCGTTGCCAATCGCGGCGGCGTTGTCGCCGAGAGCTGGATCCCCGTGCTGACCCGCGCGCTCGAGCGCGGTCTCGACCTCGCCGCGGGCATGCACCAGCGTCTCGCCGATGTGCCCGTGCTCAAGGCCACGGCCGAGCGGCTCGGGCGCAGCATCTTCGACGTGCGCCACCCCACGCGCGAGTTCCACGTGGCGAGTGGCAAGCCGCGCTCGGGTAAGCGCCTGCTCACGGTCGGCACCGATTGCTCGATCGGCAAGATGTTCACCTCGCTCGCCCTCGAGCGCGAACTCAAGAGGCGCGGCACCAAGGCGGATTTCCGTGCCACCGGCCAAACCGGCATCCTGATCGCCGGCGACGGCGTCTCGGTCGACGCGGTCGTAGCGGATTTCATTTCCGGCGCCACGGAGTGGCTCGCGCCCGCCAACGACGACGACCACTGGGACCTGATCGAGGGGCAGGGCTCGCTGTTCCACGCGTCCTACGCCGGCGTGAGCCTCGGCCTTCTGCATGGCGCGCAGCCCGCGGCGATCGTCATGTGCCACGAGCCCACTCGCACGCACATGCGGGGCTTGCCGGGTTATCCGCTGCCGAGCCTGCACGAGTGCATCGAGGCGAACCTGCAGGCGGCGCGCCTCACCAGCCCGAGCGTCACCTGCGCCGGCATCGCCATCAACACCTCAGCGCTCGACGCCTCCGCTGCCGACAGCATCCTGAAGCAGACCGCGGATTCCTTCGGCCTGCCCTGCGTCGATCCCGTGCGCACGGGCGTGGCCGCGATCGCCGACCGGCTCTGAGCCGATGCCGGTCGCGACGCCGCGCCTTACAGTCCACCGCGAGTCCTGGCCGCTCGCCCACCCCTTCGTCATCTCGCGTGGCAGCCGCACCACCGCCGAGGTCGTGGTGGTCGAGCTCGTTTCTGGCCAGGATCGCGGCCGCGGCGAGAGCGTGCCCTATGGACGCTACGGCGAGACCGTGGACGGCGTCGTCAGCGCGATCGAGAAGCTTGGCCCCGCGATAGCCGAAGGGCTCGATCGCGCCGGTTTGCAGATGGCGCTCCCGCCCGGTGCGGCGCGCAATGCGCTCGATGCGGCGTTCTGGGACCTGGAGGCAAAGACCTCCGGCAAGACGGTATCGCGGCTTGCCGGCATCGACGCGCCGCGGCCGCTGGTGACGGCCTATACCCTGAGCCTCGGGGAGCCCGAGGCCATGGGGCGCGCCGCGGCCGAGCACGCCTCGCGGCCGCTCCTCAAACTCAAGCTCACAGGCGAGGGCGATCTCGAGCGGGTCCGCGCCGTGCGCGCATCGGCGCCCAAATCCCGGCTCATCGTCGACGCCAACGAGGGCTGGACGCCCGAGCATTTCGAGCGCTACACGCCGGAGTTGGCGGGGCTCGGCGTCGCGCTCATCGAGCAGCCCCTGCCCGCCGGGCGCGACGAAGCGCTGGCGACCATGCCTCATCCGGTGCCGGTCTGCGCCGACGAGTCCTGCCACACCAGCGAGGACGTGGCGGGGCTCATCGGCAAATACGAGTTCGTCAACGTTAAGCTCGACAAGACGGGCGGACTCACCGAGGCGCTCGCGCTGGTCCGCGCCGCGCGCGCGAGGGGTTTTCGCCTGATGGTGGGATGCATGGTCGGCACGTCGCTCGCCATGGCTCCCGCGTGCCTGGTGGCGGAGGGGGCGGAATTCGTCGATCTGGATGCGCCGCTTCTGCTGGCGAAGGATCGCCAGCCCGGCCTCCGCTACGACGGCAGCACGGTCTACCCGCCTGCGCCTGCGCTCTGGGGCTAGTCTCCCTGCGGCAAAACGCGCACGGCAACCCCGCAGGTTGCTGAGCGCGCCATCCACACTCCAGAATAGAGGTACTCTAAGGTGTGAGACGAGCGCGTTTTGCGCTGCAATATCAAGGCCCTGGTTTCGCGCCTGTGCTAGAAATGCAACAATAGCCTAGCGATTTGGAAAACCGCGACTTTGGGCTTGATTAGAGGGGTCGGCGCGATCATATTGTGCACCGCGGCATGGACCTGTCCTGCCGTACGTCTTCTTAGGCGTTTCCTCCCTAAACTTGGGCCGTGGGCAACCGCGGCCCAATTTTTTTGCGCTCAGCTGGGGATGCCGCGATGCAGCACGCGGTCCGTCACCAGGACGGTCGCTGGCTCGATGTCCGTCTGCCGCGCGAGCTCGGCGTAATAGGGGGTGAAATCCGGCCGCGTCGCGTCGAACAGCTCGTCGAAGCTGCGGATCGCGAAATAGGTCACCTGAAAATCGTCGATCCGGTACCGCGTCCGCATCACCCGCATCAGGTCGAAGCCGAGCCGATTGGGGCGCGCATCCTCGAGGCAGTAGACCGACTCGCCCTTGGAGGAGACGATGCCGGAGCCGTAGATGCGGAGTCCCGCCGGCGTCTCGATCAGACCGAACTCCACCGTGTACCAGTAGAGCCGCGCCAGGTTGTGCAACGCGCCGAGTCGGAGCGCCTTGAGTCCGCCCTGACCATAGGCCTGCATGTAGTCCGCGAACACCGGGTTCATCAGCATCGGCACATGGCCGAAGATGTCGTGGAAGATGTCGGGCTCTTCCAAGTAGTCGAGCTGATCGCGCCGGCGGATGAAACAGGTCGAGGGAAAGCGCCGGTTGGCGAGATGCTCGAAGAAGACCGCGTCCGGTACCAGGCCGGGCACGGCGGCGATCGACCATTGCGTGGCGGCGCCCAACGCGTCGTTGAGCCGCCGGAAGTCGGGGAGCTCATCGGCGACCACGCCGAGCGCCTGCACGCCCGCCAGGAACTCCGCGCAGGCGCGCCCCTTCAGCACCGTCTCCTGTCGATGGAAAAGCGTGCGCCAGATGTCGTGCTCCTCGGTGCTGTAGGCGCTCCAGTCCTGAGTGATGGTGAAGTCTGCTCGGAGCGAGGGTGCGCGATGCCGGGCTGGCGCCTGCGCACCGGCGTATGTTGTCTCGACCATCGGTGACCTCGCGAAAAAATGCGTCCCGCTCAACCCCTGAAGTTGGGCGAGCGCTGCCGGTTTCAAGGTTTTGCGATCGCCGCCGGCGGCGTGCCCGCGCCCGGGCCGAGTGGGCGCTGCATCATCACACAATCGATCCAGCGGCCGCGCTTGAAGCCAATGGTGGGCAGCAGCGCCGCGCGGGAAAAACCCAGGGACCGGTGCAGGCCGATCGAGCCGTCGTTGCCGCTGTCGCCGATGACCGCGATCATCTGTCGATAACCCAATGCCGTGCACCGCTCGATTAGGGTCTTCAGCAATAGGCGTCCGGTACCGCGCCGAGCCGCATCAGGCGCCACGTAGATCGAATCCTCGACCGTGAAGCGATAGGCCGAGCGCGTGCGATAGGACGAGGCATAGGCGTAGCCAAGCACGGTCCGCGCGCCGTCGGTCGCGACCAGGTAGGGGAGGCCCTTCGCCAGGATCTCGCACCGGCGCTTTGCCAGCTCCTCGACGTCGGGCGGCAGCTCCTCGAAGGAGCCGAATCCATGGGTGACATGATGGCCGTAGATCGCGGCGATCGCGGGCAGGTCGGCATCCTCGGAATCGCGAACGATGCAAGAGCTAGCCCGCGGCGCCGCACGCGCTCTCATGCCGCCTTGAGCTGGCGTGGCTGTAGCGCGGCGAGCGCTGCCATCAGATCGCTCATGTCCTTGGCCATCCGGCTCAGGAACGGCTTCCGCTCGATGCTGCGCTCGTCCATGTAGAGCGCGCGGTTGATCTCGATCTGGATCGCGTGCCGGCCGCCTTGCGGCGCGCCGTAGTGGCTGGTGGTAAAGCCGCCGGCATAGGGCGCGTTGCGCACCACGCGATATCCCTTGGCCGTGAGGATCCGCTGGGCGGTTTCCATGATCACAGGGTGGCAGGAGGTGCCGTGGCAATCGCCCAGCACGATATCGACGCCGCTGCGCTTGAACTCGCGCTCGCCGGGTCCCGCGGTCGATGGCATGGAGTGGCAGTCGATCAGCAGATAGCCCGTGAAGCGCTCGCTGGTCGCTGCCAGGAGCCGACGCAGCGCCTGATGATAGGGCCGGTAGAGCCGCTCGACGCGCGAGACGGCGTCCGCGAAACGGAGCTTATGAGCATAGATCTCCTCGCCCGTTGCGACCACGCGTGCGATCGTGCCAAGTCCGACCTGCACTCTCGGCGACCGGCTGTTGACGTAGGCCGGCAGCGGGTCCGCGAACATGGTGGGATCGAGTTCAAAGGGCTCGCGGTTGGGATCGAGATAGGCGCGCGGAAACCGCGCCTTGAGGAGCGGCGCGCCGAGGTCGACGGCGCCGGCAAAAATCTCGTCGACGAAGCCATCCTCCGAGCGCCGGAGGGTCAGGGGGTCGAGGCGGGAGGCGGCCAGGAACTCTACGGGATAGTCGTTGCCACTGTGCGGGGAGGCGCAGACCAGAGCCACTTGCTGCTGCGCAGGCGCCGCCACCTCGAGCGGCGGATCGACCGACGCGCCCAGCTCCATACGACCGTCCATATGATCGAGATTACGGGCAAGCCGTGGCCCATGTCATGATTTTTTCCGCCCGCCGCGACCCGTCGCACGCAGACGCGGACCACGACGTGCCTTGTTTTTGAGCGATGGCGGTCCGCAGGTCGCACTTTAACGCTCCCTTGTTGCTTTGGGCGTATGCCCCGGGGGCAGGGTCACGGGGATTTGGCGGACACAGGGATGGCGCGGATATTACTGGCCGAGGACGACGACAACCTCCGCCGGTTCCTCGGTCGCGGCCTGACGCGCGCTGGCCACACGGTGCTGTCGGCAGCCGACGGCGATGCGGCTTTCGCGCTCGTTCTGAAGGCGCCGGTCGATCTGTTGCTCGCCGACGTGGTGATGCCCGGTCTCGACGGCATCGAGCTCGCGCGCCGCGCCACCATCCGCTGGCCCAGGCTCCGCGTGATGTTCATCACGGGCTTCGCCGCCGTGGCGCTCCGCAACCGGGAGATCGGCCATCAGACCGCCGCGGTGCTCGCAAAACCGTTCCACCTCCGCCAGCTGGTGGACGAGGTCACGCGTCTCCTGGCGGCTTGAGCCGACGCCTCTTCGTGTGCCCGCCGCGGGCTTGCCAGCCCCGGCCGAAATGGGTTACATGCCCCGCCTTGCGTGGGCGCGTAGCTCAGCGGGAGAGCACTACGTTGACATCGTAGGGGTCACTGGTTCAATCCCAGTCGCGCCCACCATTTTCCCCACCGGATGATTGTTCCTGGCACACGACCCGACGCACGGGCCCGCCCACGTGCACGGATGCCCCGTTTCGTCTATCCTATACGGCGGGGCGAGCGGGCGGATCCCTAGGACACTCCCGCTCGGGCAGTCGGGAGCTTTCAATCATGTGCGGATATCTCTCGAAGACGGCCCGAGTCTTGGCAGCAGGGTTGCTTGCGAGCGTGGCCGCTTCCGCCGCCTCAGCGCAATCTGCGGTGCCCGCGGCGCTGGTGGAGGACGTGTCGGCGGGCGTCACCGGCGTCGAAGCCTTCGACTATGTTTCCGCGGGCAAGCAGATCCAGTTGGGTGGCTCAGGCAAACTCGTCCTGGGTTATCTCAACTCTTGCCAGGAGGAGACCATCGTGGGCGGCACCGTCACGGTGGGCTCAGAGCAGTCGACGGTTTCGGGCGGCTCGGTGCAGCGCAAGACAGTGGCTTGCGCAGGCAAGCCGATGCAGCTCACGGCCGAGCAGAGCGCCACGAGCGGCGGCCTCGTGTTCCGCAAGCCGCCGCCCAAGAACGCGCCGACCACGGCGCCCGCGGCGGATCGCCCGCGCGTCATCCCGAGCGCCGGTCCGGTGATCTCCATCCCGAAGCCCGGCCGCGTCACCATCGTGCGCGTCGACGGGAAGGCGGCACCTATCGTGCTGGACCTTTCGGTGAAGCCCGTCGATCTCGGCAAGCGCGGCGTACACCTGGCGCCCGGCGGCACCTACCAGGCAAGCTACGGCTCTAGCGCCGTCGTGTTCCAGGTCGATGCGCAATCGACGGGCGAGACCTCGCCGCTCGCGCGGTTGATTCGCTTCTGACGTGACGCGCCGCGACCTCGCCGCGGTCGCGGGCATCGCCCTCGTCTCGGCGCTCCTCTCCGGCACTGGCTGGGTCTCTCGCCTCGACGGCCTTGGCGTCGACACGCTGTTCTGGCTGCGCCACCAGATCGAGCCGTCCGCCGGCCCGTCCGCCGACGCGCCAGTCGCGGTGATCGCGGTCGACGAGGAGACCTACCGCCGTCCGCCGTTCAAGGACACGCCGCAGGCAATGTGGACGCCACAGCAGGCGAAGGTGCTCGATACCCTGCTGGACGCGGGCGCTACGGCGGTCGGATACGATGTCACCTATTCGACGTCGGTCGAGACCCTTGTCCCCGGCTTCGAACGCAGCTTCCTGCGCACCCTGCGCAGGGGCGCGACCGAGGGTCGGATCGTGCTGAGTAAGCAGCAGCTGCAGACGAATCCCATCGAGCCCTACATCGGCTTCCGGCTGGTGGCCGGCATCGAGAATGTGCGTTCGGTCAATCTGGTCGAGGATGCCGACGGCGTTGTGCGCAAGGTACAGCTCTTCTTTGCGGTCGGCGCCGCCGGCGGGCCCGTCACGCGGGAGCCGGGCTTCGCTCTCGATCTCGCTGCCCGTGCGTTACGTGCGACGCCCGTGCGCGAGGCGAGCGGAACGGTTCTCCTCGGCGATGTCGAGGTCAAGACGGCAGCGGCAAATGAGCTCGGCGTCAACTTCGACACACGGCCGGGCGCGGTGCCGACCTACTCCTTCGCCGACATGGTGGCCTGCGCCGAAGCCGGCAAGGCCGACTATTTCAAGGAGCACTTCGCGGGCCGGATCGTGCTCGTCGGCACGACGCTCGACGTGGAGGATCGCCAGCTCACGTCAACGCGGTTCGCCACCAGCGCCGAAGGATTGAACGCGCCCGAGCGCTGCGCCGTGCCGGTGATGCGCGAGCTGATTCGCGCCGACCTGCGGCGCGACAAGATCCCAGGCGTCTATGTCCACGCGGCGGCGATCGCGAACCTGCTCCGTGGCGATGGATGGGTTCCCGCGTCCTGGCCGCTGCGCTGGGCGCTCCTGCTGATGCTCGCGGCCGCGACCTGCGTGACGGTCATGGGACTTCCCGTGCTGTGGGCCCGTGTCGCGCGGTTTGCGATCATCACGGCATGGACCGCCGCCTGCGTCTTCGCGTTCGCCCGCGCGACGCTGGTGTTGCCGCTGCTCAATGGCGTGGGCACCGTCGCGGCGGCATACGGCGCCAGCCTGGCTTACCGCTTCAACGTCATGGACCGCGCCCGGCGCCGCATCGCCAAGGCCTTCGCGCTCTACCTGCCACCGTCGGAGGTCGATCGGATGGTTGCGGGCGGCGCCATGCCCAAACTGGGCGGAGAGGCGCGCACCGTGTCGATCTTGTTCACGGATCTTGCGAGCTTCGCGCGCGTCTCCGAGTACCTCGATCCCACGCAACTCGCAGCCGCGCTCAACACCTACTTCGCGGCCGTCACGGAGATCGTCGAGCGCCACCGTGGCTTCGTGGACAAGTTCATCGGCGACGCGGTAGTCGCGATCTTCGGCGCGCCGATCGCGGATGCCGACCACGCCTCGAACGCCGTGCGCGCCGCCATCGCCATCCGCGCCGCGAGCGCCGACGCCGCGCGTGCGCTCGCGCGCTCTGGCGGACGGCCGCCCGCAACCCGGATCGGCGTCAACACCGGACCCGTCGTGATCGGGAACATCGGCTCGCCGCGGCGCTTCAACTACACCGCCATGGGCGATGCCGTGAACCTCGCCTCGCGGCTAGAGGGCGTCAACAAGCGCTACGGCACCCTCGTCCTGGTGAGCGATGCCACCGCGCAGGCCTGCGGCGAGGCGATCGTGTTCCGCGAGATCGACACCGTCACCGTCAAAGGGCGGGAGCGGCCGGTGGCCCTCTTCGAGCCCCTGGGTCTCGCGGGCAGGGTCGGGGCGGATGTCGAGGCGCGCCGCACCGCGTTCGCAAAGGCGTTGCGGCTGTGGCGGGTCGGATCCTTCGCGGAGGCAACGGCCGCGTTCGAGACGCTCGCCGACGGCGATCCCGCTGCCGCGCATTTCGCCGCGCTCGCCCGCGTCTTCGCCAGCGATCCTCCCGCGGACTGGCACGGCGTCTCAAACCTGACGGACAAGTAACGGCCCGCGCCCCGTTCAATCTATCGTGAGCGGGTCGGGCCTGCCGAGGACCCTCGCCGCCGAGAAATCATCATGGCAGCGAATCGCCATGACATGGAGGCGCGCATAGGGCTAAGATTTGATACAGCAAGTTCGTTGGAGCGGGCGAGCGCAAGGGTCGCCAAAACCGCCACGCTTGCGACCAAGAGCCCTTCTAACCGGCGCTTTTTAAGCGAAGGTCGGCCTTTCGTTCTTGACCATAACCGTCGCGGCACGGAGGGTGAGGCGATGAAGGGTGAAGTGGGACACCAGGTCGTTGCGGACCAGATCGAGCGGCGAAGACTCGAGGCACCGCGGGATATCTGGATGGCGAGGCTGGAGTCCGCGCTCGGCTTCTCTGAGTGCCGCGTGCTCGAGCTGTCGCCCGGCAACGCCACGGTCCAGATCGATCATCCCGTCGCCGAGAATCAGGCCGTGACCTTGATCATGGAGCGTCTTGGTGAGCTCTCTGGCGTCGTTGCCTGGCAGCGTGAGGGATGTATCGGCATCCGGATTATCGAGCATCGCCCGCTCGGCAGTGGCACTCTCAGGACGCCGCCCGGCGGCTGGACGGCGGCGCGCGCCGAGGCCGCGCCGCCGCGGCAGTCGCCTGTCCAGCCCGAGACGCGCGAGCGCCCCGACCCAACCGCGCCCGCGCCCGAGGGGATCGCGGTCGAGCGCTGGGGCGGCGACCCCGACCTTCTCGAGGTGTTCCGCGAGGAGCCGCGGATCATCGCGCTTCAGCCGGGCGAGATCCTGTTCAAGGAGGGCGATCCCGGAACTGCGATGTACGTGGTCCGTGACGGAGTCCTGCGCATCCGCAGCGGCAGCGTCGTCTACGAGGATGTCGTGCGCGGCGGCGTGGTGGGTGAGATGGGTCTGGTGGAAAAGCTGTTGCCGAGGAGCGCGACGGTCTACGCGCTTACCGCCGCGGAGCTCGTCGAGATCGACGAGGATCGCTTCTTCATCCTGGTCGAGCGGCAGCCGCAGATCGCAATCACGGTGATGCGCGTGCTGTCACGGCGGCTCCGACACATGGATGGGCGCTACCGCGTCGCCCGCTGGACCGACCCGCACCGGTAGACCGGCCGCCTGTCAGGGCGTCGTCGCGGATCTTTCGCCTAAATATTTCGGCAAATTGCGGCTTCCAGACTGTGGCAAGGATGAGCGGAAGCCCTTGTCTTCCATCGTCCTTTGCAAGCGCATCGGCGGTCGCGCGGCCTGAGATTGCAGGAGTGTTCCGGCCCCCTCGTGCAGGTTAACCCCGTCTTAAGTGCAACCTTGCTATGCGGGCTCCATGGCCGACTCGCAAGCGCATCAGCCCCGAGACGCCGACGCGTGCGAGATCCGTCTCGATCAGGTTCGCCTGCTCGTACGCAACGTCCCGGCGATCCTGGTCACCAACCTCGTCAATTCGCTGCTGACGGTCGCCTTCTTCGGCGCGGTGGCGCCGCCCTTGGCGCTCGGCGTCTGGCTCATGCTGGTCGTGGCGCTGAGCGCGGTCGGCTTTTGGATGTGGTGGGTGCGCCGTGACACTTCGGTCTGGCGCGGGGTCGATGCATCGGTGATCCGCCGGATCACGTTGTCTGCTGCGGTGGGCGGCGGACTCTGGGGTCTCTTTGCGCTCATCGTGTTCCCGCCGGAGTCGCTCGCGCACCAGGTGCTGCTGGCGCTGGTCGTAGGCAGCACCGCAGCCGCCGCGCTCGTGAGCCTCCAGAGCATCCCGCTCGCGAGCGCGAGCTATACCCTGCTGAGCCTCGCGCCACTCATCGTATGCTTCGGCCGGGTCGGCGATCCCCTGCATTGGTTCATGACCGAGATGCTCTCGGCCTACACCGTCGTGTTGATCGCGCTCTCGCACAACAGCTACGCCAGCTTCCTGGGGGGCGTCCGGCTCCGGCTGGCGAATGCCGACTTGCTCGAGCGCACGGCGGTCGCCAACGAGACGCTAAAGCGCAACGTTGACGAGCTCGAATGGTCGCGCAAGCGGCTGATCCAGCAGGCGACCCAGCTCCGAAAGCTGGCGCAGGAGGCGACGCTGGAGCAGCGGAAGGCCGAGGCCGCCAACCTCGCCAAGTCGACCTTCCTGGCCAATATGAGCCACGAGCTGCGCACGCCGCTGAGCGCGATCATCGGCTTCTCCGAGATCATGCAGCACGAGGCCCTGGGCCCCGTCGGGTCGACGCGCTACCGCGCCTACGCCGACGACATCAATCGCAGCGGCATGCACCTCTTGGGGCTGGTCAACGACCTGCTCGACCTCTCCAAGATCGAGGCGGGCAAGATGGAGTTGGTCGAGGACTTCGTCGACGTGGATCATCTGATCGCGGATTGCCTGACGTTGCTGCGTGAGAGCGCGGCGCGGGCGAAGATCGAGCTTGCGGTCGTCAAGGACGCGCGCCTGCCGCCGGCCTACGCCGACGAGCGCAAGCTCAAGCAGATCCTGATCAACCTGCTCGGCAACGCCATCAAGTTCACGGGCGCGGGCGGCAGCGTCGAGGTCGCGGCGACCGTCGCGGCCTCGGGCACCCTCCAGGTGTCCGTCCGGGACAGCGGCGCGGGGATCAGGCCCGAGGATGTCGCGAAAGTCTTCGAGCCCTTCGGCCAGCTGCGCGGCGCCATCGAGAGCGGCCAGCCCGGCACGGGCCTCGGCCTGCCGCTCAGCCGCAAGCTTGCGGAGCTCCACGGCGGCACGCTCGAGATCGAGAGCGCGGAGGGCGCGGGCACCACCGTGTTGCTCAGCCTGCCGCCCGAGCGCCTGCGCGCCGAAGCTCCCGCCTCGGCCGTGGTCGAGGTTGCCGTCGCCTGATCGCCCGCGGCGACTAGGGCGATCGTCGCGCCGTCAACCAGCGCAGCAGCGCGCGGGTGCCGTACTCCCAGCGCGGGATGCGGTCGCTGTAATTGACCCGGTTCACCAGCGCCCCCAGCTTCGGTGACGAGATCGTCACGATGTCGCCGATCTTGTGCGTGAAGCCCTCACCCTTGGCGCCGCGATCCTCCGTGGGCGCAAACATGGTGCCGCAGTAGAGCACGACGCCGTCGGGATACTGGTGCACGTCGCCCATCATCTGTGCCACCAGCTCGCCGGGGTCGCGGCTGATCTCGCTCATGGAGCTCTCGCCCTTTAGCACGAAGCCGTCCTCGCCCTCGACGCGGAGGCTCACGGTGGTGCGCCGGATATCGTCGAGGCCAAAGGTCCGGTCGAACAGCCGGATGAACGGCCCCACGGCGCAAGAGCCGTTGTTGTCCTTGGACTTGCCGAGCAGGAGCGCGCTCCGGCCCTCGAAGTCTCGGAGGTTGACGTCGTTGCCGAGGGTGGCACCCACGATGGCGCCGTGGCTGTTCACCACCAGCACCACCTCCGGCTCGGGATTGTTCCAGACGGAGGCGGGATGCAGCCCGATCTCGGCGCCAGTGCCCACCGCGGACATCGGCTGCGATTTCGTAAAGATCTCGGCGTCGGGCCCGATGCCGACCTCGAGGTACTGCGACCAGAGGCCTCGCGCCATCAGCACCGATTTGAGCCGCTGAGCCGCCTCCGAGCCCGGCTTGATGCTGCCGAGGTCCGCGCCGATCTCGCGACCCAGGGTCTGGCGCACGCGCTCGGCGGCGCTTGGGTCGCCCTTGGCCTGCTCCTCGATCACGCGCTCGAGGAGGCTCCGCATGAAGGTGACGCCGGCCGCCTTGATCGCCTGCAGGTCGATGGGCGTCAGGAAATGCGGCTTCCGGGGATCGCGGGGCCCGAGCGCGCTATTCGAAAGGATCTCGTCGATGCCGCCGATCCGCGTGCCCTTCGCGCCGCGCATGACCGCCGCCGCGTCCGGCTCGTCCATCAGGTCGGCGGAAGTCTGCGCCTCGCGGCCGAGCGTATAAACGCCGTCGTCGCGCAGTGCGACGACTGCGGGTCCCGCGTGGTCGCCGGGGATCCACACGCGGGCGGCGAGTGCACCGGCGGTGCCGTCAGCGGGAAGCGTGGTCTTGACGCTGAGGCTCAGGGGCATGGTTTTCCTCCTTAGGCGCCGCGCAGCACGAGACTCGCGGCTTTGGCGCGGAGCTCGGCGGGGATCGGCGTCGAGCGGCGCGCCTCGAGATCGAAGTGCACGCCGGACTGCCGGATCATGGCCGCGGGCCGTCCGGTGTGTGCCTCGCTCAGCCGGTGGATCATGCGGATCGATGACATGCCGAACTGCTGGAGGCCGCTGGTGACGGTGAGCGCGTCGCCCGCGACCGGGCCCGGCGCCTCCAACCTCAGCGTCACCTCGAAGGTGGAGAAGCCGCGGCGGAATTCGCGGAGATAGTCCGGCGACAGTCCCATGGCCGTCAGTAGCTGAATGCAGCCGATGGAGCTCCGATGGATATAGCCCGCGAGACCCAGATGGCCCGTCGCATCGAGCTCCGGCGGCCGCACGCGGTCGCGGGCGCTGGTGATCCAGCCCTCGGTCGCGCCGTCGGCGAAACCTGGATCCTCTTTGCGGCTCTGCCAGGGCACCACATGGGCCGCGAGCGCCGTGCGCTCGCGCGGCAAGAGTGCGGGACTTCTCGGCTTCGGCTCGAGGCGCTCCTCGATGGTGGTGCAGACTTTGCCCGTGGCGGAGTTGATGAGGTTGTGGCCGAGGCGGACTGCCGCGTCCTCCGGGAGGATCACGCCGCTCTCGATGTGGAACGCTTCGCCCGCGCGCAGCTCCGAGGTGAAGCGAGCGACGTACTCGGCGGGCGTCCAGCCGTCGGACAAGGCGAGCCTCTCGCGGACGGTTGCGGAGGCGTCGGCGATGCGGTCGAAGTAATAGGCGACGGTGAAATGCCCGAAGCTGTCGCACTCCCACGCCTTCACGATGCTGCGGTGTGTCTCGATCGCCGCGCTCATCTGTCGTCCGTCGCCATCTCAGAGGGAATACGGTACAGGCGGGACGCGGTATCGTGAAAGAGCTTGCGCTGATCCTCGGCCGGCAAATCCGCCACCGCCGCTTTGAAGCCCCCGAAGATCGTATCGAAGCTGCCGACCAGGCTGTCGACGGGGTAATTGCTGGCGAAGCAGCAGCGGTCGGCGCCGAAGATCCGGACGGCGTCGCGGATAACCGGCGCGTTGGCGGCGAGGCTCCAGGGCTGCCCCTTGATGCCGAGGCCGGAGATCTTGAGGGCGATGTTGGGCTCGGCGGCGGCGATTTCGAGCGCCGCCCGCCAGGCGCGCAATCCATCCGCCGTGCGGTCCATCGGGAGCGCCGTGTGGTTGATGATGATGGGGATCCAGGGGAAGGCGCGGGCGAGGTCCGCCGCTTCCGCAAGGTGCCAATGGGGCGTCTGCAGATCGAAGGAGAAGCGATAGCGGCTCAGCAGCGCATAGCCGGCGCGCCACTTGGAATCGTCCATGGAGCCGGCCGCGCCACGGCGGATCTCGCCGGGCGAGGCGGCGGCGATCGGCTTGTGGCGGATGCCGCGGACGAAGCCGAAGGCCGCCTGAGCCTGTAGCACGCTCGCGACGTCGGAGCGGTCGAGGGTCGCGTGCGCCACCGCGACCGTGGGCAACCCCGTCGCGGCCCGGAGCGTCGCGAGCCAGCGCGTCTCGGCCATGGGATCGCCGCGATCCCACTCCGCCTCGACGTGGACGGTCGCCTTGACGGGCCAGGCCTTCGTGTCGCGGGCGTACTGCTCAGGCAGATAGCTCTGGCGGAGGATCCGCGTGTCGCCGTAGCGAAAGGCTGCGGGCGGCTCGCCTTGCAGCCAGGGATAGCGGCCGCGCTGCAGGTCCCAGAAATGCTGGTGTGCGTCGACGACGGCAAAGTCGTTCATCACGGTAAGCCCGCTGATGCTCGCGCTAATCCCCCCGGTGCAACTTGGCCGTGAGCCGATCGAGCCAGGCGAGCGCCAGGGCCGACGTCACGAAAGTGAGGAGCACGATGACGCGCCAAAGCAGCTTGTCCTCGGCGACGTCCTCGATATCGAGGAAGGCCTGCAACAGGTCGATGGCGGAGATCACCACGATGGCGACCATGACCTTCACCTTGACCGAGCCCGCGTCAAGCTTCGCGAGCCAGCCGAGCTGCGCCGAGACGTTCGCGATGTCGAGCCGGGAGAGATAGTTCTCGTAGCTGCTCAGCATCACCATGACGATCAGGCTCGCGACCAGCGCGAGGTCTACCATGCCGAGCGCCTCGATGATCAGCTGCGTATGGCCCGCCTCGATGACGCCGCGCGCCGCGTGCCAGAGGTCCTGGAAAAACTGCACGACGAACAGCGAGAGCAGCAGGGCGAGCCCCAGATAGAGCGGCGCCAGCAGCCAGCGTGCCGCGATCAGGGTCCGCTCGGTCAGTCGTTCCATGCTTGCCCCCGTTGGCTCCGGCTGAATGTCGATCAGCTCAGGACCTCGACCTGCCCGCTCGCGAGATCGTAGAAGCCGGCGACGATCTTGAGCTTATTCATCTTGATGAGCTCCGCGAGGGCGGGCGAGGCCTCGCGCAGGATCGCGGCCTGGATCTTGGCATTCGCCTTGCCGACGGCGTCGACGTCGGAGCCGGCCTGATCCACGGCGGGGCGGATGTAGCGGTAGAGCGTGCTGATCTGGCCGGGCACGGCCTTGGCGTCGATGGACGCCTTGACCGCGCCGCAGGTGCTATGTCCCAGCACCATGATCGCCTTCGTGCCGAGGACGGCGGCGCCATACTCCAGGCTGCCGATCACCTCCGAGCTCGCGACATTACCGGCAACGCGAGCCACGAAGATATGCCCGATGCTCTGGTCGAAGACGATCTCCACGGGCACGCGGGAGTCCGCGCAGGACAACACCGCCGCAAATGGCTCCTGCTTGCCCGCGGTCTTGTTCTTGAGGATCGCCAGATCCTCGTCGAAGGCCGTCATGCGCCCCCCGACGAACCGCTGATTGCCGTCGATCATGGCTTGGAGTGCCTGATCCGGCGTCAAGGTGCTCGCGGCTCGCGCGACGGTCGGTCCGACCACGCCGACGATGGACGCCGACATCAGGCCGGCCGCAAAGCCGCTCGCCGCGCCGCTCAGAAATCGGCGCCTCTCGATCGCGATGCCGGAGCCGCAACCACAACGCACGGCGCTCAAGGGATCGGGGTGGCTCGGTGATGTCATAGGATGACTCCTGAAAAGAGGGCTCCTTACACAAACTCGAGAACCGTGCCCATGGCGTCGCGCGAGGAGACCTGGAGCGCGCCGTCTCCGAGCTTTCGCGTCGCTACGCCTGCGCTCTGCAGCAGCCGCGCCGTTGCCGTGCGGTCACGGACGCGCGTCCGGATCGCCGCCACGTAGGGCGGTGGCACCGCGAGGACCGGATCGCCGGCGAAGCGCGCGGCTCCCGCTGCAGGTGTCAGATATTCGATCGCGCCCGATGCCTCGCCGAGCGCCCGCTCGAGAATGCCCTCGAGCAGCGCGCCCCTATCGACGACCACGAGCGCGGCGAGGCCCGTGACGCCGTTGGGCTGGGTCAAGTGTGGCGGCAGCCAGACCAGCTCCGGCGTCTTGTGCTCGCAGAAGAATACCCGGATGCCGGCGGTCGCATCGTTGTCGATCTCGGTGGTGGTGAAGCGCGCCTCACGCTTGCCGCCTTCGGTGTTCACCGGTCGTCCGAAGTCCACGGGCTCGCCGATCTCGAGACCCTGCTTGCGCAACTCCGCGAAGGTGCGTCGAGCGTCAGCGGTGCGGAGCGCCACACCCAGGATGCCTTCGCGCGCCTTCAGGAACCGCTCGAGTGCCGGTCGGGGCGGTGTGCCCTGCGCCAACAGTTCGACATAGTCCTCGGCGAACATGGCGCAGTGGTTGTAGGAGCCGAGCTTCAGATGGTGGCCGCGTGGCGTCAGCGCGAAGCCGAGACGGCGGTACTGCGCCTCTGCACGGTCGAGGTCGCGGACGGCGATCACGACGTGGTCGACGCCGCGCGCCGGACGGGTCGGAGCGGCGCTCATTCGGTGGCGACGCAGTCGATCTCGATGTCGAACTCCATCGGCCAGGACGCCACCGGCACGAAGGTGCGCGCCGGGAAATTGCTCGTGAAATACCGGCCGTAGATCTCGTTGATGATGCGGTAATAGGCGGCGTTGGCGCAGTAGATATGCACCTTCACGACCTTCTCGAGCGAGGAACCCGCGCTCTCGAGCGCGCGCTTCACGTTCTTGAGCGCGAGCTCGGTCTGCGCCGAGATGTCGCCGCGCACGATCGCGCCGGTCTCGAGATCGAGCGGCGGCATGCCCGACACGTACACCATGCCACCGGCCTTCACGACCGGCGACAGCGGCACGCCCATCTTGCGGATCGCGGCGGAGGCGACAGGAACCTCGGGGATGACTTTGCTCATAGGAATCTCCTCCTGATTGTGCCGGGCGCGCGACTTAACCTTCGCAGTCCACGGAGACTGCCCGCCTCAGTAACGCGACCATAGCACGCCAGTTGGAACGGGAGGCAGACCCGAAAACGTCGGGTCAGGGCCTATAAGTCGAGGCCGGCATGTCTAAGGGGTCACGCGCGAGTGGCGGCGTGCCATCGAGTTCAGGGGCCACGACTCTGACGTCGGAAACCCTCGCGGGGTGGGAAGCAAAGTTGCGCCCTGAGGCCATGGTCGCTGTCCACCATCTCGATTGCGGCGCTCTTCAGCTGCGCGACCGCAACGCCGAGAGTGAGGCGGTGTGCTTTGCGCAGTTCTCAACCGCCGCCGTGTTGCATGAATCCCATCGACTGCCTTGGCGGATTCACGGCCCTGGGAGTTGCGCCCATCGATGGCCCTCTCGGCATCATGGATCCCATGCTCGGCCCGCGCGTCGGGGCGAAAGAGTTCACGGGCGCATGCATGAAGGGCGTCACGGTCTGCGGTTGCGACGACCTGCCACGGTTCCCATTGACCATGGGCGGCGAGCCCGTCCACGTGGTTCGGCCCGAGTTCGCTTGCGGCGACAGGGGGTGTGAGGGGGTCCTGGTTTTGACCGTGGTCGATGTGGAGGCGTGCGAGGGCTCGCTCGGAAGCGGCGGCAGCTTATGCCCGGCGGATGTCACCGAGGTTCCAGTCAACTCAGGGCTTCCGTGGTGCCCATTGGCCGCGCCGGCTGTTGCCGTTTGCGTCACCGGACCGCCATCCGATGACGTCGGCAGCGAGCCCTCGCCGTGGTGGGTTTCGGCTCCCGGCGACGCCGTGCCGGCGCCACCGGTCGTCTTTCCAGCGATCGCCGAACCGCCGTTCGTCGTTGGCAGCGGCGGCCGGACCGGGGCATCCGTACCCCGCCAGCCGCTGGCGGCGGCGGTGTGCGGCGCCGTTACATTGCCGGGCGCCCAGGAGACGGGGGTGGTGGACGTGATCTGCGTCGTGGTCGATTGCGTCACCATCGTCCGACTGACCGACTGACCTGATGTGAACGAGGAGGTCGATACCGTCGTGACGAACTGACTGTTGGCGAAGCTATTGATGGTCACATTCGTCGTGTTGTTGACGACGACGTTGCCGTTCGTCCGGATGATGTTGATGTTGGTGATATTGACGTTGGTAATGTTGATCCGGCGCACGAAATCGATGCTGACGAAGAACGAGGGCACGAACACCTCGAAAGGCGCGAGCGGGAACCAGCCTACCCAGGGCCCACCAAAGCCGACATATCCGACAAGCGCGGGCGCATAGACCGGATAGTCGACATAGTTACCGGGCACCCATTCCCAGCCATAGGCCGTATACACCCAGCGCCCGTAGTGGAACGGGGCAAACCCCCAGGGCGCATCATCGATCCATGTCCAGCCCCAAGGCGGTTCCCACGCCCAGCGGCCATATCGGTAGGGTGCCCAGTCCGCTGGCGAATCGGTCGGATGCCAGACGTCTCCATAGCGCGCGTCATGGCGCCAGCTGCCGTACTGATCGAGATCGGCACCGCCCGTCATCTCCGGCGAAACGGTGCGAGCGGCCGTGCGTGCGCTTCGGCCTCGATCCCTGGCGATCGCCCAATCGTCGAGGGGATCGCGCGAGCTGGCGGCCAGCGTCAGACCCGCCGCTTCATCGCTGTTGATCAATCCCGCTTGCCCGTTGGTCAAGATCCTCGGCCCGCCATCGCGCGGCACCTCGACGCGTCCGGTGAAGACGGCAACCTGCGTCGGCTGCTCGGTGCTGCCGGCGTCGAAATGATAGTGACCGGCCCTGACGATATTCGCGACGCCGCGGGGCGTGACGATCTCCACCTGGTCGCCACCGGCAAGCCGGTCGAGGCGCAGATTGATCTCGCCGCGCGCCAGCGTCAGCGTCGTCGTGTGGTCGCCGACAGCGTTGACGTCGAGTTCGCTGTCGCTGCCGATGCGCACGGCCATCGATCCCACTTGGATCTCGGCTCGGCCGCCTTCCTGGGTCGCCAGCGCAAAGCCGTTCGTGACGGGGTAATTGAGGCTCGCGCGCGTGAAATCGGCATCGCCGGCGCTGCGTTGCTGGACAGCGCCCTCGATGAAGCTCAACCGGCCGACGCGGCCCGGCGGGTCCTGCGGCTCGGCTGGGCTCGGCGCCACCTGGGCTCGCGCGAAACCGGCAAAATCAACCAGCAGAAACGCTAGGAGGAGCGATCCGACGACGGTCGAGACGCGTGATTTCATGGGGACCTTCCTTGCGGGCTTCCCGTCCCGTGCGCGCGTTCCAACGCCGGCGCGCCTCTCTATCCTCCCTCAGTAGAGAGCTATGACGCGCTACGCGGATTTCCAATGACGGCTGTGTCAGCAACTAACTTACAAGTCATTTGATGCCGCACGCGGACGAACGAGGTCTTGCTGATCGGCAACCCACCGGCGCACGACCCGGAACCCGGGTGGTCCGCCGCCGTACCGGAGTATAGAATGAAGAACTGACGGAATCCCCTGCCCAGATTCGACGCAATCGAAAATGCCGCGCAGTGCAGACGAAAAGGTCATGGCGGATCGATTGTCGAAGCGATATCCGCTTGGGCAATCCGAGATCATGCTCGAGATCGAGCGCAGAGTATGTGGCTGCGACTATGGTGGAACCAGTTGGGCCACGAGGCACGAAGTCGAGGAAATTGCCGGTTTGCTGGAGTTAGCGCCCGGCCGGCGATTGCTGGACATCGGTGCGGGCACCGGATGGCCGGCGCTCTACTGGGCACGCACGACAGGCTGCGACACCGTGTTGGCGGATATTCCGCTGGCGGCATTGCGCATCGCTGCCAAGCGGGTGGTCGCGGACGCCGTATCAGGGGCCTGCTGGACGGTGGCGGCGGAGGGCGCATCATTGCCGTTCGTGGGCGACAGCTTCGATTCCGTCAGCCATTCGGACGTGCTGTGCTGCCTCGAGGCCAAATTCGAGACGCTGTGCGAGTGCCGTCGTGTCATCCGAGCTAGCGGAAGGATGATTTTTACCGTCATATTTCCCGCTTCGAGCCTCTCGTCCGCCGATTTTGAATTGGCCGTGCAGTTTGGACCGCCGTTCGTGGTGACCGCGGTTGACTATCCGACGATGTTGCAGGAATCCGGATGGACCATCACTCAGCATCGCGATCTGACTGCCGAATACGCAACGGCGGTTCACCGTCTTCTGCGCGAAGAGGAGTTGCACGCTGAGGCGCTGAGCAAACTCTACGGGAATGCCGATTTTTCTGAAACGCTGGCACGGCGGCGGATGACCGCGCAGGTCGTTCAAAAACAACTTCTGCGTCGCGAGCTTTTCGGCGCAACACCCGCGCCGGTATCGACTTGACGGTAGCGACGAAATTTTCTCGCCATCGAGCTCGAAGTCAGACGACGTGATCGGGTACCAGCTCGCAGGGATGGGCGGGATCGCCGGTCTCGACCTGGATGGTCGCGTGCTGGATGCCGAAGTGCTCGCGCAGCTTCACCGCAAGCTGTGCCAGCATCGCGTCGCCGGGGTGACCCGAGGGCATCACGAGGTGGCAAGTGAGGGCGGTCTCGGTCGTGCTCATGGGCCAGATGTGCAGGTCATGCAGCTCGGTGACGCCTGCGAGGCCGATGAGATAGCGGCGCACGGCCTCGGGATCGATCGAAGCCGGCACGGCGTCCAGCGCGAGCCGCATGGAATGGCGCAGCAAGTCCCAGGTGCCCACCACGATGACCGCGACAATCACGAGGCCGACGGCCGGGTCGACCCAGAGCCAGCCCGTCGCCATCATGATGCCGCCCGCGGCGACCACGCCCACGGAGACCAGCGTGTCGGCCGCCATGTGGAGATAGGCGCTGCGGATATTGAGATCGCCATGCCGTCCGCGCAGGAAGAACAGCGTCGTGACTCCGTTCACGACGATACCGATGGTGGCGACCACGATCACCGTCAGGCTCGCGACCGGGCCCGGCTCGATCAGGCGCTGAACGGATTCGAGCCCGATCGCGCCCACCGCGATGAACAGAATGACTGCGTTCAGCAGCGCCGCCAGGATCGACGAGCCGCGGTAGCCGTAGGTGAAGCGCGTGCTCGGCTGTTGCCGCGCGAGCGCGCTCGCGCCCCAGGCGATCAGGAGCGCTGCGACGTCGCTGAGGTTGTGCCCGGCATCGGCCAGCAGCGCCATCGAATGGCTGTTTATGCCGTAGATGCCCTCGACCACCACGAAGGCCGCGTTGAGCAGCGTGCCCACCGCGAAAGCGGTATCGTGGCCCCGGGGCGCGTGGTGATGACCGTAATCGTGCGCGTGCATCGCCTCGGGATTGTCGCGCGCCCGCAGGCGGTGGAGCAAGGGCACACGGCATGGTCTGTTGCTCGTTTCTACACGCAACGGTAGAGTGGCGCCGCTGACTTCAGGGGGCCCACCGTGAAGCGAACATTGGCGACCGCGGTCGCTATGATCATGCTCGCCTCCTCGAGCGAGGGTGAGCAAGCGTTTCAATGCCCCCAGCCGGGCACCGTGGTCGCTTTCAGCGACGCGAGCTCGCTCACCTTCACCGAACAGGCCGGAATGACATGCCGAGCCCGCACGAAGGAAGGGCTCTTGGTGCCGCTGTTCCTCGGACTGATCCTGCCCGGCGCCGATCTGGAGAAGAACCAAGGCGAGCGTCTGTTGCCGCTTCGAATCGGCAGCGCCGTCGAGTTCACGTCGTCCAGCACCACTGCGAACGCGACGGGCGTTCTCGTCGACACAATCAAGGACGCCTACTTCGACAACAGCGTCAAGGTCATCGGCCGGGAGAAGCTGGTTACCGCCGCGGGCACGTTCGACACCTTCGTCGTCGAATGGCATCGCCAAGTGCGAGGCCGGTGGAACGGCACCTGGGTTGCCACGGCGTGGCTCGCGCCGGAGCTCGGCTCCACGGTCAAGTTCAAGTTCGAGACACGGCAGGGTTACGGCCGGGACACCGCCTATGAGGCCGCGTCCGTCACACTGCCTAGAGGAAACCCAGCATCCGCCACTCGGGCCGCGCCGGCACCCGAGGCGCAGGTAGCCGGCACCGACACCGTAAAGCTCGAGCAGATCGGAGGCAGGTTCGTGGTGCCGGCTCAAGTGAACGGCGGGATCACGCTCAATTTCGTGCTCGATACCGGTGCCAGCGACGTCGCGATCCCCGCGGACGTGGTACAGATGCTGACGCGTGCCGGCACCGTCTCCAGCCGGGATTTCACCGGTACCAAGACCTACGAGCTCGCGGACGGCTCGAAACTGCCGGGCGAGGCCTTCACGCTCCACGAGCTGAGCGTCGGCAACCACACGATCAAGAATGTCGCTGCGCATGTGGCGCCGGTCCAGGGCCACCTCCTGCTCGGCCAAAGCTTCCTTTCGCAGTTGCCAGCCTGGATGATCGACTACAAACGGCATGCGCTCGTCATCGGGGGCTCGGCGGGCGCGCTTGGCTCGGGCGCCACGGAGCGCGTCTCGGCGCCATCGCCCACCTCCGCGGCCGCGTCGACCGCCGCGGCACCACGACCCGCGCCGTCCCCGGCCCCGCAGCCCGTGCCGGTGCCGATCGCGCAGCCGGCTCCCGCCGCGGCGAGCCCACCGCCACCGGCTCCGGCAGCGACCGCAGCGGCGCAGCCCGCCACGGTCGCCACCGTGCCGGTCACTCGCACGGCCGGCGGCGTCACTGGAGAAATCGCGTTCAAATGCCCGGCGTCGGGTACCGTCGTCGAATACAGCAACGGCACGAGGCTGAAGTTCGCCGGCGGGAACGGATTTCGCTGCGGCTACCTGGATCAGGCTTACCAGGAGCGCGAGAAGTTCGCGGCTTTCGCCGACGAGGCCAAGCTCCTCGATGCCGGCCTCGACAGGCTCTGGCCGCTGACGACCGGCAGAGAACAGACACTCGGGCTGAGCGTCAGTGGGGGCTATCTGCGGCAGCACTTCTCGGTCTTGCGCACGGAGACCGTCGTGACTCTGGCCGGCCGTTTCGACACGATCGTGGTGGAGCAACAAGAGAGCGGATTCGCCACTCCAACGGCGAAGCGCCTCTTCTGGTACGCCCCGGAACTCGGCCTGATCGTGAAGTCGACGTACAGTTTCGTTGGACCCACGGCGACGGGCCGCGCTGCCGATCAGGCGACGGGAAGCCTCACCCCCGGCGACTACCAGGCCGTACGCATCGAGGTACGCGCCAGTAAATAGCCATTCTTCGGCCTCTTGATAGAGGCCTGCGTCGGTCCGATACTTGGCTACCGGCTCGGCGAGAGCGCTGGTTTACCCAGATGGTGGTGAGGAAACCATGGCCAAGTTCGTGATCGCGCCGCACATGCGGCTCCACGAGTGGGTGGCGGAGGAGAAGGGGTACTTCGCCGCGGAGGGCCTCGACTACGAGTTCCAGGAGCAATTGAGTTCGAAGGAGGGCAAGCGGCACGACCTCGGCGACAAGGTCGGCGCTTTCCAGACCTTCGAGCGCGGGCGTACCTCCGACGTGAGCTGCGCCTGCCACTGGACCGTGAACGTCGCGGCGTCGGTCGGTCACGGCAAGCTCTACCGCGACGCCTATTCGGTGTCGCCCTGCGCGATCTTCGTGCCGCCGGAGTCCGAGATCGAGCATCCGGCCGAGCTCGCGGGCGTGCCGATCTCGGTCGGCTACCAGAGCGGCAGCCACTACTCCACGATCCAAGCCCTCGAGCAGTACATGAAGCTCGAGGAGATCAAGCTCTCCTTCGCCGACGGCTTGCTGTTCCGCCGCATGGAGCTGCTGGTCGACCGCAAGGTGCCGGCGGCGTCGCTCTTCAGCGGGCCCTACTACTTCATGGAGCAGCTGGGCTTCCGCAAGATCATCGACACCACCTTCATGATGGCTTCGATGATCACCGGGGATCCCGATCCCGCCGATATCCGGAAGTATTTCCGCGCGCTCCGGAGAGCCCAGGCCGATATCGACCTGCGCCCGGACCTCTGCACGCATCACTACAAGCGAGAATTCCCGGCCCGCTTCCACGACGTCATGGACACGCGCCGCTGGGGCCCGGGCGAGCACATTGCGTTCGAGCCCTATACAAAGGAAGCCTTCGAGGAATCCTTCGAGTGGATCGCCCGACACCGCATCTTCCCCCAGGGCGAGATGGGCGCCGGCCGCTACGAAGACGCGGTCTGCTCGGTGCCGATCTGAGGGGAAATGAGCCGCGAGGGCGGCCTTCATTCGCTCGAGTTCTATTCTGGGCTGCGCAACGTCTGCATCCAGCTCTAGCCGTGGCTTTACGGGCGCCGATATCCCCGTGACAATGCCGGCCGAGTGCCGCCACGGAGGACCCGATGCCGGGAAAGCTGCTCTATAGCGTGATCACGCCGCACTCGCCGCGCATGGCGGTGGAGGCGACCGCGCCGGCATTCCTCAAGGGCGTGATCGAGGGCTCCCACGCGCTCGGCAAAGCGCTGCGCGCGGCCAAGCCCGACCTTCTCATCGTGCATTCGACGCACTGGGTCTGCTCGTTCAACTGGTACGTCACCAGCCATGAGCGGCATCGCGGCCACTGCGTCGCCGACGAGGCGCCGGACATGATCCCGGGCTTGCCCTACGATCGTCCCGGCGATCTCGGCTTCGCGGATGCGCTGCTGGCTCGGCTCAAGGGCGCCAATATCCCCTCAGGCCGCAACGCGAGCCCGCACTACCACTGGGATTACGGCTCCTACGTGCCGCTCCACTACCTCGATCCCGAGCAGAAGATTCCGGCGGTGCTGGTCGGCACCTGCCTCATGTCCGACCTCGACGAGTGCCTGCGGGTCGGCGGGCTGATCCGCAAGACCGTCGAAGAGACCGGCCGGCGCGCGGTGTTCATCTCGAGCACCGCGCTCGCCCATCGCATCATCCGCGGGCCCGACCAGTGGCCGCCGCCCGAGCACATGGAGAACGACCGCCGCTTCATCGAGATGATCCGCACGGGCGAGATCAAGGCCGCCAAACGCTGGCTGCCGGAGTACGCCAAGGCGGTGGTGGCGGAGATGGGCGGACGCAACGTCGCCACGATGCTGGGCACGATCGACGACGCGAACCCGCGCCTCCTCGGCGCGAGCTACGGCGCTTACGGACAATCCTCCGGAAGCGGCAACGTCAGCCTGTCGGTTCGGGAAGCCGCGTGAGCTACTGGGGCTGCTTGCAGGCGACCCGCGTGTAGGCGCCGGTCTCCGGATTCTCGTAGGCGAGCGAAAAGGCCATCACCTCGCAGACGCTCATCGGCGCCTGGGTCGTGACCTTGACCGGGTGCGTGCCCGCCTCGTCGCGGCGCACCGCTTTCATGTGCCCCATGCCGTCGCCGGGCACCGGGATGAATGGAAGCGCGAGGCTCGCGAAGATCGCGGTCGCGAGCAGTCGCTCGCGCCAATTCAAGGGCACTCGAGAAGGCCGCGTGCGAATCATGGGGCCCTCCACCACCATGGGACAGGTCGCTTCGCGGGTTAACCGCTGCGACTACGTCTAGATATGACGTAAAAGCGCCCGTACATCCCCGGTGGCAGGTGTCAAGGTTGGGGCAGGCGGTGCTCGACCGAGAGCCGTGGTTGACCATTAAGGGTCTGAAAAACTACGCAATAGCGCTCTGTTAGCTTGAGCAGGGTTGCGATCTGGTCGGGGCTGGCATTCGTGTCCAGGTCGAAGCGCAGGCGGATGGCACGAAACCCCACCGGTGCCTCCTTGGCGACGCCAAGGGTGCCGCGAAAGTCGAGATCCCCCTCGGCGCTGACCCTGCCCCGCTTGAGCGTGATGTCGAGCGCCGTGGCGACTGCCTTGAGCGTGACCCCGGCACAGGCAACCAGCGCCTCCAGCAGCATGTCTCCGGAACAGGCAGCGATGCCGTCGCCACCGGTCGCGGGGTGTAGACCGGCCTCGATGAGGGCACGGCCGGTCTCGACCTTGCACGTCAGGGTCTCGTCGCCGATCTCGCCCTTGGCCCGCAAGGTGATCACGGCCGAGTCGGGATTCTCGCGGTAGCGCTGCTTGAAGGGCGCCTGCAGCGCCTTGAGTTCGTCGCCTCGCATGAGCCGTCCTCGCGTCGATCAAGGAGCGCCTGTTTCGGCGCGGCACAGGGGAGCACGATGGATTAACCATCGCGTCGCAGCAAGTGGTGGAGCGGCTCACAAGGCTCTGGTCACGCAATTCTGTTCAAGTGCCCTGGGCCGACAGGGGTATTTAAAAATCAGCCAAATTGAACGCTAAAAGAGCGGCCGCGGGCGCCCATTTTTACAATCCGTTCATGAACACACCGCACGATCTCCGGGGAAGAACCAGGAGATCCGCCCAATGCTTCGTCTTATCCGCAAATTGTGGGAAGACCGCTCGGGTCCCACGGCGATCGAGTACGGGCTGATTGCGGCGCTCATCGCCGTGGTGACCATCGCGGGCCTCACGACGCTCGGAAACAACCTGAACAGCCGATACAACCAGCTCGCAACCACCGTCGGCTCCTAGCCCCGGAAACGGCCTCGGCGATTGACAGCGCGTGTGGTCCCTCCTATGGTCCGCCCCTCGCGCGGGCCTGGGGTGGGCACGCGCGTTGTCATTGAGAGCGCCCACCATGAAGATCGCCAATTCCTTGAAGTCACTGAAGAAGCGCGACAAGAACTGCCGCATCGTGCGGCGCAAGGGTCGCGTCTACGTCATCAACAAGACGAACCCCCGCTACAAGGCGCGCCAGGGCTGAGACGCTTCTCGCCCTGGTGAAAGCCGGGAAACCGCGCCTCCGAGCGCGGTTTTTT
>DATFRA010000405.1:0-14900 GCA_035263705.1 Allostellaceae bacterium
GCCGCCGCCGAGCTCGCGTTGGAGAACGCGGGTCGGCGGCTGATCTCCGGCGCCGCCGAGGCCGCGATTGTGGCAGTCGCCGCGCTGAGTCTCGCGCTTTACGGTTTCTACGCACGCCGCGCCCCCGAGCCGGCGGTCGACCTCACGCTGTTCCAGGTCAAGACGTTCCGGATCGCCGTGATCGGTGGCGGCATCTGCCGCACGGGCCTCGCCGCCATTCCGTTCCTGCTGCCGCTCATGCTGCAGGTGCCGTTCGGACTCACGGCCTTCCAGTCGGGTAGCCTCACCTTCGTTCTCGCTATCGGCTCCATGGTCATGAAATCCACCTCGCCGCCGCTGCTGCGGGCCCTCGGGTTCCGGACGATCCTGCTGGGCAATGCCGTGCTGGTGGGTCTCATGACCATGGCGCTGGCCTTGGTGCGCGCACACACCTCGCATTGGCTCCTCATGGCGGGGCTGTTGATCTTCGGTTTCTTCCGCTCGCTGCAGTTCACCTGCATGAACACGCTCGCCTATTCCGACCTCACCGATACCAATGTGAGCAAAGGCAGCAGCATCTCCAGCGTCGGACAGCAGCTTTCTCAGAGCTTTGGCGTGGCGCTCGGCGCCACCATCCTGTCGCTGTTCACCGGCGACGCCGGCGCCCCGACCGCCGGCGAGTTCATCCCCGCGTTCATCGCCGTCGGCTTTCTGCCGCTGATCTCGATCTCGTTCTTCGCGCGTCTCTCGGCCGATGATGGCTGCCAGGTGAGCGGCCATCGCCCCGCCCAAACCTGAGAGACAAGGCCATGATCGAACAATCTTGGGATCACGTCTGGACCAACGCCCGGCTCGCAACCATGACCGAGACCGGCGCACCTCACGGGCTCATCGAAAATGGCGCGATTGCCGTGAAGAACGATCGGATTATTTGGATCGGCGCTGCCTCGGCGCTCACGCGTCAGCCCGGTGCAGCGCGTGCGAGCATCCATGACGCCGGAGGCCGCTGCATCACGCCCGGCCTGATCGACTGCCACACGCACCTGGTCTACGGCGGCAGCCGGGCGCGCGAGTTCGAGCGTCGGCTCGAGGGTGCGACCTACGAGGAGATCGCCCGGGCAGGCGGCGGCATTCGCTCGACCGTGGCGGCGACACGCAGCCTTTCCGAGGACGCGCTCCACGAGGCCTCGCGCACGCGCCTCGAGTCGCTCGTCGCCGAGGGCGTCACCACGGTCGAGATCAAATCGGGCTATGGGCTCGACACACCCTCCGAGGCGAAGAGCCTGCGCGTCGCGCGGCGTCTCGGCCGCGACCTCCCCGTTACCGTGGCGACCACCTTCCTGGGCGCCCATGCGCTGCCACCGGAATACGCGGATCGGCCCGACGCCTTCATCGACGCGGTCGTGACCGACATGATGCCGGCGATCGCGCGCGAAGGATTGGCCGACGCCGTCGACGCGTTCTGCGAAGGCATCGGGTTCACGCCGGTGCAGGTCGAGCGGGTTTTCCAAGCCGCGCGCAAGTACGCCCTGCCGGTGAAGCTGCACGCGGAGCAGCTGAGCAACCTCGGCGGCGCCGCGCTCGCCGCCCGCTACGGCGCTCTCTCCGCGGATCATCTCGAATACATCGACGAGGCCGGCGTGCGCGCGATGGCGGCGGCGGGTACGGTCGCCGTGCTGCTCCCGGGCGCCTTCTATTACTTGCGTGAGAAGCAGTTGCCGCCGATCGAACTCTTTCGCAAGCACGGCGTCCCTATCGCGATCTCGACCGATTGCAACCCCGGCACCTCGCCGGTCACCTCGTTGCTACTGATGCTCAACATGGCTTGCATGCTCTTCCGCATGACGCCGGAGCAAGCGCTCGCCGGCGTCACCCGCAATGCCGCCCGTGCCCTCGGGCTTCGCGATCGCGGCACCCTCGAGGTCGGCAAGCGGGCTGATTTCGTCGTCTGGGACGTCGCAGAGCCGGCGGAGCTGGCCTACCGGTTCGGGTTCAATCCGGCGGTGGAGATCGTGAAGTCAGGGATCGCGCGCGCCGCTGGATAGGCGAGGCTCGCCCTTCGACTCAGCGCTGCGAGCAGGCTCGGGATGAGACGATGTTCATTGTGCCATCGCTCCCCTTCCTTATCCTGAACCAGGCCCGAAGCGCCTGAGTCGAAGCACGCGCGGCTTCCATCACAGCGAGAGCCGAGCTAGTTTCGATTGATGGCCAAGATCCGCCCGCTCCAAGGCATTCGCGTCCTCGATCTCTCGAGCTTCATCTCGGGACCGTTCTGCACCACGCAGCTCGCAGAGTTCGGCGCGGAGGTGATCAAGGTCGAGTTGCCGAAGATCGGCGATCCCTTCCGCCGTTTCGGGACGCCGTCGAAATCCGGCGACTCCCTCATCTTCATGAGCGAGCAGCGCAACAAGAAATCCATCACCCTCGATCTCCGCACCCCCGAGGGTGCCGAGCTGGTGAAAGAGCTCGCGGCCAAGGTTGACATCGTGGTGGAGAATTTCCAGGTCGGCACGCTCGAGGGTTGGGGCAGCGGCTACGACGCACTCAAGCAAGTGAACCCACGCCTCATCATGGTGCGCATTACCGGCTACGGGCAGACCGGGCCCTATCGCAATCGTCCGGGCTTCGGCCGGATCGCAAACGCGTTCAGCGGCCTGTCTTTCCTCGCGGGCTATGCCGATCGCGCACCAGTGACGCCGGGCTCGGCGACCCTACCCGACTACCTCACGGGCATTTACGGCGCCTATGGCGTGCTGCTCGCGCTCCGCGCGCGCGACCTCACCGGCGAGGGCCAGATGATCGACATCGGGCTTTACGAGCCCGTGTTCCGCATCCTCGACGAACTCGCCTCGGCCTACCACGAGACCGGCCGCGTGCGGCAGCGCATGGGGCCCGCGACCGTCAATGCCGTGCCACACAGCCACTATCCGACCAAGGATGGCCGGTGGGTCGCGATCGCCTGCACGACCGACAAGATTTTCGAGCGTCTCGCGGCCGCCATGGGACGCCCCGGTATCGCGGGCGGCGGCGTCTACTCCACCTTCAAGCAGCGCAACGCGGAGCGCGAGGCCGTCGATGCGTTGGTCTCGGACTGGACGCGCGGCCGCGAGCGCAGCGACGTGCTGATTACCTGCGCCGCACATCAGGTGCCCTGCGGCCCGGTCTACGCGATCGACGAGATCTTCGAGGATCCACAATACAAGGCGCGTGAGAACATCCTGATTCGCGAGGACCCGCGCTCGGGCGAGATCGCCGTGCCCAATGTCGTGCCACGCTTATCCGACACCCCTGGCGGCATCGACTGGCTCGGCTGCGCGCTTGGGGCGCACAACAGGGAGATCTTCGGTGAGCTGCTCGGCCTCAGCGACCAGCGCATCGCCGAGCTGTCCGAGAAAGGTGTGATCTGATGACGCTCAGGACCGACCTGCCGGTCTGGCGCTCCCTCTTGTTCGTGCCAGTAATCGCGAAGAAATTCGTGGATGGCGCGGCGTCCCGCGGCGCCGATGGCATCATCCTCGACCTCGAGGACAGCGTGCCGCCGGCTGAGAAACCGCGGGCACGCACCCTGGTGCAGGAAGCGGCCGAGATCGTCTCGCGCGGCGGCGCCGACGTCCTCGTGCGCGTCAACCGGCCCCTCAGGCTAGCCATTCCCGACATCGAAGCCGCGATCTCGCCGCGAGTACAGGCGCTCGCGCTGCCGAAGGTCGAGAGCGCTAACCACCTGCGCCTCCTCGCCGAGGCGATCGGCGAGATCGAGGCCGAGCGCGGCATGACCGTGGGCTCGACCAAGCTGCTCGCCATGGTGGAGACCGCCGAGGCCTTCTTCGAGATGCCGGCAATCGCCCGTGGACATCCGCGCGTCGTCGCCATGACCCTCGGCGCCGAGGATTTTTCCCTATCCGTCGGCATGCTGCCGGAGGCCGAAGGCCTGCTCTTCCCGAAGCAGCAGATGGTCATCGCCGCGCGCTCCGCCGGAATTCTCCCCCTGGGCTTCCTTGGCACGGTCGCCGATTTCCGGGACCTCGCGGCCTTCCGCGCCACGATCCAGCGCTCACGCCGCCTGGGCTTCCTCGGCGCCGCCTGCATCCATCCGAGCCAGATCGCGATTCTCAACGAGGAATACGCCCCGCAGCCCGACGACGTCGCCCACGCCGAGCGCGTGGTTGCCGCCTATGAGCACGCGACCGCCGCGGGGGTGGGCGCCATCACGATCAACGGTAAGATGATCGACGTGCCCGTGGTTGAGCGGGCCCACGCGCTGCTCGCGCGCCACCGCGCGATCCGCGCGCGCGACGCGAGGCGCCGGTAGTCCCTCCCCGTGTGGCGTCGGTAGAGACCCGTGTGCCGCGCTCAGACCGGCTTGAAACCCGTGTCCATCTGCGCGTCGATCAGCAGCGGCTCCTTGCTGGCGATGCCGCGCTTGATCAGTGCGCAGACCTCGGCAACGGTCGTTGCGCGCTCGGCCGCCACGCCGAGCGACCGCGCGAGCCCGACGAAATCGATCCGCGGACTCACCAGGTCCATGCCGACGTAGAGGTCGGTCTGCGCCGCGTGGGCGCGCATGGCGTTGGCGCGCTGCTTCAGGATCCGATAGGAGGCATTGTTGATGATGACGAACACCACCGTGACGCTCTCGTGCGCCGCAGTCCAGAGCGCCTGGCAGGTGTACATGGCGCTGCCATCGCCGATTAGCGCCACCACCGGCCGGTCCGGCAGCGCGAGCTTGGCGCCGATCGCAGCCGGCAAGCCCCAGCCAATGCCGCCGCCGCGCAACCCGAAGAAGCTCTGGGGATCCTCACTCCGCACGAACTGACGCAGACCGGGGCTCGACGAGACGGACTCGTCGATCACGACGGCATCCGCCGGCAGCATCTCCCCGATACCTTGCATGAGCGCCAGTGGCTTGATGGGAACCGTCGCGGCATCGGCCCTCGCCCGGGCCTTGAGCTTTTCGAGCTCGGCGGCGATGGCGGCTCGCGTCGTTTCGGAGCGAGCCTTCGCCGCCGAGCGTTGGGCGGCCGTCATACGCGACTCAAGTGCCGTGAGCAGGTCCTTGAGCGTCGCCTTGACGTCGCCGAGGATCGCGATCTCCGCGGGATAGTTCTTGCCGAGCTCCCAGGGGTCGGAGTCGATGTGCACGACCGTCAGGCCCGGCGGCATCGGATCGACGTCCGACGGGAGCGACATCGTAAAGAGGTCGCCGCCTACGGAGAACAGCAGGTCGTGCTGCTCGAGGGCCGCGCGCATGATCGGCGCCTGCCGCGTGATCGGACCCTTGAAGAGCGGATGCGAGGTCGGGAACGACGCGGTGTTGGCGACCCCCTCGGGATATACCGGCGCGCCCAGCAGCTCCGCGATCGCCACGATCTCTGCGTGGGCGCGGCTCTGCGCCACGGCGTCGCCCGCCATGATCAGCGGCCGCCGGCTCTCGAGCAGCAGCGCCGCCGCCCGATCGACCGCGTCCGCATCGCCGCGGACGCGCGGCGCCACGCGCGTGGGCGCGCCCAGCTCGATGTCCGCCTCGCTGGTGAGGACGTCTCCGGGGAGCGACAGAAACACCGGACCCGTCGGCATTGCGAGCGCGGTCTTGGCGGCGCGATGGATCGCGCGCGGCAGCTCGACCAAGCGATGCACCTCCGACGACCACTTCACCAGAGGCTGCGCGATCGGCGGCAGCTCGTCCCAGAGGATCGGCTCGGTGAAGGTGAAGCTCTGATCGTGCTGACCAGCCGTGACCAGGATCGGTGAGCCCGCCTTCTTTGCGTCGTAGAGCATGCCCATGGCGTTTCCGAGACCCGGCGCCACGTGAAAATTCGTGACCGCGAGCCGCCCTCCCGCCTGGGCGTAGCCGTCCGCCATGGCCATCACGCCCGCCTCCTGCAGGCCCAGCACGTAGCGGAGCTTGGTCTCGACCGCGAGCGCGTCCATCAACGGCAGCTCGGTGGTGCCGGGATTGCCGAAGATGATGTCCACGCCCTCTTGCTTGAGGAGCTCGAGAAACGCCCGTTTGCCCGCCATTACCGCCATGGTGTCTCCGGAGAGCCGAATGGGAACCTGCTCGCTCACAGTGGATCACGGGCTCAAGCGATTGACTAGGTTCCAATCCGATTCACAGACTTGAGCTGCTGGCATGACGATTCCGCTTCGTGTAGGGTCCCGCGCATCAAAGTCGGGGCACCCTGCTGATGGCAGAGACGCAAAAGTTTCGGTTGGCGGGAGCCATGGGCTGGCCGATCGCGCATTCGCGCTCGCCGATGCTGCACGGCTATTGGATCGGCAAGCTCGGAGTTTCGGGCGCTTACGTGCCACTGCCGGTGCGACCGGAGCGCTTGGCGGACGCGGTCAAGGGGCTCTCGGCGCTGGGGTTCGCAGGCTGCAACCTGACCATTCCGCACAAGGAAGCCGCCATGCATCTGGTCGATCGCGTCGATCCCGTGGCGAAGCGCATCGGCGCCATCAACACGATCGTGGTCGGAGCGGATGGCTCGCTCGCTGCCTCGAACACAGACGCCTTCGGATTCATCGAATGCTTGAAGGAGGCGAAGCCGGACTGGCGCGCCGACACCCGGCCCGTCGCCGTGATGGGTGCCGGTGGTGGCGCCCGTGCGGTGGTGGCAAGCCTCGCCGAGCGCGGCGCCAAGGAGATCCGCGTGGCCAACCGTACGTTCGCGCGCGCGCAGCAGCTCGCAGCCGACTTTGGTGCGCCTGTACGCGCGATTGCCTGGCAGCAACGTCACGACGCCCTCGACGACGCGAGCCTGCTCGTCAACACCACCAGCCAAGGCATGGTGGGCCAACCGCCGCTCGATCTCGGCCTCGACCGACTGCCCAAGAGTGCACTGGTCTCCGACATCGTCTACATACCCTTGGAGACGCCGCTGCTGGCCGCCGCGCGCAAGCGCGGCAATCCCGCCGTCAACGGTCTCGGCATGCTGATCCACCAGGCGCGGCCGGCGTTCCAAGCCTTGTTCGGCGTGCTGCCCGACGCGACGGCGGAGCTGCGGCATCTCCTGGAGGCGACGATCTAAGGCGCAGTGGCGATCAAAGCGGCGTCGGGGCCGAGTAAGCCTGTTCGCCTTATCGCTTGTAGACGACGAAGCCCGCGATGGTGTCGAGCAGCGCCTGCGGCTCGTCGGCACGGATGGAGTGGCTGCTGTTCTCGAAGATGCGAAGCTCCGCATGCGGGATCAGGCGCGCAATCTCCTCGGAGAATTCCGGCGGGCAGATCCAGTCGTGGCGGCCCGCGATCACCAGTGTCGGCGCGGTGATGCTCTTCAGCTCCGGCCGCAGGTCGAAATTCCGCAGGAACCCGCCGAAGGCGCGGTTGAGCGGCTCCGGCTCGTGCAGCGTGCGCTCGTGGCCGAGCGCCGCCGCCGCGGGGTCGTGACGCCGGCTGTAAAGCGGGCCCATCACCGCGTAGAAGCGCTGCATCTGCGCGCGATCCATCATCGCGCCTTGCCAGACCGGCGCCGCGACCTCGCGCTGCTCCGGCGTGCCGCGCTCTTCCAGGATCTCCTGCGCGCGTGTGATGAATCCGCCATGGGCGGCGGTGACTATCGCAATCAGGTGCGAGACCGAGGCCGGGTAACGCGCGGCATGCGCAAGCGCCACCATGCCGCCATAGGAGGTGCCGATGCTGACGATGGCACCGAGGCCCAGTTGCCGCCGCAGCGCCTCCATGTCCTCGACGTTCTCGTCGAGCGTGTACTTGCCGGGATCGCCGCGCGCGGAGCGGCCTTGGCCGCGGTGATCGAAATAGACCAGCTGCATCCGCTCCGCGAGCGGCGACATGACCGGCTTGAAGCTGCTGTGGTCGCCGCCGGGGCCGCCGTGAATAATGAAGGCAACCGGCTTCTCGCGCATGGTCCGGCCATCCGGCACCAGCCCCATGCCCTCAACGTCGAAATAGATCTCGGTATCGCGGATCTTCGCGCGCATGTCATTTGACCGCGTCGAGCGGATGGATCGGGCGACGCACTTTGGTGAAGAGCTCGGGCGTATAGATCTCCGAGCAGAGCGCCCCCGTGTCCACCAGCACGACCTCGCGTGCGATTGGCTCGAAGGCCGCACGAAAATGGTGCATCGACTTCACTGCGACAGTGCGATAGCGGGTTGGATCTATACCCAGCGAGGTCAGTTGCCCGAGGTCCGTCGCCTGGCCGTTGTTGGTGATCATGATGATGTCGATGCCATTGGCCCGGAAAACCATGGAGGGACCGTAGTCCCGCGCGACGCCGCCGCCCATGGGCCCGTAAGCAATGAACTTGCCGTTGGTGAGGCAGGTGACTTCGCCCTCGAGGGTCAATGGTCCGCCACCCATGGCGGGATCGGTCTTGCCACCGAGGGTCAGCGACGTGCGCGTGCCGATCCCGGCCTTGATGCCGTCCCGTACCGCTTGGGGATCGCAGAGCGCATGGAAGGCGACGCTCGGCAGCTTCGCCTCGATCAGCGCCTTGAGGAACGCCGTCGCGTCGCCGTAGCCGCCACCGCCGGGATTGTCGGTGTAGTCCGCCACGACCAGCGGTTTGTCACCGGGCTTGCCCTTGCGAGCGAGATCGATCACCTGTGCAATCGGCAGCAGCGTCGCCGTGTTCTCCTCGCGGGTCTCCCACGCGAAATCCATGAGCTGCTCCGCGATGGCTTGCCCGCGCGGACTCACGCCATTTGTCGTCACCGTGACGGTCGGGCCCACATCGCGAATGTTGGCACGAGTGAAGCCCGCGCAGATGCTGACCACCAGCGCCTCGCCTTTGTGCTCGAACGCGTCCGCTCGCGTGAGCGCTTCGACCATCGGCCCGCTCTGCGTGCGTCCATGATTGAGGCCGTAGATGGTGGGCCGGCGTGCGATCACCGTCTTGGGCTTGATCTCGCCACTCATGGCGCGTTCCAGGAGCTCAGCGCCCTGCCAGGCGCGCTCGTACTGGTCGATGTGCGGATACGTGCGGAATGCGATCAGCGCGCTCGCATGATCCGCCATCGCCTGCGTTACGTTGGCATGAAGGTCAAGGGTCACCACGACAGGCACGTCGGGCCCGATCGCCTGGCGCAAGCGCCGTAGCAGCTCGCCCTCGCCGTCCTCGTATTCGTCGGTGACCATGGCACCGTGGAGGTGCAGGAGCGCGCCATCGATCGGACCCTGCTTCCGCGCGGCCCCCAGCAGGAGCCCGGATATCTCCTCGAAGGCGCCGCGGGTCACCAGGCCCGACGGGTTGGCGCTGGCGGAGACCGGATGGATCAGCGTCCAACCGTATTTGTCCGCGGCCTCGAAGGTGGCGCCGAAGGCCGAGCGGGTGTCGCGGAAGGCCGCGGGGATCTCGTTCTCCAGATGAAAATCGCGGCGCCGGAACGCCGACATATCCGTCAGGACACGGCTGAAAGTGTTGGTCTCGTGCATGAAGCGGGCGGCGAGCACGCGCTTGGCCATCGGGTTTGCCTCTTTCGATAGGACTGACCGCGCTATCTTGGCGAGGCGCGCTCGCGCCGTCGATGGCCCTCTCGGCCGTCCTTGCGCATGGCCGGATTTGCCTCGAGGCGCGCGCAGCGCGATCATGGCCGCCGCAGCCGGAGGCCCGACCGATGCCCGACACCCTGGAGACCCGAAGTTGGGAGACTATGCCGTGTGCGCTGGATGGCGGCCCCGCCAGCACGGCGGCGATCGGCCTCATCACACTCAGCAATGACGTGGTGATCGAGCACGAGCTACGCACGTTCCTGGCGTGCATCCCGGGCGCGGCAGTGTTCGCGAACCGCATCCCGCTCACGCTCGAGCTGACGCCGCAGGGACTCCGCCACATGGAGGCGCACATTCCCAGCGCCGTCGCGCTCATCGTGCCGGACGACCGACTTGACGTGATGGCCTTTGGCTGCACCTCCGGCTCCATGGCGATCGGACCCGAGCGCGTGGCGGTGGCGGTACACCGCGCGCGGCCCGGCATCTCCGTGACAGATCCCGTGAGCGCCGCGTTGAGGGGCCTGAAGGCGCTGCGCGCGCGGCGGATTGCGCTGCTTACGCCCTACCCCGACGCGGTCAACGACGTCGTCGCGGCCTATGTCGGCGCCCAAGGCTTCGAGATCGCCGAGCGCGCGAGCTTCAAGCAGCCGAGCGACCCCGCCATCGCCCGCGTCCCGCCCGAGGCGATCGAGCGAGCCGGCGTCGAGCTCGGCTGCCGCAAGGTGGACGCGCTCTTCATCTCGTGCACGGCGCTTCGCTGCTCATCCGTGATCGAGCGCATCGAGCACGCGATCGGCAAACCCGTCGTCACCAGCAACCAGGCGCTTGCCTGGGATTGTCTGCGACTCGCGAAGTGCCGTACCACCGTCGACGGGTACGGGCGCCTGCTGCGAACCTGACCGCCTACCCCTTCACGAACACCTTCCGCGGGAAATCGCAGAACGGCTTCGCGCCCCGATCGGTGATCCGGATGGCTTCGCTGATCTCGATGCCCCAGTCGTCCATCCAGATGCCGGGGATGACGTGGAAGCACATGTTGGGCTGCAGCACCGTCTTGTCATGCGGGCGGAGGCTCATGGTGTGCTCGCCCCAGTCCGGCGGATAGTTGAGCCCGATCGAGTAGCCGATCCGGGATTCCTTCACCACGCCGTGCCGCGTGATCACGCCACGCCAGGCGGCCTCGATGTCCTCGCAGGTGGCGCCGGGCTTGGCGGAATTGATCGCCGCTTGCGTGCCCTCGAGCACGACCTTCTCGACGTCGAGGAGCTTCTGCGGCGGCTTCCCCAGGAATAGCGTGCGCGCCATCGGGCAGTGATAGTGCAGCCGGGCGGCCGCGAGCTCGAGGATGGTTGCCTCGCCCGTGACGAACGGCGCGTCGCTCCAGGTGAGGTGCGGCGTCGAGGTGCCGACGCCCGTCGGCAGCATGGGCACGATCGAGGTGAAGTCGCCGCCGAACTCGGGCGTGCCGCTCACCTGAGCCGCGTAGATCTTTGCCACCACGTCGCACTGGCGAACACCCGGCTCGATCGCGTCGATGGCGGTGCGCATCACGCGCTCCATGATCCGAGCCGCCTGGCTCATATACTCGATCTCGCGCCGCGACTTGATCGCTCGTAGCCAATTGACCAGGCTCTTCGAGTCGACGAAGCGCGCGTTCGGCAGGTGCGCCTTCAGCGCCTCGTAGGCCATAGGCGAGAAATAATAGGCGTCCATCTCGAGCCCGATGGTGCCCCGGTCGAGGCCGCGCTCGCGCAACTTTTCCGCGAGGTAGTCGAACGGGTGCCGCTCGGTCGACTGCACGTAGTGGTCGGGGAAGCCGATAATGCTCGCGGGGCTCAGAAAGGTCGTGAGTTTGGCACCGGCGGCATCGATGCCGCGCGTGCAGACGATCGGCTCTGGCAGCTTTGGGCTCACCACCACCGCCTGCGGCGTATAGAACGACCAGCCGTCGTAGCCCGTGAGGTAATGCATGTTGGCGGGATCGGCTGCCACCAGCGTGTCGATCCCCTGCTTCGCCATCGCCTGCTTCGTCTTCTCGACGCGGGCGAGATACTCGGACTTCTCGAACGGCAACATGGTCCGGCGTCCTCGCGATAAAACCAATTGAACATCTACCACGGAGTCACGGAGGACACCGAGAATTCAAAATTCTCCGTGACCTCTGTGCCTGCGTGGTGAAGCTTACTGGTTCCGCTCGGCCGCAGCGAGCTTGCGGTAGCGCTCGCGGCTCTTCATGAGGTGCTGACGCATGGCTGCTCGGGCGCCGGCGCTGTCGTGGTTGCGGATGGCGTCGTGGATCACCCGGTGCTCGTGCTGGAAGGCGTCGAGATAAGCGCGCCCGCCGGAAATCCGGACGGTCTGGCGCGGAATGATGAATCGGCCGAGATATTCCAGGAAGCGCGGGAACTGCGCATTGCCGGTCGCCTCGGCGATCGCGCGGTGGAAGAGATAGTCCTCGTCGATCGCGGCTTCGTGGCGCGCGATCGCGCGGTCCATCGCCGCCAGTGCACGGTCGATGTGGCGGAGCTGCTTCGCGGTGGCGCGCTCGGCCGCGAGGCCCGCGGTCTCGATCTCGACGGCCATGCGGAGCTCCATGAGGTCGACCACGGCTTCGAGCGACTGGAGCCCGTCGGGATCGATGCGGAACGGGCGACGCTGGGGGTCGCTGGCAACGAAGGCGCCGAGCCCTTGCCGCGTTGTGACCAGGCCCTGGGCGCGGAGCGCCGCCACCGCCTCGCGCACCACCGTTCGGCTCACGCCGAGCGCCGCCATCATCTCCTGCTCGGTCGGCAGCCGCGCACCCGGCGCGAGGCGGCCGCCGCCGATCTCGCGTGCGAGACGCTCCACCACCTCGGCGGTACGGTTCTTCGGCGGACCCAGCGGCGCCAGGATCGCCGCGGCCTCTCTATTGCTTGACAAGGGAAACCTCGTCCGATGTATGCTCATCGTACAAGTGAGCCGGGGCGCAATGCAAGGGCACCCCGGCGCAGCGACAGGGAGGACTCCATGAAGAGACGTGATGTGCTCAAGCTCGGTGCGGCAGCCGCGCTCGGTGCGACGGGCCTCGGCTACGCCCGGCCTAGCGCCGCGCAGGCGAAAATGGTGTTCAAGGCGGCGGATGTGCACCCCGCCGGCTACCCGACCGTGGTCGCGGTCGAGAACATGGGCAAGAAGCTCGAGCAGGCCACCAACGGCCGCCTCAGCGTGCAGATGTTCGGCTCGATGCAGCTCGGCGGCGAGAAGGAGACCATCGAGCAGTGCCAGGTGGGCGCGCTCCAGCTCGGCCGCGTCAGCGTGGGCGCGCTCGGCCCCGTGGTCGACGACCTCAACGTCTTCAACCTTCCCTTCCTGTTCCGCAACACCGCGCACATGGAGAAGGTGATCGACGGGCCGATCGGCCAGGAGCTCCTGGACCGCGTCACCAACAACCCCAACACGCACTTGGTCGGGCTCTGCTGGATGGATGCCGGCGCCCGCAACATGTACGACACCAAGCACCCCATCAAAAGCGTCGACGACATCAAGGGCCTGAAGGTCCGCGTGATGGGCAACCCGATGTTCGTCGACATGATGAACGCGATCGGCGGCAACGGCGTCGCCATGGGCTACGATCAGGTGTTCAGCGCGCTGCAGACCGGCGTGGTCGACGGCGCCGAGAATAATCCGCCGAGCTTCTATTTCGACAATCACTACCAGGTCGCGAAGTACTACACGATCACCGAGCACCTGATCGTGCCGGAGATCCTGGTCTTCTCGGGTCCCGCCTGGGCGAAACTCGACAAAAGCGACCAGGACCTGATCACGAAATTCGGCCACGAGGCGCAGCTCGACGAGCGCAAACTCTGGATCGAGAAGGAGCAGGACGCGCTCGCCAAGATGAAGGCCGCCGGGATCGAGATCGACACCATCTCGGACGCGGACAAGGCGAAGCTGCAGGAGTCCGTGAAGCCGGTCTGGGACAAGTACGGCGCCAAATACGCCGACCTCATCAAGCGCATCCAGGCGGTGACGTAGTCTTTACACGGCGGGTTGGCGATGCCCCCTCATTCCTCACCTTGGATCCCCTCTCTCCCCGACGGGGCGAGAGGAGAGGGATACTGAAAATGGCGGGCACAATTGTTACCTCTCCGCTCTCCCCGCTTGGGGAGAGCGGAGAGGGAGGGACCCAGCGCGAAGCGCTGGGAGGGTGAGGTGTGAGGGGGCATCTGCCGCTCACCGAAGCCGACCAAGGCGGCCGCGAGAACCAGTTCCGGAACGTTGCGGAACCTGGGCTCCTCGGTCTCGCTGACAACGCCGGAGTCGCGGCGTTCCGCGCAGCCATGAGCGCGCTCTACGGTGCCTGCGTCGTTGTCGCAGGTAGCGCGCTCGTGTTGATTTCCGCGGTGATCCCCTATGGCGTCTTCACGCGCTATGTGCTGAACAGCGCCGCATCGTGGCCGGAGCCCGCGGCGATCCTGATGGCGATCGTGCTTACCTTCATCGGCGCCGCGGCCTGCTACCGTGCGCGGATGCACATGCGGGTGACGGTGGTGGTCAACCTCTTGCCGCCGATCGGCCAAAAGATCGTCAATTTGCTCGCTGACGGCGTGATGGCGGCGATGTGCCTCTTCATGATGGTCTGGGGCGAGCGCCTGGTGGCGACCACCTGGTACCAGTCGATCGCGGAGTTTCCGTTCCTGTCGGTGGGGATCACCTACCTGCCGATCCCCATCGGGGGATTGATCACGCTGCTCTTCGTGATCGAGCGTGTCCTGATCGGCCCGCCCGCACGCGACGCGCAGGCGCTTCATTGAGGTTCATCACTTGGAGATCCTGATCCCGATCGGCGCCATGTTCCTGTGCTTCGCCATGGGCGTGCCGATCGCCTATTCGCTGGGCGTGGCCGCGATCGTGGGCGCGTTCTGGATCGATATCCCGCTCGAGGCGGTGATGCTGCAGATATCGAGCGGCGTCAGCAAGTTCGCGATGCTCACAATCCCGTTCTTCGTGCTGGCGGGCGCCATCATGGCCGAGGGCGGCATGGCGCGGCGTCTGGTGGCGCTAGCGAACGTGCTGGTGGGCGTCGTGCGCGTCCGCGGCGGGCTATCGGTGGTGAACATCGTCGCCACCACCTTTCTCTCGGGCATTTCCGGATCCGCCGTCGCCGATACTTCCGCCATCGGCTCCGTGATGATCCCGCAGATGGAGAAGAGCGGCTACCCTCGCGTCTTCGCCACCAACGTCACCATCACCGCCTCCGTGCAGGCACTGCTGGTGCCGCCCAGTCACAACGCCGTGATCTATTCTCTGGCAACCGGCGGCGCGATCTCCGTCATCGACCTCTTCATGGCGGGCGTGGTGCCGGGGCTGCTGCTGGGCGTGGCGCTGATCATACTCTGTATCTTCCTTGCCTACCGGAACGACCATCCGCGCGGCGAGCCGGTGCCGGCGCGGCAAGCGGTTGGCATGGCGGTCGAGGCGTTCTGGGGCC
>DATFRA010000406.1:0-6566 GCA_035263705.1 Allostellaceae bacterium
TCTGAAGTTTGGCCCTGGCAATGCCTTCCTCCTCTTCGGGCGAGGCATGGCAAGGCAGAAGCTGGGCGACGCGGAGGGGGGCGAAGCGGACATGGCCGAAGCCACACGGATCAAGAAGAACATCGCGGGAGTATGGGCTGATTACGGGTTGACGCCTTGATGCCGGACCCGGTATTTCCCCGCGCCGCCGCAGCCGCATCCTGATTCCGCTTTGCCCGAAATCATTCTAGAGTGTCCGTCAATCCAACGCGCTCGAGACCAGCACATGAGCGACACCGCGCTCGAATTCGGCATGCAGTTCTTCCCGGATATCGGGCCGGAACTGAAATCGGCGGCAGAGTACTTCGACGAGTCCCTCCGCCTGATCGATTTCTGCGATCCCTATGGCTGGGGCCATGTCCGCACGGTCGAGCATTATTTTCATCCCTACGGCGGCTACTCGCCCAATCCGATCGTATTCCTGACTGCGGCGTCCCAGCGCACCAAGAAGGCGCGGCTCATCACCGGGGCTGTGCTGCCGATCTTCAACAGCCCGCTCAAGCTTGCGGGCGAGATCGGCATGCTCGACGCGATCTCGGGCGGCCGGCTCGAGGTGGGCTTCGCCCGCGCCTTCCTGCCGCACGAGTTCGCGCGCTTCGGCGTCAGCGTCAACGAGAGCAAGGCACGCTTCGCCGAGGGCATGGAGCAGGTGCGCCAGCTCCTGGAGCAGGAGAAGGTTGCCTCAGACGGCCAATTCCATAAATTCCCGCCGACCACGTCGCTGCCGCGGCCGACCCAGAAGCCCCGCCCTCAGTTCTGGATCGCCGCCATCGCGACACCCGAGAGCTTCGAGAACGCCGGCAGGCTCGGCCACTGGATCATGGCGATTCCCATGGCCGGCGGCATGATGGCGGACCTGGTCGGCCGCTATCGCGAGGGCTGGCGCTCGGGCGGACACAAGGGCAAGGGCCGCGTCATGCTGGCCTTCCACATGCTCTGCCACGAGAACCGCGAGGAGGCCGCCGCGATCGCGCGCGAGCCCCTCAACCGGTATCTGCGCTCTCTCGTGGAGGCGGCCTCCGATTGGACCACCGGCATGTCCTCGGCGGATTATCCCGGCTACGACAAGATCATCGAGGGGCTGAGCCGCCAGACCTTCGAGAGCCAGCGCGCCTCGGGCGCCGCGTGGGTCGGCACGCCCGCGGACATCGTCGAGCAGGCGCACGAATACCACCGCAAGGTCGGCGGCTTCGAGAGCGCGTCGCTGCAGGTGAATTTCAACACCGTCAGCTACGAGCACGCCGCGCACTCTGTGCGGCTCTTCAGCGAGAAAGTGATTCCACGGTTTGCCCGTTTGGAAGACTAATGCTGCGTCCTTCGACGCGGTCGCTACGCTCGCTTGCTCAGGATGAGGTGCTTTCTTTTTTGCAAGGACCGATTTCCCTCATTCTGAGCAAGGGCCGACAGGCCCGCGGCGAAGGACGCACCATTTCGAGGCAAGCCTGTCTTCTTGCCCTCGCGACGCTCCTTGCGTTCTCGGCGCCCGCGCTCGCGCGCGAGCAGCTGGTGATCGGCGTGAGCCAGTTCCCGCCGACACTCAATCCGTCGATCGATGCGGTGCTCGCCAAGAGCTACGTGCTCGGCATGGCACGGCGGCCGATCACGGCGTTCGATGCGCGTTGGCAGCTCGTCTGCATGCTCTGCGTAACCTTGCCGAGCTTCGAGAACAGGCTTGCCGAGCGCGTCGCGCTTCCCAATGGGAAAGAAGGCGTACGCCTCACCTATACGCTGCAGCCCAACGCCACTTGGGGCGACGGGGTGCCCGTCAGCACCGAGGACGTGCTCTTCACCTACGAGGTTGGCAAGCACCCCAAGAGCGGCATCTCCAACGCCGAGCTCTACCGCCGGATCGTCGACATCCACGCGATCGACGCCAAGACCTTCAGCCTGACCCAGGACCGCATCGACTACGAGTACCAGGGGCTCGGCGATTTCGAGGTACTGCCGGCGCATATCGAGCGCGCGGCCTTCGCCGACCCCGCGAACTACCGCTTCCGCACGCGCTACGACACCGATCCCACGAACCCCGGCCTTTATTTCGGACCCTATCGCATCACCGAGCTGGTGCCGGGCTCGCGCGTGGTGCTCGAGCGCAACCCGACCTGGTGGGGCCAGCCGCCCGCCTTCGAGCGCGTCGTCGTCTCCGTGGTCGAGAACACCGCGGCGCTCGAGGCGAACCTGCTCGCGGGCTCGATCGACATGGTCCCCGGCGAGGTCGGGCAGATCTCGGTCGATCAGGCGCTCGCCTTCGAGCGGCGCCACAGCGACCGGTTCGTGGTGGTGACGAAGCCCGGCCTCTTCTACGAGCACCTGGCGCCCAACCTGGACAATCCCATCCTGGCGGACCTGCGCGTGCGGCAGGCGCTGCTCCATGGCCTCGACCGCGCCGGCATCAACGAGGCGATGTACGGCGGCAAGCAGCCAGTCGCGGACACGATCGTGCATCCGCTCGACTGGGTCCACGCGGACGACGTTCGCAAGTATCCGTACGACCCCCCTCAGGCCCGCGCGCTGCTGGAGGCCGCGGGCTGGTACGCGAGCGGCGACGGTATCCGCCGCAACGCAGGGGGCGAACGGCTCTCGCTCGACCTCGCGACCACCTCGGGCAACCGCACGCGCGAGCTCCTGGAGCAGGTCATGCAGAGCCAGTGGCGCGCGATCGGCGTCGAGGTGCATCTGCGCAACCAGCCCGCCCGCGTCTTGTTCGGCGAGACCCTGCGCAAGCGCGCCTTCGAGCTCGCGCTCTTCGGCTGGGTGAGCGCGCCCGAGAACGTGCCGCGAAGCGAGCTCAACTCGGAGGAGATTCCCTCGCTCGAGAACGGCTACCGCGGCCAGAACAACGTGGGCTACCGCAACCCCGAGATGGACAAGCTCATGGACGAGATCGAGATCACCCTCGACCGCGCCGCGCGCGAGCAGCTCTGGCACCGGCTACAGGGGATCTATGCGGAGACGCTCCCGGACCTCCCGCTGTTCTTCCGGGCCGACAGCTACGTGCTGCCGAAGTGGCTCGCGGGCCTCGCGCCCACGGGTCACCTCAACGTTTCCACGCTCTGGATCGAGGATTGGCGCGATACCGAGGCCGCCACTCAGTAGAAGGGCGATGTGATGCCCTCGCCCGCGAAGGCACGCTGCACCGCTGGCCGCGCCGCCACCGTCTCCATGAGCTTGCCGAGCTTGGGCAAGGTCCGCGCCGGCCGGCCGAAGCCGCGGCTCCAGCGCCCGAGCATCAGAAGATAAGGATCCGCGGCGCTATAGCGGTTGCCGAGGAGATAAGGCCCCTTCTCGCCGAGGCTCTGCTCGATGGTGTCGAACATCGCGTTCAAATGCTGCTCGGCGTGACGCTTCACGTCGGCGGCACCCGCCTCGGTCGAGGCCCAGCGCTGCGGATAATAGTACATAATCATCCCGGCCTGGACCGTGTTGGTCAGATAAATGAGCCACTTGTAGAAATGCGCGCGCTCGGGCGTGCCGAGCTCCGGCGCGAGCCGCGCCTCGGGATGGCGATCGACGAGATGCAAGCAGATCGCCGCGGTCTCGAAGAGCACGAGGTCGCCATCCACTAGGGTCGGAATCCGGCCATGCGGATTGAGCTTCAGGTACTCCGGCGACTTGTGCTGCTGCTTGTCGCGGTCGAGCAGCACCAGCTCGTATGTCGCCCCGATCTCCTCCAGCAGCATATGCGGCGCGAGATTGGCGTTTCCGGGGTAGTAGTAGAGTTTGTACATGAGCATGTCTCCGCTGGATGAGATCGGTGCAGTCGACCATTTTACCATGCGATGTTCCAATGATGCGCGTCACGCGATCACATCCTAGCCTGCGAGCCCTCTCTTCCAGACCATGACCAGCCACATCATCCGCCGCCTCATTGAGTCCGTGATCGTCGTGGTCCTGATGTCGTTCGTGATCTATGGGCTCATCGGCTTGATGCCGGGCGACCCGATCGATCTGATGCTGGGATCCGATCCCCATCTCACATCCGCGGATGTGGCAAGGCTCAAGGCCCTGATGGGGATCGACCAACCGCTGTTGAAGCGCTATGCCGCCTGGGCAACCGCGGCGCTCTCGGGCGATCTCGGGTATTCGCGGCTCTACGTCCGGCCGGCGCTCGCGGCGCTGGCGGCGCCCCTGGGCCGGAGCGCGCTCCTCATGGGAATCAGCTTCGTGCTGACGCTCGCGGTGGCACTGCCGCTCGGCATCGCGGCGGCGCTCAGGCCGCGCTCGCGCCTCGACCAGGCAATCAACTTTCTCTCCTTCGCGAGCATCTCGCTGCCGAGCTTCTGGATCGGGCTGATGCTGATCCTGGTGTTCGCGGCGACGTTGGGCTGGCTCCCCGCGGGCGGGATCGCCGATGTCGGCGGCGGCGGACTCGCCGATCGCGCGCGCCATCTGCTGCTGCCGGCGGCGACCCTCACCATCGTGGGCTTCGGTACCTTTGCGCGCTACATGCGCGCGGGGCTCATCGACGTGCTCGGCCAGGACTTCATCCGCACCGCGCGCGCCAAGGGCGCGAGCGAGCGCCGGGTCATGCTGGGGCACGCGCTCCGGAACGCGATCACGACGGTGGTAACCATCGTGGCGCTCTCCTTCGGCGGCCTGTTCTCGGGCGCGCTGGTGACGGAGACCCTCTTCGCCTATCCCGGCATGGGGAAACTCATCTACGACGCCGTGCTCGGAAACGATTACAACCTGGCGCTGGCGGCGCTGCTGCTCGCGACCATCATGACCCTGCTCTCCAACCTCGCGGCCGACATCGCCTACGCCGCGATCGATCCGCGGATCACCTATCGATGATCGGGATCTCCGCGCGCAACCGGCTCCTCATGCGCCGCTATGCGCAGAACCGCGCGGCCGTGGCGAGCACCTGGCTCCTGGTGGCGCTTGCTGTCGCCTCGTTCGCGGCAGGCGCGCTCGGCGTCGCCACGGACACGGTCGATCTACATCACCGTCTTGCGGCGCCATCCCTCGCCCATCCGCTCGGCACCGACGAACTCGGCCGCGATCTTCTGCTGCGGCTGCTGGAGGGCGGCCGGATCTCGCTCGAGGTCGGCATCGCGGGCGCGCTCGCCGCCGCGGTGCTGGGCACCGCGATCGGCCTCGTCGCGGGCTATCGCGGCGGGTTGATGGACGCGCTGCTCATGCGCATAACCGATGCGGTGATCTCGCTCCCCTTGCTGCCGCTGCTGATCGTGCTCGCCGCCATCGATCTCAGGAAGCTCGGCGTGCCGCCGGAGCTCGCGCGCTCGGAACTCGCGAGCCTCTACCGCATCGTGGCGCTCGTGGCGCTGGTGGGTTGGACGACGGTAGCGCGGATCGTGCGCGGCGCCACGCTCTCGCTCAAGGTGCAGGATTACGTGCGGGCCGCGGTCGGGCTCGGCGCCGGCCCCACGCGCGTCATGCTCGTGCACATCCTGCCGAACCTGGCCTCGCCCGTGATCGTGGCGACCGCGCTCTCGATCGGCAACGTGATCCTGCTGGAATCCGTGCTGAGCTTTCTGGGCCTCGGCATCGCGCCGCCGCTCGCGAGCTGGGGCGCCATGCTCTCGGGCGCGCAGGAGACCATCACCATCGCGCCCCTTCTCGCGGTCTATCCGGGCCTGCTCATCTTCCTCGTGGTGGTCGCCTGCAACCTCGTGGGCGACGGCCTCAGGGACGCGCTCGATCCGCGCGCGACGGCGTCGAGTACCGCCTACCTCAACACCCGCTCCACCAGCCGGGCCCAGTAGCTGGCGCCGGTGGTGAGGACCTCGTCGTTGAAATCGTAGTGCGGATTGTGCAGGCCGGCGCTCTGCTCGCCGTTGCCGATCAGCACGTAGCAGCCCGGTCGCGCCTGCAGCATGAAGGCGAAGTCCTCGGCGCCCATGCTGGGCGTGAAGTCGCGGATCACGTTGCCGGGTCCCGCGACCTCGGCCGCGGCGGCCGCGGCGATCTCGGTCTCCTTCTCGGTGTTGACCGTTGGCGGATAGCGTCGCTCGTAGCGCATGCGCACCTTGGCGCCCTGCGCCGCGGCAACACCCTCGGCGATGCGGTGGATGCCGTTCTCGATGGTGTCTTGTACCTCCGGCTTGAAAGAGCGCGTGGTGCCGCGCAGCACCACGTCGTCGGGGATCACGTTCCAGGTCTCGCCGCCGTGCACTTGGGTCACGCTCACGACGGCGCTATCGAGCGGATGGGTGCTGCGGCTCGAGATCGTCTGGAGCGCCAGCGTGATCTGCGCCGCCGTCACCACAGGGTCGATGCCCGTGTGCGGCATGGCCGCGTGCGATCCCTTGCCCTCGACCACGATCTCGAAGATGTCGAAAGACGCCAGGACCGGCCCCGCACGCACGGCGAACTGGCCAATGGGTAGGCCCGGCCAATTGTGCATGCCATAGACCGCCTCGACCGGAAATTTCTCGAGGAGCCCCTGCTCCACCATGACGCGACCGCCGCCCTCGTTCTCCTCGGCGGGCTGGAAGATGAAATGCACGGTGCCCGCGAAGTTGCGGGTCTCTGCGAGATAGCGGGCGGCGCCCAGCAGCATCGTG
>DATFRA010000407.1:0-3774 GCA_035263705.1 Allostellaceae bacterium
CTCGCAGATCTTCCGGACCGCCTGTCGGATCTCCGGAAAATCCTCGCCGATCGCGAACTGCACGAGCTCGCCATCGGAGGGCCGCGGGTCCGGACTCACGGGGCCTAGTCCGCGGCGTGCGCGTGGGGCTGGGTGGCGGGATGGAAGCCCTTGGGCAAGCCCGCCCTGCCGACGCCGCCGTGCAGCGGCACGCCGGGCAGCGCGCGCTCGAGAATGGGGCGCACTCCGATCAGACGATCGAGATCGACGCCGGTCTTGAGTCCCATGCCCTCCAGCATGAAGACCAGGTCCTCCATCACGATATTGCCGCTGGCGCCGGGCGCATAGGGACAGCCGCCGAGGCCGGCGAGGCACGCATCGAAATGCCGGACGCCCACGTCGAGCGCCGCCAGTGCATTGGCGATGCCCTGGCCGCGCGTGTCGTGGAAATGCGCGGTGACCGGCAGCGGCTTCACGGCGGAGATCACCGCCTTGAAGACACGCCGCACCTGCGCCGGCGTGGCGTAGCCGACGGTGTCTGGCACCGCGAGCTCGTCGGCGCCGGCCTCGGCCATGATCTCGGCGTAGCGCACGACCTCGGTCTCCGGCACCTCGCCCTCGATGGTGCAGCCGAGCGCGGTCGAGAGGCCGACGGCAAGCTTCGGGCGCTTGCCCGCATCGACGCTCCGCACGAGCCCGACGATGCGCTTGAAATCCGCCACGGAGTCCGCGCGCGAGCGCCGCACGTTCCGCTGGTTATGGGATTCGCTGACGGAGATCACGTAGTTGAGCTTGTGCACGCCCGCGGCAATACCGCGCTCCGCCCCCTTCAGGTTCGGGATCAACGCCGTCACCGTGAGGTCGGGAATCGCGAGCGCGCGCTCGCACACCTCCGCCGCGTCGACGAACTGCGGGATGAGCTTCGGCGGAACGAAGGAGCACACCTCCATCTCCGGCATGCCCGCCGCAGCCTCGGCCTCGAGCCAGGCGACCTTCTCCGCCGTCGGCATGAACTGGCTAACGTTCTGCAAGCCGTCGCGCATACCGACTTCGCAGACATGAACGTCGATCCGGGGGCTCATGAAGCTCTCCTTGGATTGCCCTCATTCTGGTCTGAGGCTACTCGCAAAGCAATGCGACCCCAGGTCGATATGGAGCGCCTGCTGCCCCGTCTATGATACGGTGCGGTCGCGCTCAGAGGGGGCCACACCATCGCACTGACAGCCAAGTATAAGCCGATGAAGCTGGCGCTTTACGCCCTGGGGTGTGCCGCCTTTGTCGCGGCGGGACTCTTCTTGGTTGTCGTCGTCGCTCGCGACGCTGGCGGCGGGAACGGCTACAAAGCGCTGGCGGCCGGAGCCGCCTGCATTGCCTTCTTCGGTCTAGGCCTGATCGTTACGATTGCAAGATTCTTTGAGAAACGGTCGATTCTCATAATCGACGAAAGCGGCGTCCGGGATCTCAGGATAGGAGCCAGGACGATTCCCTGGCCGGACATTCAATCAGTCTCCGAGCACCGTGTGAGACGACAGACCTTCTTCGCAATACACGTGCGCAATCCCATGCAGTACGTCGAGCATCCAGTAAAACGGCTATTGCTTAAGCTGAATCGGCTCGCTGGTTTCCTCGGTCTCAATCTGAGCGCCCATGGCTTAGACATTTCTCAGGAGCAATTGCGACGCGAACTCGCGGGGATGACAAGGCGATCTACGTCGCTTTAGCGCCCCTTGAATTGCGGCTTCCGCTTCTCGTTGAAGGCCCGGATGCCTTCCTGGCGGTCTTCGGTGCCGACCATGCGATTATAGGCCTCGATCTCGAAGCGGAAGGCTGTGCGCAAGTCCATCTGCATGCCGTAGACCATGGCTTTCTTGGCCTGGCGAACCGAGAGGGGCGCGTTGGCGGCGATGGTATTGGCGGTGGCGAGCGCCTCCGGCATCAACACCTCCGCCTCGCAGAGCTTGTTGAGGATGCCCCATTGGAGCGCTTCTTCGGCGCCGAAGGGTTTTCCCGTGAGGATGATCTCCTTGGCGCGGCGCTCACCGACCGCGCGCGGCAGCAGCTGCGTGCCGCCCGTACCCGGCATGATCCCGAGCGTCACCTCCGTGAGCGCGAAGCGCGCGGTCTTGACGGCGTAAGCGAAGTCGCAGGCGAGCGCCATCTCGAGTCCGCCCGCGTAGGCGTGGCCATTGAGCGCCGCGATCACCGGCAGCGGGCAATCCAGGAGCGCCCAGTACTGCCGCTCGAAGATCTCGTGCTGGGCCACCCATTGCTCCTGGGTCATGCCATTGCGCTCTTTGAGGTCGCCGCCGGCGCAGAAGGCGCGAGTACCCGCCCCCGTCAGCACGACGCAGCGGAGATCGCTGGGCTCGGCGACGAGACCGGTCCAGAGATCTAGGAGATCGCGGCCCATCTGGGTATTGAGTGCGTTCGCGACCTCCGGCCGGTTGAGCGTCACCACCAGCACATGCGGCGCCGCGATCGCGGCCCGGATCGTCTCGTAGGATCTCATCATCGGGCCCGTTCCTTGCGCGCGCGTGGTGGCCCGTAAGGACCGAGGACCTCCTCGGTGTGCTCTCCCAGGGTCGGCGGCATGCGCCGGAATTGAGGGCGCTTACCGTCGAAGCAGAGCGGCAGTCCCAGGAGCGAGATCGAGCCGTCGGGACTGGGCTGCAGCATGCCGAGCGCCGCCGTCTGCGGATGCGCGACCACCTCATCGATGCGCTGCAGGGGCGCGCAAGGGACGCCCGCCGCCTCGAGGGCCCCGACCAGCTCCGCCGTGGTCTGGGTGCGCGCGATGTCCTGGATGAGGCCGTTGAGTGCGTCCTTGTGCCTGACGCGGTCGGGATTGTGCAGGAAGCGCGGATCCTCGGCCCAGCCGGGCTGCCCCAGCGCGCGCGACAAGAGCTGGAACAGTTTGTCGCTTCCGGCGCCGATCATCACGAACCCGTCGCGGGTCTCGTAGCCGCGATAGGGCACGATCATGGCGGCGCCGGAGCCCTGCGGCGTCGGCACCTCCCCGGAGGCCTGGTAATTCGCGACGTGGTAGCACATCCAGGCGAGCGCGGTTTCATAGAGCGAGGTCTCGATGGTGGCGCCCTCGCCCGTCGCAGCACGGCCCATGAGCGCGCCGAGTATGCCGATCACCGACCACATGCCGGCGCCGATATCCATGATCGAGCTGCCGGCGCGCACCGGCGGACGGCCGGGCTCGCCGGTGACACTCATGAATCCGCCGAAGGCCTGCAGCAGCGGATCATAGCCGGGCTTGTCCTTGAGCGGCCCATTCGACCCGAAGGCGCCAATGGTGCAATAGATGAGGCGGGGCTTATTCCTGCGGAGCGTCGAGGCATCGAGCCCGAGCGCCGCCGCGGTGCCCGGCCGGAGGTTCTGGATCACCACGTCCGCGCGCTCGAGGATCAGCTGCTCGAGCCGTCCTCGATCGGCGGCATCGCGCAAGTCCACGACCACCGAGAGCTTGTTGCGATTGAGGCTCTGGAACAGCGCCGAATGGCCATGCCAATAGGGCGGCGCCCATTTGCGCGCGTCATCGCCGTCCGACTTCTCGACCTTGATCACGGTAGCGCCGAGATCGCCTAGGATCTCACCGGCAAAAGGCGCCGCCACATTGTGGCCGAGCTCGACGACGACGATGTCCCGAAGCGGCGCCTCGGCACTCATTCCATTCCTCCCTGCGCTCTCGGCCTACGCTAGACCGTGCCACGGAGGAGGGTCAATTGATGCGACGTCGCGGGCGTTTCCGCGCGTAGCGGCGCTCTCATGCGCCACCAGATTTTC
>DATFRA010000408.1:0-5035 GCA_035263705.1 Allostellaceae bacterium
CGACATGCCGACCGTCGTCAACATTCGCCAGGACCCGTTCGAGCGGACGCCCATTATCCGCGGCGAGAGCCTGAACAATGCCGGCGGCGGCTACATGAATGACTTCTTTGGCCGAGAATTCTGGCGGTTCGTGCAGGTCCAGCAGGAAGTTGCCAAGCTGGCGCAGACGGCGATCGAATTCCCGCCGATGCAGGCGCCGGCCAGCTTCAACCTCGAGGCCGTGAAGCGAGAGGTCGACGAAAAGATCAAGGGCCACGTGGGCCAGTAGTCAGCACTGATCCTTGACACGCGCGGGCGCTCGTTGCGAGCGCCCGCGCATCTTGAGCGGCTCACTGGGCCGCGGAAAAATCCGGCCGCACGAACCCGCGCGCGGCGACGAAGCGCCGACGTGGCGCCTACGACCTGCACGGAACCGCCGTCGGGTTTTAGCCAGGCGGTTGAAACGTGCATGCGACATGCGCCCGCAGTCACGCCGCGCGGTGCGCCATGATAGATTGCCCGGTACATTTCGCCGGACTCGAGAACCGGAGTCCGCGAAAGAAAAGGAGGCGCGGCGCGCGCCAACTTGATGCGGAACAATCAAACGTGAACGACGTGTCTTATGTGGCTGACGCCGCCGGAGCCGTGTCGGCCATAGCGGCTGTTCGATGGAGCCGGCATCGGCTCGACATCCAGGGCAAGCCTCCGTCGAGGGGCCTCGCGACAGCAGCCGCCGTACTGGTGGGTTATGCTTCTTATTACCTGATCGGATTTGCGCTGTCGCTGGTGCAGCCGGCGCATCAGGCGGACCTTCTCATTGAACTCCGGCACGGTTTTGGATTTGGCACGAAGATCATCATGGCCGCAGCCATTACGGCGACGACGTTTTATTTTTATCGCTCGCGCAGACAAGCCAGGCCGATTGACCCATCCGAAGGCGTTCGAGAGCGGCTTCTGCGCGAGCGCGCCGATATCGAGCAGCGAATCGAGGGCCTGCAAGCCAGTCCGGTCCTCAACTATCGCGGCGGCATCCCACAGCCCGATCTCATCATTGAAGGCCTTCTGGAAAAGCTCGGCGAGATCGACGACGCCCTTTCCAAGCTTGCACCGACCGAGAAGGACCTCGGTCGCGATCGATAAGGCCGAGAGTTCGGTCGGAAGTCATACGGCGTCGATAAGTATCATTCCTTTATACGGTTAAGATCGAGCGCGCCGACGCCTGTGACCTGCACGGAACCGCCGTCGGGTTCTGAACAAGACAAGCGCGATGGCGCGCCGAGGAACCGCACTTTCGCCGGCGCGTTGATCCTGCGTCATTTGTCGCAGGCGTACCGTGATTTTACTTAATCGGCGCGACCTTCTCGCATCCACCGCGGTGGCATTGTTCATTGCACCCGGCAGCGTCCGCGCCGCCATCATCAAGGGGGGCCTGCCCTGGACGCCCGGGGCGGGCGATCCACCGACCGCCGCAAGACCGGGTTCCTGGCTCTATTTCACCGCCAACGAGGCGGCGGCGGTCGAGGCCATGGTCGACCGGCTGATCCCGCCCGATCCGGAGACGCCCGGCGGCAAGGATGCGGGCTGCGCCGTGTACATCGATCGGCAGCTTGCCGGCCCGCACGGCCGCCACGAGGGGCGTTACATGAGCGGGCCGTTCCAGCAAGGCACCAAGCAGCAGGGCGAGCAGTCGCCGGTCACGCCTGCGCAGCACTACCGCCAGGCGCTCGCCGCGCTCGACCGCACGTGCAAGGACAAGTTCGCGGACCGGACGTTCGCGCGGCTTTCCGATGCCGAAAAGGATCAGGTGATCGGCGGGCTCGAGGACGGCTCCTTCAAGCTCGAAGGCACCGACGGGGCCGAGTTCTTCAAGCTCATCCTCAAGGACACGCAGAACGGTTTCTTCGCCGACCCGATCTACGGCGGAAACAAGGACCTGGCGGGCTGGAAGATGATCGGCTTTCCGGGCGCCCGCTACGACTACCGGGACTGGGTCGAGCGGCACAACGAGCGCTTCCCGCTTCCGCCAGTCGGGATCGCGAGCCATCCGAGCTGGTCGCAATGACATGTGCAATCCCGCGCGGTCGCGGGATTTCCGAGGTTGAGCATCCATGGCGCAAAAGCTTCCGCACAAAGATGCGGTGATCATCGGCCTGGGATGGACCGGATCGATCCTCGCCTACGAGCTTGCCGACGCGGGGCTCGACGTGGTCGCGATCGAGCGCGGCCCGTGGCGCGACACCGCGACGTCGTTCCCGATCTCCTATGCGCAGGACGAGCTGCGCTACCGCATCCAGCACGAGCTGTTTCTGCGGCCCGCACAGACCAGCGTGACCTTTCGTAACAAGCTGAGCGAGACGGCGCTGCCGGTGCGCAACTGGGGCGCCTTCATGCTCGGCAACGGCGTGGGCGGCGGCGGGCTACACTGGAACGCCGAGACCTGGCGCTTCCTGCCGAGCGATTTTGTCCTGCGCACGCACCTGACCCAGCGCTACGGCGAAAAATTCTTGCCGGACGACATGACCATCCAGGACTGGGGCGTCACCTTCGACGACCTCGAGCCGCACTACGACAAGTTCGAATATCTGTGCGGGACATCCGGCACCGCCGGCAATCTGAAAGGGAGCATTCAGGACGGCGGCAATCCCTTCGAGGGGCCGCGCTCGCGGCCTTATCCGACGCCGGCACAGAAGCAGCCGTTCAGCCATACGCTGTTCGCCAAGGCGGCGCGCGAGCTCGGCTACAAACCGTTTCCGCAGCCGTCCGGAAACATGTCGCAACCCTATACCAATCCGCTCGGCGTCAAGCTCGGCGCCTGCACCTTTTGCGGATTCTGCGAGTGGTTCGGCTGCGCCAACTATTCCAAGGCAAGTCCGCAGACCACGATTCTACCGGCGCTCGTGCGCAAGCCCAACTTCGAGGCGCGCACCGACTGCGAGGTCACCCGCATCAATCTCGATCACTCCGGCAAATGGGCGACCGGCGTCACCTATGTGGATACGTCCGGCGCGGAATGGGAGCAGCCGGCCGACATGGTGCTGCTGTGCGCGTTCCAGCTGTTCAATGTCCAGCTCCTGCTCCTCTCCGGCATCGGCACGCCTTACGACCCGCAGTCGGGCAAGGGTCAGATCGGCCGCAATTTCACCCACCAGACGATGTCGGGAGCCATCGGGTTCTTCGACAAGGACAAGTTCAACTTCAATCCGTTCATCGCGTCCGGCGCCATCGGCATGTGCATCGACGAGTTCAACGGCGACAATTTCGATCACGGGCCGCTCGGCTTCGTCGGCGGCGGCTATCTGGGACAGGTCCAGACAAATGGCCGTCCGATCGAGACCACGCCGCTACCGCCGGGCACGCCGGCCTGGGGCCCGAAGTGGAAGCAGGCCCAGCGCGACAACTATCTGAGCGCCGTCACGGCCACCTCCGGCGTGCACGCCTCGATGTACAGCTACCGGACCAACTATCTCGATCTTGATCCGACCTACAAGGACCGCTTTGGCCGGCCGCTCGTTCGCCTGACCATCGATTTCCACGACAACGAGCTCAAGATGAGCGAGCACCTGACCGGCAAGTTCGCGGAGATCATCGAGCGCATGGGCGCCAAGCAGGTCGTGAAGCACGTCCGCAAGGGCCCATACGACGTCACCCAGTACCAGACCTCTCACTTGTGCGGCGGCGCCATCATGGGCGCCGATCCGAATACGAGCGCAATCAATCGCTATCTGCAGAGCTGGGACGTGCCGAACCTGTTTGTGCAGGGCGCGACCGCGTTTCCGCAGAACGCCGGCTACAATCCGACCGGAACCGTCGGCGCGCTCGCCTACTGGTCGGCGGCGGCGATCCGATCGCAATATCTCAAGAACCCGGGACCGCTCGTCCATGCGTAGCGCCGGCGCAAAGGTCGCGGCCGTGGTCGGCCTTGCGGTGCTCGCCGCCGGTCGCGCCCTTGCGGGCGACGGGATCGATCCGCAGGATTTCAAGCAGGTCGAGCGCGGGCGCTATCTCGCGATCGTCGGCGACTGCGCCGGCTGCCACACGCTGCCGGGCAGCGGGCACGACTTCGCCGGCGGACGGCCGCTCGAGACGCCGTTCGGCACGATGCTCGCGCCCAACATCACGCCCGATCCCGACACCGGGATCGGTTCGTGGACCGACGATGAGTTCGTCAACGCGCTCACCAAGGGTACCGGCCGCGGCGGCATGCAGCTCTACCCGGCGATGCCCTACACCTACATGACCAAGGCCTCGCGCCAGGACGCGCTCGCGATCCGCGCCTACCTCAACACGGTGCCGGCGGTGCGCAACAAGGTCGAGGCAAACCAGTTGCCCTTCCCGTTCAACATCCGCTCGACGCTCGGCGTGTGGAACGCGATGTTCTTCACGCGCGGTCAGTTCTATCCGGTTGCCGAGAAAAGCGCCGAATGGAATCGCGGGGCCTATTTGACGGAGGGTCTCGCCCATTGCGGCATGTGCCACACGCCGAAGAACTTTCTCGGCGGCGACAAGGACAGCGAGCGGCTGCGCGGCTATGCGCTGCAGGGCTGGTACGCTCCCGACATCACCAACGACAATCGGCGCGGGCTCGGCGGATGGTCGGTCGACGACATCGTCGCGTACCTCAAGACCGGCCACAACCGCACCAGCGCGGCAACCGGCCCGATGTCCGAGACGATCGGGTTCTCGACCTCGCACATGACGGACGACGACCTCAAGGCGATCGCGACGTATCTCAAGGATCAGCCCGGGCAGGAGCAGAAGCCGCCCCCCGCCGCCGATTCGGCGGTCATGAAGATGGGCGAGAAGATCTATGCCGACGAATGCTCGGGGTGTCATACGCCGAACGGCAAGGGCGTGCCGGGCATGATCCCGTCGATCAGCGGGTCGCCGGTCGTGCAGCAGGCCGACGCCACGTCGCTCATGCGCGTCGTGCTGCGCGGCGCGCGCAGCACCGCGACCGACGAGGCGCCGACCGGGCCCGCCATGCCGGCCTTCGGCTGGCTGTTGAGCGATGACCAGGTCGCCGCCGTCGTCACCTATGTCCGCAATGCGTGGGGCA
>DATFRA010000409.1:0-2746 GCA_035263705.1 Allostellaceae bacterium
CTCGCCCAGCTCCTGGCGCCGCTCTCGCCGCGCGCCAACACCAATCCCATCGTCATGTCCGTGGGCGACCCCACGCATCAGCCGCCGCCCTTCGTCGCCGGGGTGATCGCGAAGAACGCGCATCTCTGGAACCGCTATCCCACGATGACGGGGACGCAGGCCTATCGCGAGGCGGTGGCGGCGTGGCTCAGGCGGCGCTACGCGCTGCCGCCCGGCATGATCTCCGCCGACCGCCACATCCTGCCGCTCGCCGGCACCAAGGAGGGCTTGTTCCTGGTGGCGCAGGTGGCGGTGCCCGAGACCAAGGCCGGAAAGACGCCGCTCTGCCTGCTGCCCAATCCCTACTACAACGTCTACAGCGGCGGCGGCGTGATGGCGGGCGCCGAGCCCTATTACCTCGACGCCACCAAGGCGACCGGATTCCTCCCCGACCTCGACGCGGTCCCCGAGGATGTCCTCGCGCGCGCCGCGATCTTCTATCTCTGCAGCCCCGCGAACCCGCAGGGCGCGATCGCGAGCCTCGACTATTTCAAGAAGGCGATCTCCCTCGCGCGCACTCACGATTTCCTCCTCGTGGTCGACGAGTGCTACGCCGAGATCTACGACAAGGCGCCGCCGCCCGGCGGGCTCGAGGCCGCGGCGAAGCTGGGCACGGACTTCTCGAACGTCGTGGTGTTCCACTCGCTCTCCAAGCGCTCGAGCGCCGCGGGACTCCGCATGGGCTTCGTCGCGGGCGACGCCGACGTGATCAAGCGCTTCGCGGAGATGCGCAGCTACGGCGGCTGCCAGGTGCCGCTGCCGATCCAGGAGGCGGCCACCGCGCTCTGGCGCGAGGAAAGCCACGTCGCCGACAACCGCGCGCTCTACGTCAGCAAGTTCGACACCGCCGAGCGCGTGCTCAAGGGCAAGTTCGGCTTCTACCGCCCGCCCGGCGGTTTCTTCCTATGGCTCGACGTGGGCGACGGCGAGAAAGCGACGCTCAAGCTCTGGCAGGAGGCGGGCGTGCGCACCTTGCCGGGCGGCTACTTGGGTCGAGTCAACGAGCGCAGCGTCAATCCCGCCGCGCAATACATTCGCGTGGCGCTCGTGCACGACGACGCCACCATCGCCGACGGCCTCGAGCGCCTGGTGCGGGTGCTCGGATGAGTGCGGAGGCACCGTGCGTCCTTCGACGCGCTTCGCTTGCTCAGGATGAGGGGCTTTTTTTCGTGGCCCACTCAATACCCCTCATCCTGAGCAAGCGAGCCATCGGCGAGCGCGTCGAAGCACGCACCATCGCGAGCCCCCCATGGCCGTAAGCGAGAGCATCCGACGGGAAAAGTCATCGCCCCTGGTGGAGGCGCTGAAGAAGCGCCTCACGGAGGGCGCGGGGGTGGTGCTGGTGTTCGCGAGCCTCTTGCTGGCGGTGACGCTCGCGAGCTTCGACCGCGCCGACCCCTCTTGGAATCACGCGACGGACGGGCCCGTCCGTAACATCGCGGGACCCGTTGGCGCGGTGGTAGCGGATGGGCTGCTGCAGGCGGTGGGGCTCGCGGCGGCCCTGCTGCCGGCGGTGCTGCTCGCCTGGGCGTTCCGGATGCTGCTCAACCGCGGCGTCACGCAGCTCACGCTGCGGTCCGCACTGCTGCTGCCGCTGCTGGTGCTGGGCGCGATCGCGCTCAATCTGATCCCGCCGGGCGGCCATTGGCCGATCTCCTCGGGGCTCGGCGGCGTGGTGGGCTTGATGGGTCTCGACGTGCTCGCCCACACCGGCGCGCCGCGTCCGGCGCTCGCCATGGCCGCGGCGGCCCTTGGCGGCCTGCTGCTCCTCTACGTGCTGGGCCTCACGCTCGAGGACTGGGCGCTGATCGGCCGCGGCGCCGGGCGCGCGGCAAAAGTCTCCGGCCGCGGCGGCCTGGCGCTGGGCCGGCTCGGCCTCTGGCTCTCGCGCCTCTTCCGCCGCGGCGAGCCCGCTCCGCGCGCGCCGCGGCGCGAGCCCGCGCTCGACGAGGTCAACGCGCCGGCTGATCCGCTGATCGACGAGGAGTCGATCGAGATGCCGCCGCGGCCGCGCGCCGCCGCCGACGTGGTGCCCGCGAAGAAAGTCACGAGCGAGAAGCGGCGCCAGCGCCAGACCGCGCTCGACCTCGGCCCCGGCGGCCAGCACGTGCTGCCGCCGATCGATCTCTTGACCGAGCCGCCGGCGGCGCGCGCCGCCATCGTCAACGAGGAGGCCCTCCAGCAGAACGCGCGCATGCTCGAGAACGTGCTGGAGGATTTCGGTGTCCGCGGCCAGATCGTGAAGGTGCGGCCGGGCCCGGTGGTGACGCTCTACGAGCTCGAGCCCGCGCCCGGCATCAAAGCGTCGCGCATCATCGGGCTCGCCGACGACATCGCGCGCTCCATGAGTGCTGTTTCGGTCCGTGTCGCCGTCGTACCAGGCCGCAGCGTCATCGGCATCGAGCTCCCGAACACCAAGGCGGAGATGGTCTATCTCCGCGAGATCCTGTCGTCGGACGCCTACGACCGCAGCGGCGCGCAGCTGGCGCTGGCGCTCGGGAAAGACATCGGCGGCACCGCCGTGATCGCGGACCTCGCGCGCATGCCGCATCTGCTGATCGCGGGTACCACCGGCTCCGGCAAGTCGGTGGGTATCAACACCATGATACTCTCGATGCTCTACCGGCTGCCGCCCGACCGCTGCAAGTTCATCATGATCGATCCGAAGATGCTGGAGCTCTCGGTCTACGACGGCATCCCGCACCTC
>DATFRA010000410.1:0-4312 GCA_035263705.1 Allostellaceae bacterium
TTCGCCATGAGCCTGCCGGCGGTATCGCAGCATCTGAAGGTGCTGGAGCACGCCGGGCTCATCCTGCGCCGGCGCGACGGACAGCGGCGCCCCTGTCAAATCCGGCCGGAACGGCTGGCGGAAGCGATGACCTGGCTGAACTTCACCCGCCGCGCCTGGGAGGCGCGCTTCGATCGCCTCGCGCGCTTTATTCACGACACATCGCAACCGAACGATCCGAAAGGCACGAACCATGGCCCAGAAAAATGATCCGCGCGCGATGGATCCACGCTCAACTTGGGCGCTGGACCGGGAGATCGTGATCACGCGTGTGATCGACGCGCCGCAGGAACGTGTGTTCCAGGCGTGGACCGATCCCAAGCAAATCACCCGGTGGTTCTCGCCGGAGGGATTCCAGAACGAAACCCTTGAGATCGACATCCGCCCCGGCGGCCGCTGGCGTTTCGTGTATGTCGCGCCAGACGGCACGCGCTATGAGAACCGCATGGTGTTCCTGCGGGTCGAAGCGCCGCGGCTGCTCGAGATCGAGCATGGGTCCGACATCGACGACGATCCGGCGCGCTTTCGCGTGACTGTCACGTTCGATGCGCAAAGCAACGGCAAGACGGTGCTGACCCTGCGCCAGTTGCATCCGACCGTGGAACAGCGCAACGCGAAGATCGGCTTCGGCGCGGTGGAGATCGGATTCACGACGCTGGACAAGCTCGCCAAGCATCTAGCTAGGTGAGGGGGAGCGACCGCACGACCGCGCGGAGCAAGCACCCTCACCCCGACCCCCTATCCTCGGTGGGGAGGGGGAAAAACCACACCGAACTCTGCCTTATCACCACGCGAGGATCGCGGGCTCGTAGCCCTCGATGCGCTCGGTGACGCGCATCACCGGCTCGATGCCGTAGAGCTTGCGCGCGTTCTCGCCGAGGAGCTTCTTCTGCGCGGCGAGCGGCACCTTGTGCTCGGCCATGTGATGGAGCGCGTCCCAGGCGTCCTCGGCGTCATGATGCGGATAATCCGAGGACCAGATCGCCACCGGCTCGAAGGTGTCCCAGAGTCGGTAAACCAGATCCTCGTCGGACTCGAAGCCGATGGCGCAGCGCTCGTAGAAGGCCTCGAAGGCGTCCTTGATCGGGCGCGAGCGCTGGAAGGCGAAGAGGTCGGAGAAATTCCGGCATTTCTGAAGGATGAGCGGCAGCCAGCTGGCGTTGGACTCCAGCACCGCGACCTTGAGGGTCGGAAACTTGTCGAGCCAGCCGGTCATCAGCACCGTCGTGAGCCAGGTCATCGCCTCCATCATGAACCCCAAGGCCTCGGAGGTGTCGATGGTCGGATCCATCGCAAAAGCGATATTGCTGACGAACTGGCCGGGCGAATAGACCACGGCCTCGTCGGTGAAGAGCAGGCCCTGGCCGGAGCCGCGCGCCTTGGCCATGCGCTCCGCCCAGTCGGGCGTCAGCGCCTCGCGCGAGGGGAAGGTGTGCATGGCGAGCACCACGCCCAGGTGGTCGAACTCGCGCCAGAGCGGATCGAATTCCGGCAAGGTCGGATAGCGGCCGTTCCAGAAGCAGGGTCGTACCGCCGCCGCCTTGAAGCCGATCTTGGCGACCCGGCGGAGCTCCTCGATCGATTGCTCGACGCTCTGGATCGGCAGCACCGCGCACGGAAAGAGCCGCTGGCGATCGGGCGCGCAGTAGTCATGGACCCAGTCGTTGTAGGCGCGCGCCAGGGTCGCGGCGGCGCCGGGATCGCGCAGCAGGGCGAGGCGCACGAACCAGGTCGGGAACAGCATCACCTGGTCGGTGCCGATCGCGTCCATGTCCTTGAGCCGCGCATGGGGATCGCGGCAGCCGAGGAGCCGGCCGAATTTCTTCTGCCATTCGGGCGTGCCCGGCGTCAGCGCGCCGACCTCCTTCTTGCTCCAGCGGGGCCAGCCGACCTCGGCGGCGTTGGAGCGTTCGCGCGCCGCCGGCACCGCACGGCCGTTGATGTGCAGCAGGTCCGTGTCGGTGTGGAAGCAGAACTGCGTCTTGATCCAGGCGCGTTGCCTCTGCGGCACGTACTCGTCCCAGATCGCGGGGGGCTCGACGATGTGGCTGTCGCAGTCGAAGACCGAGATATCCTTGGTGATGCGATTGCTGGGCATTGCAGGCGCTCCCTTTCGGTGCATTCGAGGACGTGGCCCTATCGTCGTCAAGGCAACCATTTTTCTTGCGAGAATGATGCCGCCCCACAACAATTGGTGGTCCAAGGCCGGTCCGTACTACCGATATTCCAAGGCGAGCCTCGCGCGCCCGCAGCCTCCCGCCCGCGGCGAGTCTTAACCACCTCATCTCCCATGCTTTTTCTTGACGGTCTACCGGCAGTTTGGCACCCTCTGCAGGAGACGCGGCATAAGCCCGATGAGGGGGAGCGGGCAATGACGAAATCAGAACTCATCCAGCGTCTGGCAGAGCTCAATCCGCATCTCTACCAGCGCGATGTCGAGCGGATTGTCACCGCGATCTTCGACGAGATCGCAGCGGCATTGTCACGGGGGGACCGCGTCGAGTTGCGGGGCTTTGGCGCCTTCTCGGTGAAGCGGCGCGAGGCGCGGATCGGGCGCAATCCGCGCACCGGTGCCAGCGTGCAGGTGGCCGAGAAGCACATTCCCTTCTTCAAGACCGGCAAGCAGCTGCGCGAGCGCTTGAACGAGCCGACCTGACGCCGCGGCTGGCCTCGGCTCGGCCGGAGGTTGTAGGATTCCGGCCGTGAGAACTCTTTACTGGCTGAGTACGGCCCTTGTGGCGTTGATCTGCGTGGGCTTCGCGGTATCGAACCGTGCGGGGGTCACCCTCGCGTTCTGGCCGCTCGGCATGGAACTCTCGGCGCCGCTCTATCTGATCGTGCTGCTGGCGCTGCTCGCGGGCTTCCTGATCGGGCTTCTGGTGGCGTGGATCTGGAGCTGGGGCCCGCGGCGGGTCGCGCGGCAGCGGGCGCGGCGCATCGAGGTTCTAGAGCGCGACCTCGCGGCTGCGGAGCAGCGGGCCAAGGGAACCGCGGTCGTCGTGCCGCATTCCTGATGCGCAATCAGCCGCCCTACACGATGCACGTGCTGGGCGCTTCGGAGGTGGTTGCGGCCCTCGATTTCGAGTCCACCATCGAGGCGCTCCGGCAGATGTTCCGCAGCGGCTGCGAGGTGCCGGTGCGGCAGCATCACAGCGTGCCGGTTCCGGGCGGTCGTGACGGCACCCTGCTGCTGATGCCTGCCTGGCAGGCCGGGCGGCACATCGGCGTCAAGCTCGTCACCGTATTTCCGGACAATGGCGCGCAGTTGCTGCCCTCCGTACAGGGCACGTATCTGCTAATGGACGGCAAGACCGGCCGGCCCTTGGCCCTGATGGACGCGCCGGCGCTAACGGCGCGCCGGACCGCGGCGGCCTCCGCGCTCGCGGCCAAATACCTGGCGCGGCCCGATGCCGAGCGGCTGCTCATGGTGGGCACGGGCGCGCTTGCCTCGCATCTGATCGAGGCACATGCCAGCGTTCGGCCGATCAAGCATGTGGTGGTCTGGGGCCGCAACCTCGAGAAGGCGACGAAGCTCGCCCATCGCCTGAGCCGTCGGCATCTGACGCTGAACGCGACCGACGATCTAGCGAGCGCCGCGCGCGGCGCGGACATCATCTCCTGCGCCACCCTGGCGCGCGATCCGCTGATCCGCGGCCATTGGCTGAAGCTCGGCACGCACGTCGACCTCGTGGGCGGCTTCACGCCGGAGATGCGCGAGGCCGACGACGAAGTGGTGAAGCGCGCGCGCGTTTTCGTCGATACCCGCGAGGGCGCCCTCAAGGAGGCCGGCGACGTGGTGCAGCCGATCCGCTCGGGCGTGCTGCGCGAGGACGACGTCGCCGGCGACCTCTTCGATCTCACGCGGGGCTCCCGCGCCGGCCGCCGGTACTACGACCAGATCACCATGTTCAAGTCCGTCGGCACCGGCCTAGAGGACCTCGCGGCCGCGCAGCTCGCCCTCGAGCGGGTCACGACGTGATCGCTCCGGCTCAGCGCTTCGCCCGTTTCGCGTCGAGGCTCCAGGGCCCCGGTCCTGCGAAGACGAAATAGAGGAAGAGGAAGCTCAGGAGCGACTCCAATATTCCGCCGTTGACGATCGGGGAAAACGAGGCGCCCGTCAGTACGCGCCGCAGGAGATAGGCAACCGCCATCTCGCCGGACATGATGAAGGCGGCTTCGCGCGTCCACAGCCCGACCAGCAACAATAGGCTGCCGATGAGCTCGATGGCTCCCGCCAGGCCGAACAGCGAGAGCATCGTAAAATCCTTCGGCT
>DATFRA010000411.1:0-4531 GCA_035263705.1 Allostellaceae bacterium
AACGCCGTGCCGCGCCAGGACGAAGCCGTCAAGGCCGCCTGGAGCCAGGTGCTGAACCAGTACCAGCGCCGCGCCGACCTGATCCCGAACCTGGTCGAGACCGTGAAGGGCTACGCCAAGCAGGAGCAGACCGTGCTGACGGACGTCGTCGCGGCGCGCGCCAAGGCGACGCAGACCACGGTGAACCTGCCCGCCGACGTCACCTCCAACCCCGAGGCCTTCCGGCAATTCGAGCAGAGCCAGGCGGCGCTCGGCGGCGCGCTCGGCCGGCTGCTGGCGGTGAGCGAGAATTATCCGGAGCTCAAATCCAACGCGAACTTCCTGGCGCTGCAGTCGCAGCTCGAGGGCACCGAGAACCGCATCACCGTGGCGCGGCAGGACTACATCAAGTCGGTCCAGACCTACAACACGACGCTCCGCACCATCCCGAGCCGCTGGATCGCGGCCTGGCTCTATCCCGACGCCAAGGTGAAGGAGACCTTCACCATCACCGAGCAGGCGCAGCAGGTGCCGCAGGTCAAGTTCTGACCCAATTGGCGGCGCGCGAAAAACCTATGAGGACCTACGCGGCGAACCATACTTTTGCCGCGGCGATCCTCTGGGCGCTCGCCCTGCTGCTGGTCATCGCGAGTGCCGCCCGCGCGGCCGAGCCCAACTACCCCGCCCTCACCGGCCGCGTCGTCGACGAAGCGGGCGTGCTCTCCGCCTCGACCCGGAGCGGCCTCACGGAGATGCTGGCGCAGGCGGAGCGCGCGAGCGGCGGCCAGCAGGTCGTGGTGGTGACGCTCAAATCGCTCCAGGGCCTCGCCATCGAGGATTTCGGCTATCAGCTCGGCCGCCACTGGGGCATCGGGCAGAAGGACAAGAACACCGGCGCGCTCCTGATCGTGGCGCCCAACGAGCGCAAGGTCAGGATCGAGGTCGGCTACGGCCTCGAGGGCACGCTCACCGACGCGCTCGCGCGCACCATCATCGAGCGCGACATCGTCCCCGCCTTCAAGCGCGGCGACCTCAACGGCGGCGTCCTCGCGGGAACCTCCGCGATCGTCCGCGTGCTCGGCGGCGACGCCAAGGCGGTGGCGGCGCAGGCCGCGCAGACGCAATGGCACAACGCGCTGCCGATCCTGCCCTTCGCCGTCAACATCATCTTCATCGTGTTCTTCCTGATGCTGTTCCTGCGCCATCGCCGCGGCTTCTGGGGCTATCCCGGCCCTTATGTCGGGGGCTTCGGCGGGTTCAGCGGAGGCGGGTTCAGCGGCGGCGGCAGCAGCGGAGGCTTCTCCGGTGGCGGCGGATCCTTCGGGGGCGGCGGCGCCTCGGGGAGCTGGTGAGATGCGCGCCCTGACCCACGACGAGCAGGCGCGCATCCACGCCGCCAAGGCCGCGGTCGAGCAGCGGACCTCGGCCGAGTTCGCCGTGGTGGTCGTGCCCCTCAGCGACCGCTACCCCTATGTGGGCCTGGTCTGGGCGGCGCTCGCGGCGCTGGTCGCGGCTCTGGCCGTGGCGCTGCTCGCGCCCGACCTCGAGCTCATCGAGGCGCTCGCGATCCAGGTGGCGGCGCTGGTCCTCTTCGCGCTGCTCTTCGATTGGATGCCGGTGCGGCTCCGTCTGGTCTCGCGACACCACAAGAACGCCCGCGCCCGACAGCTCGCGCACCGCGAGTTCGCGGCGCACATCGTGGGCGGCGGCGCGCATCGCAACCGCGTGCTGCTCTTCGTGTCGCTGGGCGAGCGCTACGTCGAGGTCCTCGCCGACCGGGACACGCACAAGCTCGCGCCCGAGGGCACCTGGGACCGGATCGTCGCGGCGTTCCTCGCCAAGGTGAGATCGGGCGCGGTCGCCGACGGCATCCTCGCGGCGATCGAGGCGTGCGGCCAGGTGCTGGAGACGCATCACCCGCCGACCCGCTAAGTGCGCGTTTTGCTTTTTGCGCGGTCGGCCCCATTCTTGTTGGGGGAGACCGAGATGCTCGTGCCTGCTCGCTCCTGGATCGCCTGCGCGCTCGCCGCGCTCGTCGCTGCGCTGCCGGCGTCCGCGGCGGCGCCGCCCAACCCCGATCCCGCGCTCTCCGCGTGGTTCCAATCCCTGAGCCGCCCCTGGCGGCCGGGCTCCGGCGCCACCGTCAAGTGCTGCGACATCGCGGACTGCCGCGTCACCGACTTCCGCGAGGTCGGCGATCACTACGAGGTCCTGATCGACGAGCGCTTCCCGGGCGTGCGCGGTCGATCCTGGGAGCCCGTCGCGCCCCGCGCCATCGTCAACCACACGGAAAACCCGACCGGCGGCGCGGTCGCCTGCTGGCACGACGGCGAGGTGTTCTGCTTCGTGCGCGCCCAGGAAACCTGACGCGGCCTCAATTTCCTCCCTTTGCTGTGCCCAAAGATGCTCGCGAAAGCGCGCGGCGCCGGGGCCACATCAATGCACGGTATCGCCGTCGAACCCCTACCTCGCGAGGCACGTGATGATTCGAAGAATTTGGGCCGCGCTGCTGGGCGCGCTTGGTTTCGCCATCCTGTTCCAGCTCTCCGATATCCTGGCGAGCGGCTTGCTCTGGCTGCACGAGAATTTCCACGTGGCAGGCTACACGTCGCCCGCACCGCCGCCCCATCTCGATCAGTTCGTGGCGCAGCAGCCGATGGTCGGCGCCATCCTGTTCGTGGGCGGCTTGGTGCTCTGGTTCATGCCCCAGGAGGCGCGACCCGCTCGATGAACCGCGCCATCGCCTCGAGCGTCGCCGTTTCCTGATCGCGATGCGGCGAGTGCTTGCAGTTCGCGAGCACCAGCCGCTCGAACGGCCCACTGACCCCGCGTTCGACCGCGTCGAGCTGGGCGAGCGTGCCGTACTCGTCGTCGGCGCCTTGGATCGCCAGCACCGGGCAGCGCACGCCCGGCAGGGACGCCTCGATGTTCCAGACGCGGAACGCGGGATCGAGCCAGATGTCGTTCCAGCTCCAGAAGGCGTGGTCGGGGTCGTCGTGGTGGCGCGCGAGCCGGTCTGGAAGATCGGTGGCGCGATAGGCCGCCTTCGCCTCTTGGATGCTGGCGACCGTCACGTCCTCGACGAAGACATGGGGCGCCTCGAGGACGAGCGCGCGCACGGGTCCTCGCCCACTGCCGGCATGGATGAGCGCGATCGAGGCGCCGTCGCTGTGGCCGATCAGGATCGGGTCGGCGATACCGAGCCCGCGGAGCAGCGCGGGCAACACAACGAGAGCCTCGTAGTGCATGTAGCCGACCTTGCGCGGGGCCGCGAGCCGGTCGGACTTGCCGTAGCCTCGGCGTGAATAGACCAGCGCGGCGGCGCCGGTGCGCGCGGCAAGCTTCACCGGAAAGTCGCGCCAGAGCGCCACCGAGCCCAGCCCCTCGTGCAGGAACACCAGCGTCGGCATGCCCTGACGCGGGGCGACGATCCGCTCGACCTCCAGGCGTTGGCCCTCGACCGTCGCGAGCGCCATGAGCTCAGACTCCCAGGTGCCGCTGGAGGAGGTCGGGCTGCGCGCTGAGCTCGGCGGTGGTGCCGGCGAAGACCGCGTGGCCCTTGACCAGGATGACGGCACGGTCGGCGATCGCGGTCACCGCCGCATGATTCTTGTCGACGATAACGGCCGCGATCCCGCTCGCGCGAATCGTCCGCAGGATCGCCCAAATCTCGCGCGCGATCAGCGGCGCCAGTCCCTCGGTCGCCTCGTCGAGGATGAGCAGCTCCGGATTTGTCATGAGCGCGCGGCCGATGGTGAGCATCTGCTGCTCGCCGCCGGAGAGCCGCGCGCCGCCGAGGTCGAGCCGCTCGCCGAGCCGCGGAAACGTCTCGAGCACGCGGCGGAGCGTCCACTCCACGCGGCCGTCGCGGTCGGGTCGCGCGGCCATCACCAGATGCTCGCGCACCGTCAGGCTTGGAAACATGCCACGACCCTCGGGCACCAGCGCGAGGCCCGCCCGCGCCACCGCATGCGTGGGTGCCCCCGTCATGTCGTGGCCGTCGATCATGACCCGGCCACGGATCGGCGGCGTCAGACCCATCAGGCTGCGGAGCAGCGTGGTCTTACCCATGCCGTTCCGTCCCATGAGCGCCACAGTCTCGCCACGCCGGACCTCGAAGTCGACGTCATGGAGGACATGGCTCGGACCGTAGTAGGTGTGCAGCCCTTGCGCCGAGACCAGGGGCGCGCTCACGACGCCATCTCAACGGTGTGGTGGTAGGGGAGGATCGGCTCAGTCATCGGCGATCTCGCGCGCGGAGCGGCCGACGCTTAGCGCAAGCCCGCCGATGCCACGCGGCAGCAGCAGAACCGCGAGGACGATGAACACCCCCATCGGCAGCAGCCAATGCTTATGGAAGCCGTGAAAGATCGCCTCGTCGGAAAGAAAATCCTGCAGCAGCGTCAGCACAAAGGCGCCAAGGATCGGACCGAAGAGCGTGCCGATGCCGCCGAGGATCACCATCATCAACAGGCTTCCGGACTCCTGCCAGCCGAAGAAGGCGGGGTTGACGTAGCCGTACTGCGCAGCCTCGAGATATCCCGCGAGCCCC
>DATFRA010000412.1:0-5014 GCA_035263705.1 Allostellaceae bacterium
GAGCACGAGGTTGCTCGGCACCTCGAAGAGGCAATAGCCCCAGAAGAAGGCGCCGGCTGCGAAGCCATAGGTCGCGGCGTCGAGGCCGAGATCCTTGTTCATGGTGAGCGCGGCGAAGCCGACGTTGATGCGGTCGATGTAGCAGAGGAAATAGATCAGCAACATCACCGGCAGCAGGCGCGCGTAGACCTTGCGCAGCGCGGTCCGCTCGATCGCTTCCGTCATGCGTCCCTCCCTGGGACTTCAGGCCGGTGTGCCGGCTCTGCTAGAGCATAGAACCCTCACGCTCCCATGGCTATCCGCCATGGGCCCCTCCCTCTCCCACTCCATGGGAGAGGGGTTGGCAGCCCCTCGCCCGCGAAGCGGGAGAGGGAGGGACCCATCGCGGCAGGCGATGGGAGGGTGAGGGTGTCTGTGTTTGACACTCGTCCTGCTGAGGCGTCCCCTTTGCTCGAACATCCGGAAGGCCCAATCGCATGCCGATCATCGATTCCCAAGTGCACTGCTACGAGCGCAACCACCCCGGCCGGCCCTGGGTCGGGCATCTCCATGGGCCGCCGGAGGCGACCGGCGACGACATGGTGAAGGCGATGGATGCCGTCGGCGTCGATGGCGCGCTGCTGGTCTCGCCCTACGCCATGTACCGCTTCGACGCGAGCTACGCGGTCGAGGTGCACAGGAAGCATCCCAAGCGGTTCGGCCTGATCAAGCCGGTGGACCCGACCGATCCCAAGGTCGCCGACGTGATCGCGGATTGGAAGCGGACCCCGGGCACGGTCGCGATTCGGATCATGCTGGCGCGCGGCGCTGCGGAAGATCCAGCCGATCCCGGCATCAACCGCGTGCTCGCGGCGGCCGCGCGGCATTCGTTTCCGGTGAATTTGCTCTGCTGGGGCCGGCTCGAGCAGGTGGACGGCCTCGCCGCGCGCAACCCGAACACGATGCTGGTGCTCGATCACCTGGGCCTGACCCAGCCCTTCGAGCCGCCGCCGCCGAAGGAGCCCTGGGCGGAGCTGCCGACGGTGCTCAAGCTCGCGGCGCACAAGAACATTACGATCAAGATCAGCGGCGCCTGCACGCTCTCGCACCAACCCTATCCCTATCGCGACATCTGGGATCCGCTCCGGCGCATCTTCGATGCCTTTGGCTTCGAGCGCTGCCTATGGGGCACCGACTGGACCCGCGCGGTGGCGCTGCTCACCTACAAGGAGGGCGTCGACGCCTTCCGCCTCACCGACCGCCTTAGCGACAGCGACCGCGCGACCCTCATGGGCAAGGCGCTCACCCGCGTCTATAACTGGTCGCCGTCAAAATCCTGAGCCGCCGACCCTCCTCGCGCACTTCTCTGACAGCGATTGGGGCCAGCAAATGAAAAAGTTGCTCATTGCCGGCTCCGCTCTGTTCGCTATGGGTCTCGCGCCCTCGATCTCCGCTGCCGAGATCGTCGACTATTTCGATCTGCCGGGGAAAGACATCGCGGACCTCAGTTTCCCCGATCAGCCGAGCGCGTTTGTTGCAGCGGGCGGGACGAGCCGGATGTTCAAACCCGACGGCGCGGGTCCGTTTCCCGGACTCGTGCTGCTCCCGGTGTGCAGTGGGCACTATTTCATGAATACATTCGACTGGGCGAAGCGCGCGCTGGACCACGGCTACGCCGTGCTGGTCGTCGATCCATTGGGGCCGCGTGGCGTGAGGGAGAACTGTACGCCGCCGCAGCCGGTTGGCACTCATCGTTTCATGAAGGACGGGTTTGACGCGGCGGAGCATCTGCGCAAGCAACCGTTCGTCGATCGCGACCATGTCGGTTTGATGGGATTTTCGCTGGGCGCCATGGCCGGCCTCGGCGCCTCCGGTCCGAAGCATGCGCACGAAGGAGGCCGCAAGCCGTTCCAGGCGATCGTGGCCGCGTATCCGATCTGCAAGTTTCCGAGCATCAAACTGTCCACGACCGGACAGGTCGCCGAGCTGCATTTCTTGCCGGACAGGATCGAAGTCCCGCTTTTGGTCCTGATGGGCGATCGCGACAACGAGACACACGCGGTGCGGGATTGCGTGCCCATGCTCGACCCCCTGAAAAGCAGCGGCAATCCGGTCGACTATCGGCTCTATCATGCCACCCACAACTGGGATGCGCGCGAAACGCGCGCGAAGCCATTCAGCAAGCGTGGTTTCGATGGAGAAACGATCGTCTATGAGTACGATGAGGCCGTCACCGAGCAATCGGCCAAGGACGCATTCGCGTTCCTCGATGCGCATCTGAAGAAAAATAGGTTTTGTCGAATTGACCTTCCCTCGATTCGAGACCGTCGCGCCCGCCGCCTGAGCATCCCACGTAAGGCCATTGTTCTCTGTTTGTTCTCATGCTAGGGTACAGCGTCGTCAGGATGGCCGATCAGAAGGAGATGCGATGCGCGCCGTGGTTTCCCGCGTTTCGAGTCGGAGCCGGCTGGATTTCGAGAACGGAATGGTGCTGGTGGTGGGCTGGCTGGTTGCCCTCGCGGTGACCTGGACGTGAGGCCGGAAAACCGGCGCGCGAAAAATTAGATTCGACAAAACAAACCCAATTTATCGAGGAGAAACAACAGTCGGAGCGTCCGGAAAGCCAATTTCAAAGCCAATTTTTTAACCGCAAAGCCAATTTTGTGACCGAGATCGCTCGGTCTCGGGTTCGTCGTGGCCCCGCCTCTTCCGCGCCGGAAATGAGGTGCTATGGTCGCGGGCGGAGCGGCCGCTCGCATGAAGATTCTGGTGATCGAGGATGATCGGGAATCCGCCGCCTATCTCATCAAGGGATTGGGCGAGAGCGGCTACGTCGTCGATCACGCGGCCGACGGGCGCGAGGGGTTGTTCATGGCAACCTCCGGTGCCTACGACGGCCTCATCGTCGACCGCATGCTTCCGGGCATGGACGGACTCAGCGTGATCGGGGCGCTGCGCGCGGCCGAGGTTCAGATCCCCGTGCTGATCCTGAGTGCGCTCGGCGCCGTCAACGACCGGGTCAAGGGGCTGCGCGCGGGGGGCGACGACTATCTGGTGAAGCCTTTCGCGTTCTCCGAGCTCCTGGCGCGGCTCGAGGCGCTGCTGCGCCGCGGCGCCGCGCCCGCCGCCCAGACCAGGCTCCGGGTCGACGACCTCGAGATGGACCTGCTGGCCCGCACGGTGCGGCGCGGCACCGAGGCGATCGACCTGCTGCCGCGGGAGTTCCGCTTGCTCGAGTACCTGATGCGCCACGCGGGCCAGGTGGTGACGCGCACCATGCTGCTGGAGCACGTCTGGGACTATCATTTCGACCCGCAGACCAACGTGATCGACGTGCACATCAGCCGGCTCCGGCAGAAGATCGACAAGGGCTTCCCGCACGCGCTCCTCCACACGGTGCGGGGTGCCGGCTATTCGCTGCGGGCGCGGGAGTAGCCGCGATGCCGACGATGCACCGGCCGCTTGGACGCCTCCTGCGCACCAACACCTTCCGGCTCGCGGGGCTCTATCTGGCGCTGTTCGCGACCTCGGTCTCGGCGCTGCTCGCCTTCATCTACTTCTCCACCGCCGATTTCGTGGAGCGGCAGACCGAGGCCACCGTCGACGCGGAGATCACGGGGCTGCGCGAGCAGTACTACGAACACCGGATCGACGGGCTGAAGAAGATCATCGTGGAGCGCGCCGTGGGCGAGCGGCGGTCCGACGAGCCGCTCTACCTGCTCGCCGACGAGAACTACCAGCCGATCGTGGGAAACCTCTCCAACTGGCCGGAAGCCAAGACGCTCAAACCGAACTGGATCAGCTTCCCCGTCGAGGTGCATCGCCGCAACGGCACGGTCGAGGTGCACCAGGCGCTCGGCGAGACCATCGAGCTGCCGGACGACCACGCGCACCTGCTGGTCGGCCGGGACATCGCGAACGCGAACCTGTTCCGCACCAGCATCCTGGAGACGCTGGCCTGGGCCTCGGTGCTCACGATCATGCTGGGCGTGCTCGGCGGCCTCTTCATGACCCGCAACATGCTGCGCCGGGTCGATGCGGTGAACCGCACCAGCGAGCACATCATCCACGGCGACATGTCCCAGCGCGTGCCGCTCACCGGCTCCGGCGACGAGTTCGACCAGCTCGCGACCAACCTCAACGCCATGCTCGACCAGATCGAGCGGCTGATGGCGGGAATGCGGCAGGTGACCGACAACATCGCCCACGACCTCCGGACGCCGCTGGCGCGGCTCCGCGCCCGGCTCGAGGTGACGCTGCTCGAGAAGCCCGACGCCCAGCGCTACGGCGAGGCGCTCCGCCAGACCATTACCGAGGCGGACACGCTCCTCGGCACCTTCAACGCGCTCCTCAGCATCGCCGAGGCCGAGGCGGGCTCGCGGCGGGAGGCGCTCGCGGCGGTGCGGCTCGACGAGATCGCGCACTCGGTCGCCGAGCTCTACGAGCCCGTCGCCGACGAGAAGGGCCTGACCCTGGCGGCGCTGATCGACGAGGGGCTGCTGGTCCGCGGCGATCGCCACCTGCTGTCGCAGGCGATCGCCAACCTGCTCGACAACGCGCTCAAATACACGCCCTCGGGCAGCGTCAGCCTGACCGTGCGCGCGGAGGGTGAGTGGGCTCGCGTAGCGGTTGCCGATACCGGGCCCGGCGTGCCGCCGGAGCAGCGCGAGACGGTCTTCGACCGGTTCGTCCGCCTGGAGGGCAGCCGGAGCACGCCGGGGAACGGTCTGGGCCTCAGCCTGGTGCGGGCGGTGGCGCGCATGCAAGGCGGCTCTGTGCGGCTGGAGGCGAACCGGCCGGGGACAGAGAACCCCGGCCTGCGCGTGATCCTGACCCTGCCGCTGACGGAGCCGGTCGCGGTCCCACCGGCGCTGGCTCCCGAGCCGGCGCTCGGCATGTGACGGTCAGGCCCAGCAGCAGCCGCTTTCGCTCCACGATTTCGTCTTGAGGCGCGCCAGCCGGTGGGCGGTTTCCCGCAATTCCGCCCGCAGCTGCTCCACGCTCAGCCCGGCGCTCCGCATCACCGGGATCATGA
>DATFRA010000413.1:0-6748 GCA_035263705.1 Allostellaceae bacterium
GCGCCCGATGTCGGCGGCGGCTTCGGGGTCAAGGGTCACGTCTATCCCGAGGACCTGCTGATCCCGTTCCTCGCCCGCAAGATCGGCCGGCCCCTGCGCTGGATCGAAAACCGCAGCGAGCATTTCCTCTCCGCGACGCAGTCGCGCGACCAGATCCACGAGGTCGAGATCGGATTCGACGAGGCGGGCCGCATCCTCGCGCTCCGCGACAACTACCTCGCGGATTGCGGCGCCTACAACCTGATCGGCGCGGGCGTCATCTACAACACCGCCGCGCACCTGCTGGGGCCCTATAAGGTCGAGCATTTCGCGACGACCGCCAGGATCGCCACGACCAACAAGGTGCCAAGCGCGGCCTATCGCGGTGCCGGCCGACCGGAAGCGAGCTTCGCCGTGGAGCGGAGCATGGACCTGGTCGCCGGCGCAGTCGGCCTCGAGCCCGCGGAGGTGCGGCTTCGCAACATGGTGCGCGCCGACGAGATGCCGTATTCGGTCGGGCTCCCCTATCGCGACGGCGCGCCGATCGTCTACGACAGCGGCGATTTCCCGGCGGGCCTGCGGCAAGCGGTGGAGGCCGTCGGAGGCGTCGAGGCGTTTCGCCGACGCCAGCGCGAGGCGCGCGCCCGGGGCCGCTACCTCGGCCTGGGCCTGGGCTGCTACACCGAGGGCACGGGCGTCGGACCCTTCGAGAGCGCGACGGTGCGGATCGACACCTCCGGCAAGGTGTTGCTCTCCGGCGGCTCCTGTCCACAGGGCCAAGGTATGGAGACCATCTTCGCGCAGGTCGTCGCGGACGCTTGGTCAGTCACGCCGGACGACGTCATCGTCTCGCTCGCGGACACCGCGGCGATCCCAACGGGATACGGCACGGTCGCGAGCCGGAGCACCGTCACGCTCTCCGCCGCGATTCATTTTGCGAGCGAGCGCTTGCGCAAGAAAGTCCTGGCGATCGCGGCCCACCTCCTGGAGTGCGCGCCCGCCGACCTGGAACTGCGCGAGGGGGGCGTGGGCATCGTGGGCGTGCCCGCACGCACTCTATCCTTGGCGAAGATCGCGCAGGCCGCGCGCCCGGGCTGGGATCACGGCCGTCCCGAGGGGGTCGACCCCGGCCTCGAGGAGACCTTCCATTTCGAGCCGCAGACCGTCACCTGGTCGAATGCGACCCATGCCGCGATCGTCGAGGTCGACATCGAGACCGGTCGCGTCGTCATCGAGAAATACGCGGTCGCACACGACTGCGGCACCGTGGTCAATCCGCTCCTGCTGGAGGGACAGATCACCGGCGGCGCGGCGCAAGGCCTGGGCGGCATCCTGCTCGAGGGCTTTTCCTATGACGGAGAGGGGCAGCTCCTGACGGGGTCCCTCATGGACTACGCTCTGCCGCGCGCGGACGAGATGCCGGACTTCCAGCTGATCCACCTGCACTCGCCCTCGCCGCTCAATCCCCTGGGCGTCAAGGGCGTCGGCGAAGGCGGCGCGATCGGACCGCCCGCCGCAATCGCGAACGCGGTCGCCGACGCGCTCTCGCCCTTCGGCGCCGAGTTCAACGAGACGCCGCTTCGGCCCGAGCAAATCGTCGCCATCGCCCAGCGCAAGATCGGAGGCCCACGATGACGGTTGCCCGCCACGCCAGGCCGCCCGAGCTCGAGGGCGTGCCGATCGTCGAGATCCTCCGCCGCTCCGTCGGCAGGTTCCGCGACAAGACGCCGGATTGGACCGCGTTCGAGGACGCGAGGCACGAGGGCTACAGGCGCGCACAGCACCGCTTCATCGGCGGCGGCGGCTCCGGCAAGCACAATGACGCCTCGGTGATCGCCCCGCGCGGCTTCACGCTCAGCATCATGTTCGTCCCTCCGGGCCAGGGGAATGCCGCGCACACTCACGAGGTCGAGGAGGTCTTCTTCGTCCTCGACGGATTCTTGACCGTCTTCCTCGAGGACGAAGCCGGCAAGCGCGTCGAGACCCTGCTCGGCAAATGGGAGTGCATCTCCTGCCCGCCCGGCGTGATCCATGGCTACATCAACGACAGCCTCGAGCCCGTCTATTTCCAGGTCATGCTCGGGCGCGGCAAGCCCGAGACCATGGGCTACGCCGACGAGGACCTCTACCGCCGGCGCGACCATCACCTCCGAAAGGAGACCTGACGATCGCGGCTGGCATTTTGCGAAGCATTTCCACGAGTAATTGTATAAAATTGACTTTGCCAATATAAACACATAGACGAGCAGACGGAGAAGTCGTATTCCCTAGGCTTACTCTTTCAATCCCGCGAGGTTGTCCGATGTCGTTTCTCGAAAAGGTGAAGCCAGTCAAAGTCCAGGTCTTGGGCTCGCGACTCAGTCCGGAAGAAAAGTGCCGTGCAAAGATGATCGCGCTAATCCGGAAACAATCCTCTCCGAGAAAGACCAAGCGGAGTTGGTTCCTCAACATCGGCGATCAAGAATATTTCGCGCCGCGATACGCCAACGTGAACATCGTACAGCGCATGACCGGCGGCAAGAAAAACGCCTATCCCGTCTACAAGACGCGCAAGATGACCCTGCGCATGTTCACCAGGGACATTCAGGATGGGAAGCTCGATCCCGTCATGCTCGATATCGCGCAGGAGCGGTCCAAGCAGCTGACGGGGAAGCGGCGCAAGAAACGGGCCGGCTGAGCGCGGCTACAGGACCTGATTCCGCAGTGTAGCCTCGCCGCGCCAGAGGCGGTCGAGATTTTCCTGCAAGATATCGAGCACGTTCTCCTCGTAGCGCCGCGTCTCGCCCGCCGTGTGCGGCGTGATCAGCACGTTCTCCATGGCCCAGAGCGGTGACGCCGGTGCGAGCGGTTCCTCGACAGTGACATCGAGCGCGGCACCGGCGATCCGTCCCTGCGCCAGGGCTTCCTGCAGCGCCGGCTCGTCGACGCAGCGACCCCTCGCGCAATTGACGAGATAGGCCGATCGTTTCATCCGGCTCAGCGCCTCGGCATCGATCAGCTTCTCCGTGTCTTTCGTCAGCGGGCACGTCAGCACGACGAAGTCGGCCTCGGGCAGTAGCGCCTTCAGCTCGCTCGTCGCGTGGACAGAGTCGGCGTCGCCCTTGCCGCGCGCGGGATCGCGCCGAATCCCGATCACGCGCATGTCGAAGGCCTTCGCGAGCTGCACGAGCCGCCCGCCGATCGCGCCGGTGCCAACGACGATCGCGGTCTTGCCGCCGAGCTCGTCCTCGCGCACAGCGGGGTCGCCGATCATGTCGCGCCAGACGCGCTTCGCCTGATTGTCGCGCGCCTCGGGCAGCCGTCGCGCGAGCGCGAGCATCAGCGCCAGCGCATGCTCCGAGACGGCCCGGGCATTCACGCCACGGGCGCTCGCCAGACGGATGCCGCGCGCCGTCAAGAGTTCGCGGGAGAATTGGTCGGTGCCGGCACCGATCGATTGAACGTAGCGAAGTCTCTTCGCCCGATCGATCAGATCGTTTCGCCAGAGACCCGAGATCACCAGCACGTCGGCCTCGCCGATGCGGTCGTCGAGATCGTCCCGGTTCCAGACCTGAAAGCTCCCGATCCCCGTGCTCCGCCGCGCGAACAGGTCCTGGAATTGATAGGCGACATGCGCGAAGCAAATGATCAGGTCTTTCTTGGCGGGTATCACGGGGTTGGCTCCATGGACGCGAGACAGGCCCGCGAGAATGCGCCGTCCGGAGGCGCTTGTCATCGCCGTGCTCCGTGCTATGGATTGACCCCGGAGACACCACACGCCCCCTATGAGACACGGAGAGTGATATGGCCGAGACCGCAGCCGCGCCCGTTCGAGAGACGTCCCGCGGCCGAGCCGCTGCCGGCGAGGCTCCGGCGCGGCGCATCACCGGCGTCCTCTCGCCGGTGGTCACGCCGTTCAAGGCCGACCTCACTGTCGACGCCGATCGGCTCGTCCGGCACTGCCGGTGGCTGGTCAGCCAGAACTGCGGTCTCGCGGTGTTCGGCACCAACAGCGAGGCCAACTCGCTGAGCGTCGAGGAGCGGCTCGTCCTGCTCGACGCGCTCATCGAGGCCGGCATCGATCCGCGCGTGATGATGCCGGGCACCGGCTGCTGCGCGCTCACCGATTCGGTCAAGCTGACGGCCCACGCCGTGAAACGCGGTTGCGCGGGCGTGCTGATGCTGCCGCCCTTCTATTACAAGGGCGTCAGCGACGACGGCCTGTTCCGGAATTTCGCGGAGATCATCGAGCGCGTCGGCGACGTGCGCCTCCGCGTCTACCTCTATCACATCCCGCCGGTGTCGCAGGTGCCGATCACCCTCAACCTAATCGAGCGGCTGCTGAAGGCCTATCCGGGCACGGTCGCCGGGCTCAAGGACAGCTCCGGCGATTGGAGCAACACCGAGGCGGTGCTGAAGGCGTTCCACGAGGTCTTCGACGTGTTCGCGGGATCGGAGGCGTTCCTGCTCGCGAACATGCGGCATGGCGGCAAGGGCTGCATCAGCGCCACCGCGAACATCAATCCGGCGGCCATCCATGGTCTCTACGTCCATTGGCAAGACGGCGACGCTGACCAGCGCCAGGCCGCGCTCAACGACCTGCGTTTCGCCATGCAGAAATTCCCGATGATCCCCGCGCTCAAGCACACGGTCGCGCGGTTCGCCGGCGAGAGCGCCTGGAAGACAGTGCGTCCGCCCCTCGCGCCACTGACGCGCGAGCAAGGCGAGACGCTCGACGGCGAGCTCGACAAGCGCGGCTTCGCCATGCCGGGTTGGCCGCTTCGATAGGGGACGCGATCCGCACGGCCCGCGCAATGGGCACGATCCTGGTCACCGGAGCCGCAGGACAGATCGGGTCCGAGCTGATCCCCGCACTCCGCGAGAAACACGGCACGAGCCGGGTGATCGCGAGCGACATCCGGATGCCCGCCTCAATGAAGACCGACGGGCCTTTCGAGCACCTCGACGCTACCAAGCCGGACCAGGTGCAAGACGTCGTGCAACGGCATGGCGTGCGCACGATCTATCATCTCGCGGCTATGCTTTCCGCCGTCGCCGAGGATAAGCCGCAGGCCGCCTGGACCCTCAACATGAGCGGCCTCTACAACATCCTCGAGGTGGCTCGGCAGCAACGGTGCTCCGTGTTCTTTCCGAGCTCGATCGGCGCCTTCGGGCCGACCACGCCGCGCGATCGGACGCCGCAGGACACGGCGCAGCGGCCGACCACCATGTACGGCGTCACCAAGGTCTCGGGCGAGCTGCTCTGCGACTACTACGCGCACCGCTTCGGCGTCGATGTTCGCGGCGTGCGCTTCCCCGGACTGATCTCCTACGTGGCCCCGCCGGGCGGCGGTACCACCGACTACGCAGTCGAGATTTTCTACCAGGCGATCCGATACCGGCACTACACGTGCTTTCTCCGCGGCGATACCGCGCTTGACATGATGTACATGCCGGATGCGCTGCGCGCGATCCTCGAGGTGATGGGGGCCGATCCCGCACGCCTCATGCACCGGAATGCATTCAACCTCGGCGCCATCAATGTCACGCCGGAGACGCTCGCCGCGGAGATTCGCAAGCATATCCCCGAGTTCGTCATCGAGTACGAGGTGGATCCGATCCGCCAGGCGATCGCGGATTCCTGGCCGCGCTCCGTCGACGACAGCGCGGCCCGATCCGAATGGGGGTGGATGCCGGCCTATGACGCCGCCGCGATGACCAAGGACATGCTGGAGAAGCTCGGAACCAAGCTCAAACCAGCCCTCGCAAAGGGGTGATCCATGCCGCACGAACGGATCGAATCGGTGCTTCTTGGCGAGCTGAGACGGCTCGAGACCGAGGGACGGCGCAAGGGCAAGGAGACCGTGGTCACTCGCGTGATCCCGCCCAGCGGAACGCGCGGACCCCGGTTTTTGATCGAGGGAGAAGGCGACAAGCCGTTCCTCCGGATGAACTCGAACGGCTATCTGGGACTGTCGCTGCGCCCCGAGATCATCGCCGCGGAGCACGACGCGGTGCGTGCGTACGGCACCGGGCCCGGCGCGGTGCGCTTCATCAGCGGCACCTGGGGTCCCCACCTCGAGCTCGAGCGCGCGCTCGCGGCCTTCCATGGGCGGCCGGCCGCGATGCTCTTCAGCTCGGCCTACGCGACCGTAATGGGCGTGCTGCCGCCGCTGATCACGCCGGAGACCGCGGTCATCAGCGACGAGCTCAACCACAATTGCATCATCAACGCGATTCGGCTCGCGCGGCCGCGCGAGAGGTACGTCTATCGGCATCTGGACCTGGCGGAGCTGGAGGCGCGGCTTCGCGATGCCGCGGACACATGCAAGCGCGCGATCATCGTAACCGACGGCATCTTCAGCATGCGCGGCGACCATGCACCGCTCGCGGAGATCGACGCGATCGCCCGCAAGCACGACGCGGCGTTTCCGGAGAACGTCGTGCTGGTCGTGGACGACTCCCACGGCGTGGGCGCGTTCGGGGCGACCGGCCGCGGCACCGAGGAGCGCACGGGCGCCGCCGCCGACGTGCTGATCGCGACGCTCGGCAAGGCCTTCGGCGTGAACGGGGGTTACGTCGTCGCCAGCAACACCGCGATCGAGTTCTTGCGCGAGACGGCTCCGCTCTACATCTACTCCAATCCGATCTCGCCGGGCGAAGCCGCCGCGGCCATCAAGGCGGTGGCCATGGTCGACAGTCCTGCGGGCGTAGACCTGCTCGAGCATTTGAGCGAGACCGCTCGGCGGTTCCGCGATGGCCTAGTGCGCCTGCAGTTCGAGACCATCGC
>DATFRA010000414.1:0-5340 GCA_035263705.1 Allostellaceae bacterium
CGGCGGGAACCCCTGGGCCAAGACCCCACGCAATGCCCTCTGCCCCTGCGGGTCGGGCAAGAAATACAAGCACTGCCACGGCAGGCTCTAGGATCGGCCGCCCTTGCGGCTCCTTGGTGGGCGCCTATCTGACATTACGGCGATTTAATCCGGGTGAAGGTGGGGCGTAATCCGTCATCGCCTAGGCTCGCCAGTCATACGGGATGGGCAGCGGTCTCGGGGAGCCGCCGCCAGCCCGGTGCGCGATATCGCAATCAAATCTGATGCTTCAGGAGAGAGGAAAACCCATGATTCACGTGTTAACGAGGGAGCCGCGCCTCGGGCGGCTTCGCGCGGCGGCGGTCGCGGTCGGGCTGGGTGCCAGCCTTGTCTTTATGCCGCTCGCCGGCACCCAGGCCCAAGACGCCAGCGGCAACCTCGTGCAGATGCCGAGCCTGTCGCCGCTGGTGAAGAAGGTCCTGCCGGCGGTGGTCAACATCTCGGTGCTCGAGCGGGCCGACGCCGCCGACCAGACCGCCGACGAAAGCGACAACAACGACTTTCAAGGCATTCAGCCCGGCTCGCCCTTGGACGAGTTCCTGAAGAAGTTCTTCGAGGACCACGGCATCAATCCCAAGTCGTCCCCGCAGCCGCGCGCGCAGCGCATGGCGCTGGGCTCGGGCTTCATCATCGATCCCTCGGGTCTGGTGGTCACCAACAATCACGTGGTGGGCGACGCCAAGTCGAACAAAGTCACCGTGATATTCCAGGACGACAGCAAGCACGTCGCGAAGATCCTAGGCCGCGATTCCAAGACGGATATCGCGCTCCTGAAGATCGAGACCAGCAAGCCGCTGCCCTATGTGAGCTTCGGTGACAGTGGCGTCGAGCAGGTCGGAGACTGGGTGGTCGCCGTCGGCAACCCCTTCGGTCTCGGCGGCACGGTGAGCGCCGGTATTGTCTCGGCCCGCGGCCGCGACATCCATTCCGGCCCCTATGACGACTTCCTGCAGATCGACGCGCCGATCAACCGCGGGAATTCCGGCGGTCCCACCTTCAACCTCAAGGGCGAGGTGATCGGCATCAACACGGCGATCTATTCGCCCAATGGCGGCAGCGTCGGCATCGGTTTCGCGATCCCGTCGAACCTCGCCAAGCCCGTGATCCAGCAGCTGCGCGAGCACGGCAAGGTGAGCCGCGGCTGGCTCGGCGTGCAGATCCAAGAGGTGTCGCCGGCGATCGCCAAGAACCTCGGCCTGCCCAACGATCACGGCGCGCTGGTCGCCGACGTGAGCAAGGGAGGTCCTGCCGAGAAGGCGGGCATCCAGCAGGGCGACGTGATCGAGAGCTTCGCCGGCCAGGACATCACCAAACTGCGTGATCTCACGCGCGTCGTCGCGGAGACGCCCGTCGGCCAGAGCGCCAAGGTCAAGATCTGGCGCAAGGGCCGCGAGACCACGCTCGAGCCGATGATCGCCGAGCAGCCCGCCAACATGGACCTCGCCGCGAGCAACAGCGGGAACGGCGAGGACCAGCCGTCCGCGACGCCGCAGCGCGCAAGCGCGCTCGGCCTCAAGCTGGCGCCGCTGACGCCCGAGCTCCGCAAGCAGCTCAAGGTGCCCGCGAGCGTCAAGGGCGTGGTGGTCTCGCAGATCGCGGACTCGAGCCCGCTTGTCGACGTGGACCTGCAAGCGGGCGATGTGCTCGTCGCGGTGAACCAGGAGCCGGTGACGACGCCCAAGGAAGCCGTGGCGAAGCTCAAGGCGGCGCAGTCGAGCGCCGACAAGAGCGTGCTGCTGCAGATCAATCGCCACGGCGTCAACGCTTTCGTTGCCTGGTCGTCCGACCAATCGGACAACGGGTAGCGGGACGACGGGGGTGCCGGCGGCCTCTTGAGGCGGAGGCCGCCGGCGCCACTCCCGGTCTGGTGGGGCAGCACATGAAAATCCTGGTGATCGAAGACGACGACGAAGCGGCCACCTATCTCGTGAAGGGGTTGAGCGAGAGCGGCCACCAGGTCGATCTCGCCGTCGATGGCCGACAGGGTCTCGACTCCGCGGCGAACGGCGAGTTCGATGCACTCGTCATCGACCGCATGCTTCCGGAGCTCGACGGCCTCGCCATCGTGTCGGAGTTGCGGGCGCGCAAGAACGAGACCCCGGTGCTGATCGTGAGCGCGCTCGGCGACGTCGACAACCGCGTCGAGGGACTGCGTGCCGGCTGCGACGACTATCTCTCGAAGCCCTTCGCGTTCTCCGAGCTGCTCGCCCGGCTCGAAGCCCTGCAGCGGCGCAGCCACCCCGCGACCGAGACGCGGCTCAAAGTCGCGGACCTCGAGATGGATCTATTGAAGCGCACGGTGAGCCGGGCGGGCCGGGTCATCGACGTGCTGCCGCGCGAGTTCCGCCTGCTCGAGTACCTCATGCGGAACGCCGGCCACATCGTGACGCGCACCATGCTGCTCGAGAAGGTCTGGGATCATCATTTCGACCCGCAGACCAACGTGATCGACGTGCATGTGAGCCGCCTGCGGCAGAAGATCGACCGCGATTTCTCGCCGCAGCTTCTGCAGACCGTGCGCGGCGCGGGCTACAGCCTGAGGGTGCCCGACTCGGCATGAGGATCGCCGCTCGGCTTCAAAGGCCGCGCGTGCCCATGGCGAGATATTTTTCCCGCCGCTGCTGCCTGAGTTTCTCGCCGTCGAGGCCGATGAGCGGCCGGAGCGCCGCCTCCATGCTCGCTCCCAACGCCGTGATCGCGCTCGCGGGGTCACGGTGCGCGCCGCCGAGAGGCTCCGGCACCACCTCGTCCACCACGCCGAGGCGCTGCAGGTCCTGCGCCGTGAGCTTCAGCGCTTCCGCGGCGTCCTGCGCCTTCTCGGCGCTCCGCCAGAGGATCGAGGCGCAGCCCTCCGGCGAGATCACCGAATAGATCGCATGTTCCAGCATCAGCACCCGGTTGCCGGCGGCGAGCGCGATCGCGCCGCCGGAGCCGCCCTCGCCGATGATGGCGGCGATGAGCGGCACCTCGAGCGAGAGGCAAGTCTCGATCGAGCGCGCAATCGCCTCGGCCTGGCCGCGCGCCTCCGCGTCGATGCCGGGATAGGCGCCGGCGGTGTCGACGAAGGTCAGCACGGGAATCCGGAATCGCGAGGCCAGCTCCATCAGGCGCTTCGCTTTTCGGTAGCCCTCGGGCCTTGCCATGCCGAAGTTGTGCTTGACGCGTGATTCCGTATCGGCGCCCTTCTCCTGGCCCATCACGACCGCGGAAAGGCCGCGAAACCGGCCGAGGCCGCCCAAGATCGCGCGGTCCTCGCTGAAGGCGCGATCGCCCGCGAGCGGCGTGAAGTCGGTGATCAACGCCTTCACGAAATCGGAGGCGTGCGGCCGTTCGGGATGGCGGGCCACCTGCACCTTCTGCCATGCCGTCAGCTTGGCGTAGGTCTGGCGCAGTTGGCGATCAACCTTCGCCTCCAGCCGCGTCACCTCTTCCGCGATGTTGAGATCGGAGCCGTTCGTGAGATGCCGGAGCTCCTCGATCTTTCCCTCGAGCTCCGCGATCGGCTTCTCGAAATCGAGAAAATGCCGCATGGGGGCCGTTCCCTAGCACAGGGCCATGAGGGATACCAGCCCGCGGGAGCGGCTCAGGTCGCCAGCGCGCGGCGGGCGATGTCGTACCACTCGCGCTGCAGGCGGCGCGCGTGGCGCGGACTCATCTCGATGGACTGGCAGATCTCGCGGAAGAGCCGCTGGGACTCCCGGAGGTCGCCGGCCTTCTCCAGCAGCATGGCGTAGCGGCAGCGTGCCTCCTGGCCGGGATAGTAGGGCGCCAGCGCCTGGTACTCGTGGAGCGCCGCCTCGACCTTGCCCTGCTCCTCGAGGCTCCGGGCGTAGAGCAGGTGGCACTCTGCGGACTGGAAATGCGGGTTCGCCTCGCGGAGCGCGTCGAGCACCCGCTCCACCTCGGCGAAATTGCCGCGCGCGAACTCGGCCCGCGCCAGCCCGGTCATCAGCGCGGGATCATTCGCGTGCACGCCCGTCAGCGTGTCGCGGTAGAGCGACACCGCCTCCTCGGCGCGGCCTGCGCCGAGATAGGCGCCGGCGAGCGCTGCCTTATTCTCGGTGGTCGGCGTCATCGCGAGGTTCCGCTCGGCCTCGCGCACCGCGCGGCCGGGATCGAACGCGCGGCCGACACCGGCGACCGCGCTCCGTGCCGTGCGGGTTCCCAGCAGATCCGGCAGGACCTCGATCGCGAAATAGGCGAGCATGCCGACCATCGGCGCGAAGATCACGATGTAGATCCAGTAATAGGGCCGTCCGGTCTTGACGACGTGAACCGCGCACAGGATCTGCGCGACCAGCACCGCGAGTCCAAGAATGGGCATCAGGAGTCTCTCCCGACCGAGCGCGGCGCCATTTCAAAGTGTGCGAGGTCGCGCGTCAACACGGGACTGTGGTTCATTTCTTCCGGCGCGCCAGCGGATGGTGCGCCTCGACCAGCCGCTTGAGGCGCTCAGTCTCGACGTGGGTATAGATCTGGGTGGTGGCGATGTCCGCGTGGCCCAGCATCTCCTGCACGCTGCGAAGATCGGCGCCGTGATCCACCAGATGGCTCGCGAACGCGTGGCGCAGCACATGGGGCGAGAGCCGCGCGGGATCGAGCCCCGCCTTGACGGCGAGCGTCTTCAGGAGCTGACCCACGCGCTCGCGGGTGAGATGGGCGGGCGCGCTCCGCGACGGGAAGAGCCAGGGCGAGGTCGCGCCGTCGGCAAGAAAGTCGCCACGCCGAGCACGATAGTCGGCGAGCGCCGCACGCGCCGGCGCGCCCAGCGGCACGAGCCGCTCCTTGCCGCCCTTGCCGCGCACCATCAGCACGCGCGCATCGGGCCTCGCCGCCGCCAGCGGCAGGCGTACGAGCTCGGAGACGCGCAAGCCGGTGGCGTAGAGCAGCTCCAGCAGACAGCGCAGCCGCACGCCCTCGGCGGTCTCGTCTTGCTCGGCGGCTGCGATGAGCAGGGCCATATCCTCCTGCGCCAGCGTCTTGGGCAGAGGGCGACCCAGGCGCGGCCCGTCGAGGCCGGCGGTCGGATCGTCGCGCCGCACACCGTCGACGACCAGGAAGCGGTAGAACTGGCGCAGCGCCGAAAGCCGCCGCGCGAGGGTTCGCGGGCTCATCTCGGCACGGCCGAGGACCGCGATATAGCCGCGGAGGTCCGCGACCCGCGCCCGCTCGAGACTCGTATCGCGCTTGGCGAGGTGAGCGGCGGCGTGGGCGAGGTCTCGGCTGTAGGCCTCGCGCGTGAGCGCGGCGGCGCCACGCTCCGCGACCAGCATTTCCAGAAAGGCCTCGACGTGGCGAGAG
>DATFRA010000415.1:0-21493 GCA_035263705.1 Allostellaceae bacterium
GCGGGAATTTGTGGAATTGGCCGTCGGAGGCGACCCTCTCCTGCTCGAGGAGCTGGCGCACCTGCTCCAAGCCCTCGGCAAAGCGCGCCTTGCTCTCGTTGACGCTGATGCCGAAGCGCGCGAACTCGTGCGGCAGGAAGGCGCGGGCGAAGCCCACCTCGAGCCGGCCGCCAGAGATCGCGTCGAGCATGCCGATCTCGCCAGCGAGCTTGAGCGGACTGTTGAAGATCGGCAACACGGCTCCGGTGATAAGCCGCGCCTTCTTGGTGCGCTGCGAGGCCGCGGTCAGGAACACGATGGGATTGGGCGAGTAGCCGCCGTAGGGATGGAAATAATGCTCGACCGTGCGGACGTGGCCCCAGCCATAGGGATCGCAGAAGTCGATGAGGCGCAGGGACTCGTCGAAATACTCCGCCGCCGATTTCAGTTCCGGTCCGATATCCGGGAAGAACTGCATGCCGAATTCGAGCGGGATGTCGCTCATGTGCTACCCTCGAAGGCGTTCGATCGACGCGCACTCTAGCAACCGCGGGCCTCCCCTGCCTATGGCGTCGCTGCTGACGGCTGCGGCAGGATGCGGCCATGATCGTGCATACGGTCGGTCATTCCACGCGGACGACGGCGGAGCTGATCGAGCTCCTGCGCGAAGGCAGGGTCGATCTCGTCGCGGACGTGCGGCGCTTCCCGCGCTCGCGCACCAATCCACAATTCAATGCGGAGGCGCTCGGTCCGGCGCTGCAGAAAGAGGGCATCGGGTATCGGCATCTGGCGGCGCTCGGCGGGCGGCGTAGCTCGACCGGTGCCAAGGCGCCCTCGCGCAACACGCTCTGGCGCGTGGCGGCGTTCCGGGCCTATTCCGACTATGCCGAGACCGCGGAGTTCGGCGCCGGCCTCGCGGCGCTGCTCGCTCTAACCCGCGACCACGAGGTCGCGATCATGTGCGCGGAGGCGGTGTGGTGGCACTGCCACCGGCGGGTCGTCGCGGACTACCTGTTGGCACGCGGCGTCGAGGTGAGGCACATCCTCGGGCCCGGCAAGATCGAGCCCGCCACACTGACGCCCGGTGCGGTGGTGGAAGCGGAGGGAAGGGTGAGCTACCGCGATCCCCAGGAGGGGCCGCGACTTCCTGGGCTTTAGGAGGCCTGCTTCTCGCGACCGCGCGCGAGGCGCTCGGTGTCGGCGAGCGTGTCGCGCAGCACCTTGTCGGCCTGATGCGCCATCTTGGTGAAGATGCGCAGGAAGGTGTCGCTCCGCGGCAGCTGAAAGAGGGTCTCCTCGTTGCCCTCGGTGCTGGTCATGGACACCAGCAGCACCTGGTCCTGGGGCGCGATCAGCAGCTCCGTGAGCGGCACGCCGGGGCCGGTCACGTACTCGACCACGCGGCAGCGTGGGCGCTCCTCGTTCGCCGGCCGGATCAGCATGCGGAAAGCGGCGCGGGTGGTCGCGGCCTCGATGATTGAGCGCGTGAAGGGACGCAAGAAGGTCTCGTCGAAACCGAGCACCGCCGTGGGCTCGTCGTTGGTGGCGCTGGAGCGGATCTCCAGCGTCGCCCACAGCGAGGCGTGGCCGCCGTAGTAGTCGACCGAGGCGAGGTCGAGGTTCAGGGAATCGATGGGGAGCGGCGCGCAGACGGCATTGGCGCTGAGGAACGCGAAGCAGGCGGGCTCGCGGCGGAGCGAGATGATGGTCGCGGCTTCCAGGTTCCGATCGATCAGCAGGTTGGGTGTGTCGGTCATCGGCGGCATGCTCCCCTAAGCGCGTCCTTACGTGCCCAGGATCGCCCGCGGCCAGTTAACCAATCCATAATTTCGGCCGCCCCCGGGTAGGGATTTCCCCTCACTAGCCACGGGGGCGCCGGCCTGTGACATCCGGCTAGGTTGTGGCCTTGGTCACAGACAAGCCGGCTCGAGGGCAAAGATTCTCTTAACCAAATCACGAGATAGTCGCTGAAGTATTCAGGGGTACCGCAATGACTTCCTTGGCAGAGACCATCGATACGGCGCTCGCGGCCGTGGGGCGCGAGACCGAGGATCAGCTCCGCGACGTGTCCAGCGATTTCGCGGCCCTCAAGATCGCCTACGAGGAGCGCATCTCCGCCTTGGCGACGGCCATTGCCGCGATCGCCATCGAGTATCACAAGCGGCACGTTTCGGCCTACCTGGAGGCGGTGCGGACCTGGTCGCTGGAGATCGCCGAGATGACCCAGCCCGCGCCAACGGAACTCCGGTACATCCCGGATCCCCAGACCGTCGAAGCCGCCGCCCGAACCCTCTATGCGGGCCTCGACGGCGTCATTGAGCGCATGCGCGAGGGCGGCGTCGACGTGCGGGACCGGCTGATCACCGAGCTCGCCCTCGTGACCCGTTTCCTCGGCAAGCACGACGCCAACACCATCACCATCGCCATCATGGCGGTGCGCCGCGCGCTCAGCGATCCCCGCTATCACCGCGGTGCCGTCGTGCGCGTGCTGCTGAGCGAGGTCGCAGCCTCCGCGTCCATCGAGCCCGGCCTCGAGACGATGGAGCCCCGCGGCACCGCCTGAGGCGAAACCGCTCCTCGAGCTCCGAACGCCGCCCGCCAGCATTGACACCAGCGGCGCCGAGCCGCTTCACTCCCCGCGAGAATTTCGCAGGGAGGGGCGTGCGCCCATGACCGAGTCTCGCCGCAAGACCTATGATGAGCTCCGCAGCGCCCGCTGGATGGGCGCCAAGGACCTGCGCTCTTTCGGTCACCGCTCCCGCACCAAGCAGATGGGCTTCGCCGCGGAGGACTATGCGGGCAAGCCCGTGATCGCGATCCTCAACACCTGGAGCGAGATGAATCCCTGCCACTATCACTTCCGCGAGCGCGCCGCGGAGGTGAAGCGCGGCGTCTGGCAGGCGGGCGGCTTCCCCGTGGAGATGCCGGCGATCTCGCTGGGCGAGCCCTACATGAAGCCCTCCACCATGCTTTACCGCAACCTCCTCGCTATGGAGACGGAGGAGCTGCTGCGCGCCAACCCGATCGATGGCGCGGTGCTGCTGGGCGGTTGCGACAAGACCACCCCGGCGCTGATCATGGGCGCGCTGAGCATGAACATTCCCGCGATCTTCGTGCCGGCTGGCCCGATGCTCCGCGGAAACTGGCACAACCAGCCGCTCGGCAGCGGCAGCGACGTCTGGAAATACTGGGCGGAGCTGCGCGCCGGCAACATCGACGAGGAAGATTGGCGCGGGATCGAGGACGGCATCGCGCGTTCCTATGGCACCTGCATGACCATGGGCACCGCCTCCACCATGGCGGCGGTGACGGAAGCGCTGGGTTTCACCTTGCCGGGCGCGTCGTCGATCCCTGCGGCGGACTCTTCCCACGCGCGCATGGCGAGCGCCAGCGGCCGCCGCATCGTCGAGATGGTCTGGGAGGACCTGAAGCCGCGCGATATCGCGACATCCGCGGCCTTCGACAACGCCATCACGACCCTGATGGCCCTGAGCGGCTCCACCAACGGGATCATCCATCTGACGGCGATGGCGGGCCGGGCCGGCGTCAAGGTCTCGCTCGATCGTTTCGACGAGATTTCGGGCCGCACGCCCGTGCTCGCGAACATCCGGCCCGCCGGCAAATACCTGATGGAGGATTTCTACTACGCGGGCGGCTTGCGGGCGCTGTTGCGCCAGCTCGGCACCGGGCTCGATGCCGACTGCCGCACCGTGAATGGCAGGACCCTCGGCGCCAACGTCGCGCGCGGCGATGTCTACAACGACGACGTGATCCGCTCGTCGAATAACGCGCTGACCGGCGCGGGCGGCCTCGCGGTGTTGCGCGGCAACCTCGCGCCCGACGGCGCCGTCATCAAGCCGCCGGCGATGGAGGCACGGCTGCAGAAGCATCGCGGTCCCGCCGTCGTGTTCCGCGACTACAACGACATGAGCGCCCGCATCGACGATCCGAATCTTGACGTGAGCGCCGACTCGGTCCTCGTTCTACAGAACGGCGGACCGCAGGGTGGTCCGGGCATGCCCGAGTGGGGCCAGCTGCCGATCCCGAAAAAGCTCCTGGCCCGAGGCGTGCGCGACATGGTGCGGATCTCCGACGCGCGCATGAGCGGCACCAGCTACGGCGCCTGCGTGCTCCACGTTTCGCCGGAGGCCTTCGTGGGCGGGCCGCTCGCGCTGGTCAAGAGCGGCGACCCCATCGAGCTCGACGTGCCCGCACGCCACCTCAACCTCGCGGTCGCCGAGGAGGAGCTCAACCTCCGGCGCACGCAATGGGTGCCGCCGAAACCCCATTATCCCCGCGGCTACGGCGCGCTCTATAGCCAGCACATCGCCCAGGCGCATCTCGGCTGCGATTTCGACTTCCTCGCGGGCACCGCGCCCGTGCCCGAGCCGGAGATCCACTGATGGGCGCGCCGGCGCCCAACCGCTTCAAGCGCGCGCTCGCCGCGGGTACGCGGCAGATCGGCTTCTGGCTCAATTTCGCGAGCCCGACCGTGACCGAGGTCTGCGCCGGTGCCGGCTTCGACTGGCTCCTGATCGACATGGAGCATTCGCCCAACGAGCTCCCGGACGTCGTGCAAAATCTCCGCGCCTGCGTCGGCGGCACCGCGGAGCCGGTGGTGCGCGTACCCTGGAACGAGCCCGTGATGGTGAAGCGGCTCCTCGACCAGGGCGCCCGCAGCTTCCTCTTTCCCTTCGTGCAGTCGGCTGACGAGGCGCGTCGCGCGGTCGCGGCGACCCGCTATCCTCCGAAGGGGATCCGCGGCTTCGCCGGCACCACGCGCGCCAACAACTATGCCCGCGTGCCCGGCTACGCCCAGCATGCCGAGGAGGAGATCGTCGTGCTGGTCCAGGCCGAGACCCTCAAGGCCCTCTCGGAAATCGAGGGCATCGCCGAGGTAGACGGTATCGACGGCATCTTCATCGGGCCCGCCGACCTCGCCGCCGACCTCGGCCACATCGGCAACACCCAGCACCCCGACGTGCAGTCGGCGATCATCGCGGCCGGGGAGCGGATCAAGCGCGCCGGCAAGGCACCGGGATTCCTCAGCCTCCGAGAGGACGAGACGCGGAAGGTTCTCGAAGCCGGCTTCGTCTTCGTCGCGGTGGGTACCGACGTGGCGCTCCTCGCGCGCCAGGTCGACGCACTCGCGCAAAAGTTCCGGAGCTGAGGCTGGGCTCGACAGTTCACATCGTCGTCGGTGAGTCCGCCGGCGGCGCGCTCCGCCAGGCGCTGCGCTCGATGAAGCGCGCCGATCGTGTGGTGGCATTGGACGATGATCTCAGCGTCGGGCCAATCGATACCAGCGAGCCCTGGCGACGCGCCCAATGGGTGAAGCGAGAGCTCGGCTACAACATCGACGCCGGCTTCGTGGCACGCGTCGAGAGAGCCTGGGCGGAAGCCCTTGCGCCTGCGGAACGGCGGATTGCCTGGCTGTCGCGGCGCTCGGCGGGGGACTACTGCGGTTTCCTCGAGCTGCTTCGGCGTCTTGAGGAAAAAGCATGTGACGTTGTGGATCTGACCGAGGTCCGGTCTCCCGGGGCGTGTGCCGACGGTCCAGCGGCGTTCCTGAGCCTGGTGGTGAGCCTCGGAGTGCTGAGCCCCGATCAGATTGTGGAAATGGGGCTCCTCGACCGAGCGGAGCCGCTGTCCGACGCCGCTCGCGCTCGATATCGAGAGGTGTGGCGCCAACTACGAGCGGAAAATGCGCCGCTTCGAGTGGTCTCCGGCAGTGGGCTTCGCTCTGCCCCGATCACATCTTACGACGAGGAACTGCTGTCGTACGCGACGCCGCAGTGGCGAAAGGTCGCTCGTATCGTCGCGGAAGCACTGACGCAGCCTGACGAATTCGCCCCGCGTGGCGACATGTTCCTCGCCGCTCGCGTCCGCGCGCTCGTGAACGCCGGTCGGCTGGAGGCGCGGGGAAATCCCCTCAACATGCGGTTCAGCGAGGTTCGGCTGCGCGCGGGCTAGGCTTGCGCCTCAGTCGTGATCAAGCCCGCCGCGCGGCAGCGTAGCCTCGCGCCGTCCCCCGAGCGAGGCGGTTGGTGACAGTCGCCGGCAACAGACGTCGGCTCTCCATCGCTTCTGCGATCCCCGGCGTCTCGTCCAAAGCATCGAGAATCGAGTGCAACAGGGGCTCCGGCAAGTTGGCGCTCTCGTTGACGAGCAGTGTCCTGATCACCTGCGGGTCGCGCGACTCGCACAGCGCCTGCGCCACCTTGGCCGACAATTCCTTCCGCTCCGCGATCGCGAGCCGATGGACCCTCGAGCCCGCGCGCGCGATCTCTACGAGATCGTCGTCGTGGAGCAGCGGCGAGGCCCGCAGGATCGGTCGCGCCACCTGCGCCTCATCGCGCGCCAAGCTCAGGACGATGTCGCGTGGTAGTTGGGCCATGCGCTTGAGCACGTCAGCGAGGACGCTGCGTGCGAGCGGCTCGCTGTCGTAGACCGCGGTGCGGAACAGGTCCTCGGCTTGGCTACGCTGCGCCGGCGTGAAGGTTCCATCGGCATAGGCCTCTGCGACCTGCTCGAGCAGCATCGCCCGGCGAATCCATGAGGGATTGTCGAGGCCGGTCACGGCGGTCTCGGGAGGGCCCTGGGGCGGTGTGATCGTCAGCATCAAAATCCTCTCGTCGGTCCGGTTACTTTTCTTCGTGGCGAAGAGAGTGTGACCCGAGTCGAATTAACCGTCGTTTAAGCATCTCGCGATTGCCAAATGAGCGCTGACGTACGCCGCGACTCGCTCGATATCAGATACTTAGGCGATGACGCCGACGGACGCGCGAGGAGCGCCGAGTTTTCCACAATCTCCCAAAGGGGTGAGATGACCCGAGGGCTGTGACCAAGATAAGTCGGCAGCGGGGATCGACTTCTGTCATCGACTCGCGTCCGAATCTCGCGATCTCAATCCGCGTCCTCGAGCGCCTCGGCGGCGGCGAGCCAATCGCCCTCGGCGAACTCGAGGGCTCCGCGGAGCTCCGCCTGCCGGCGGAGCAGGTCCGCGACCTCGCGGCCCTCGTTCGGATAGGTCACGGGATTGGCGAGCGTCGTCTCGATCGCCGCGAGTTCCTTGGTGAGCGCAGCGATCCGCGCTTCGGCGTCGCGCACACGCTTCCTCAGCGGCTCGAGCTCGCGCCGGCGCTCGGCGGCCGCGCGTCGCTCGGCGCGCCGGCCCGATCCCACGCCGTTGCGCGGCGGTCTCTCGCCGCTCTCTCGCGTCAATAGCAAGCGGCGATACTGCTCGAGGTCGCCCTCGAACGGCCGTACCGTACCGTCCGCCACCAACCACAAGCGATCGGCGACCAGCTCCACCAGGTGCCAGTCGTGGCTGATCAGCACCACCGCGCCCGGAAACTCGTTGAGCGCCTCCGCAAGCGCCTCGCGCGCCTCGATGTCGAGATGATTGGTGGGCTCGTCGAGGATGAGCAGGTGCGGTGCCTCGTGGGTCGCGAGCGCGAGCGTGAGCCGCGCCTTCTCGCCGCCGGAGAGATCGCGGGCGCGCACGAACACCTTGTCCTCGCCGAGGCCGAAGCGCGCGAGCCGCGCGCGCACGGCTTGCGCGGGCGCATCGGGCATCAGCGCCGCCAAATGGTCGAAGGGCGTGCTCTCCGGCATCAGCTCCTCGATCTGATGCTGGGCGAAGAAGCCGCAGGCGAGGCGCGGGGCGCGGATAGCCTCGCCCGACATCGGCGCCATGCGGCCCCCGATCAGCCTCGCCAGAGTCGACTTGCCGTTGCCGTTGGCGCCCAGGAGCGCGATCCGGTCGTCGGGATCGAGACGCAATCCCAGCCGCCTCAGCACGGGTTTCCCGGGCTCGTAGCCGACCGCGGCATTCTCCAACGTGAGCAGCGGCGGTCGGAGCGAGGCCGGGGCGGGGAAGTCGAACACCGGCGGCGGCTCCTCGCTCGCGACCGACACCGGCACCAGCTTCTCCAGCGCCTTGACACGGCTTTGCGCCTGGCGCGCCTTCGACGCTTTGGCGCGGAAGCGGTCGACGAAGGCTTGCAGTCGCGCCCGCTCCGCGTCCTGACGCGCCTTCAGGACGCGATTGCGAACCAACGTCGCCTCGCGCTGACACAGATAGGCGCTGTAGCCGCCGTTGAAGACGGCGAGAGTCCTGTCCGCGAGCGCCAGGATGTGGTCGACGACCTCGTCGAGGAAGCGCCGGTCGTGGCTCACGAGGATGACGGTGCGACGGTAGCGCGCGAGGAAACTCTCGAGCCAGAGCGCCGCCTCGAGGTCGAGGTGGTTGGTGGGCTCATCCAGCAGCAGCAGGTCCGGCTCCGCGAACAGCGCCGCGGCGAGGGCCACGCGCATGCGCCAGCCGCCGGAGAAGGCGGAGAGCGCCTTTTGCTGATCGCCGCCGCCAAAGCCGAGGCCATGCAGGATTCCGGCCGCCCGCGCCGGCGCCGCATGGGCGTCGATCTCGAGGAGCCGGTTTTGCACCTCGCCGATCCGGTGCGGGTCCTGCGTGCTCTCCGCTTCCGCGAGGAGCCGCGCGCGCTCGTCGGCGGCGGCGAGCACGGCCTCGAGCGGCGTCATGTCGCCGCCCGGCGCCTCCTGCGCGACGAAGCCGATTCGCACGTCGTTCTGCAGCCGGATCTCGCCGCCGTCCGATTGGCGCTCGCCGCGGATGAGATCGAGTAGGGTCGACTTGCCGGTACCGTTGCGCCCGACCAGTCCCACCTTCCAGCCCGCATTGATCTGCGCCGACGCACCCTCGATGAGCGTGCGGCCCGCGATACGGTAGGTGAGATTGGTGATGGTGAGCATGGCGGCGCGGGTGATAGCACGAGGCCCCGGCGTGATGCGATAGCGCCCGCTGGTCGCGGCCGATATGCTCACGCCGCCACTTTTCCAGGAGCACCTCCCGTGGACCGATGGCTGGGCGCTGCCCTCGATTACATTCCGCGCTGGCTCGAATTCCAGATGCGGCAGACGGAGCTGCCAGGCTGCGTCATCGCGGTCGCGCAGCGCGGACGCATCCTCCTCGAGCAAGCGTTCGGGCATTCCGATCTCGCGCGGGGAATTCCGCTGACGCCGCGGCATCGATTCCGCGTCGCGTCGCACTCCAAGAGCTTTACCGCGGCGGGTATCATGAAACTCCGCGAGCGCGGCAAGCTCCGGCTCGACGATCCCGCAGGCCGTTTCGTCCGTGGTCTGCATCCGAAGGTGGCGAGCGCTACCATCGCGCAGCTGCTCTCGCACAGCGCCGGCCTGGTGCGCGACGGCTGGGATGCCGGCCAGTGGCAGGATCGCCGCCCGTTCCGGTCCGCCGATGAGCTTCGGGCCGATCTCGAGATGGCGCCCATCATCGAGGGCAACACGCGCTTCAAGTATTCGAACCACGGTTACGGTCTCGCCGGCCTCGTCATCGAGGCGATCACCCACGAGCCCTACCGCTCCTGGATCAAGCGGGAGATCGTCGATGCCGTTGGCCTCAAGGAGACGCAGCCCGATGTCCCGTTGCCGCGGGGCACGCCCATGGCGCGCGGGCACAGCGGCAAATGGCCGCTCGGCCGGCGCGCGGTGATTCCCGGCGACAATCTCACCAACGCGCTGGCGTGCGCGACCGGTTTCGTCAGCACGGCCGCCGACCTCGCGCGTTTCTTCGACCAGCTCTCGCCCAAGGCGCGGCGCGGCGTGATCTCGCCGGCGAGCCGGCGCGAGATGATCCGGCGGCAATGGCGCGAGCCGCATTCGAGCCTGGAGCGCTACTACGGCCTCGGCATCATCAGCGGTCCGATCGGCGACTGGGACTGGTTCGGGCATGCCGGCGGGTTCCAGGGCTTCATCACCCGCACGGCGACGTTGCCCGCGGCGGAGCTCACGGTCTCCATGCTGACCAATTCCGCCGACGGGCTCGCGCATCCCTGGCTCGACGGCGTCGTCCATATCCTGCGCGCCTTCGCAAGGCACGGTGCCCCGCCGCGGAAGCTCGCGGACTGGTCGGGCCGCTGGTGGAGCTTATGGGGCGCGGTCGATCTGGTACCGGCCGGCGGCAAGGTCTTCGTCGCGACGCCTGCCTTCCTGAACCCGCTGCTCGACGCGAGCGAGCTCGCGGTCACCGGCCACGACCGCGGCCGCATCGCGCTCGCCGGCGGCTTCGCCAGCCACGGCGAGCAGGTGCGCCTCGTGCGCGGCGCGCGTCGCAAGGTGACCGAGCTCTGGCTCGGGGGTGCAAAGCTGCGGCCCGAAGGGAAAGTCGCGGCAGAAATGCGAAATCGCTACGAGGACCGGAGGAAATAGCGCAGCCTCATGCGCGACGCCGTTCCGAGCCCTGTGTCCGCCGCCGGAGACGCCGCCCTCTCCGTCCTGCGGAGCGTCTTCGGCTACGACAGCTTCCGGGGCCAGCAGGCCGATGTGATCGCGCATGTGATTGCCGGCGGCGACGCCTTGGTGCTGATGCCGACGGGCGGCGGCAAATCCGTCTGCTACCAGATCCCCGCGCTGGTCCGGCCGGGCCTGGGCGTGGTGATCTCGCCGCTGATCGCGCTGATGAAGGACCAGGTTGACGCACTGCGCCAAGCGGGCGTGCGGGCGGCGGCGCTCAACTCGGCCCTGCCGCCGGGCGAGGCGGGTGCTGTGGAGCGCGCGATCCGCGACGGGGATCTCGATCTCCTCTACGTGGCGCCCGAGCGGCTCACCATGCCGCGAACCCTCGATCTACTAGCGCCGATGCCGGTCGCACTCTTCGCGATCGACGAGGCCCACTGCGTCTCGCAATGGGGCCACGATTTCCGGCCGGAATACCGCGCGCTCTCGGTGCTGCACGAGCGCTTCCCCGACGTGCCGCGAATTGCGCTCACCGCGACGGCTGACGCGACGACGCGCCGCGACATCATCGAGCGCCTGAGACTCGGCGCTGCCCGCGTCTTCGCCGCCGGCTTCGACCGGCCCAATATCTGCTACCGCGTGGCCATCAAGCACGAGCCGCGCCAACAGCTCCTCTCGTTCCTGGACGCGGAGCACCGGGGCGACGCCGGGATCGTCTACTGCCGCACGCGTGACAAGGTCGAGGAGATCACTGCCTGGCTCGCGGACAAAGGCCGCACGGCGCTGGCCTATCACGCGGGGCTAGAGGCGTCGATGCGTGCGCGAAACCAAGACCAGTTCCTCAAGGAGGAAGCCGTGGTGGTCGTCGCGACTGTCGCGTTCGGCATGGGCATCGACAAGCCCAATGTGCGGTTCGTCGTGCACCTCGATGCGCCGCGGAGCCTCGAGGCCTACTACCAGGAGACCGGCCGCGCCGGCCGCGACGGGTTGCCGGCGAATGCCTGGATGACCTACGGCATGGCGGACGTGACGGCGCTCTCGGGCCTCCTGGAGATGTCCGACCTCAACGAGACCCAGAAGCGCATCGAGCGCCATAAGCTTAACGCGCTGCTCGGCTATTGCGAGACCGCGCGCTGCCGGCGCCAGGTCCTGCTCGGCTATTTCGGCGAGCGCGATCATCCGCCCTGCGGCAATTGCGACACCTGCCTCTCGCCGCCGCGCACCTGGGACGGGGTCGTGGTCGCGCAGAAGGCGCTGTCGGCGGTGGCCCGCACCGGCCAGCGCTTCGGCGTCGGCCACCTGACCGACGTGCTGCTCGGCGACCAGACCGAGCGCGTCCGGCACCTCCACCACGACCGGATCAAGACCTTTGGCGTCGGCACGGAGCTCGACAAGCGCCAGTGGCGATCGGTGTTCCGCCAGCTGGTGGCCCAGGGCCATCTCGAGGTCGATGTCGCGGGCCACGGCGGATTGCGATTGGGCGAAACTGCGCGCGAGGTGCTGCGCGGCACTACGCCCGTATCATTCCGCGACGAGCCCACCCGTACGTCACGAGCCCAGCGCAAGCGGATCGCGGCCGGCGCGCCCGCCGAGCCCTTGAGCAGCGCGGATGCCGCACTGTTCGAGGTGCTGCGTGCCAAGCGTCTCGCGCTTGCGCGCGAGCAGGGCGTGCCGCCCTATGTGATCTTCCACGACACCACGCTCCTGGCGATGGCGCGGCAGCGCCCGCGCGACCACGCCGCCCTGGCGGAAATTCCCGGTGTTGGCCGGAGCAAGCTCGAGCGCTACGGCGATATCTTCCTGAATGTGATCGCCGGGACGCCGCCCGCGTCTTGAGCCACAGCAGACGCGTCGAGGTCAGAAAACGCGATCGAAGAAACCCAGTCGAAAGACGAAAGGTTCTTCGACGAAAGTCTCAGGACCCGGATAGTCTGCCGGCGGTCTGGGCACCGGGGACGCCCGGTGGAGTGCATCCAGGATCGCCAGATCGAGGGCGGGATAGCCGCTGCTTTCGGTGACTGACGCATCGAGCACCGTCCCATCTCGCTCGATCCGAAATATCACCCGACCGGTGCCCTCCTTCTTCTCCTTCCTTTCGACGTCGGGGTACTTCACGAACCGTCGGACATGCCGCCAAACGCGCTCGAGATAGTCGTCGGTGCCGGGGCCGCTGCCCGTGCCGGCGATCCCTTGGCCGGCATCAGCTTCTCCCTGGCCGACGCCGCCGGGACCGCCGCGGCCTTCGCCGGTGCCGGGTGTGCCGGGAGTCGACTGCGGGACGGGAGCCGTGGCGACCTGCGGCAGCGGCGCCGGTGAGGGCGCGGGCTGTGGCGTCGGTTTCGCCGGCTGCGGCGGGGGAGGCGCGGCGGCGACCGCGGTCGGTTGCGGCGGCGTCGGCTTGCGCGGTGGCGGTGGCGGCATGCGCACCAGCGGCTTCTCGGAGACCGGCGTGGGCGGATTGTCGGTCACGGTCGTCGTCGTTGGCGGTGTCGGTGGGGCCGGCGGCGTTTCCGTGACCTGAGTCTCGGGGCTTGGCGGCACAGGTTGCGCTTGCTGCGCTTCCTTCGCGGTGGCCTCTGGCGGTGCGGCCTCTCCGGCGCGGTTCGGCGTGGGCTCCTCCGAGCCCTGGGCGAGCGCGCCTTCCTTCATCGCGCCTCCGCCACTGCCGCCGGCGGTTCCGGCGTCCCCGGTGCCCGGCACCAAGGCCACCTCGATCGGCGGGAACTCGTCGACATGGGGCGACTTCCAGAGCCCGAGCAACAGCGCGAGCACCACCGCGTGCAGCAATCCCGACGCGAGCCAGGCGAGCCGACGCAGCCGCTCGCGCCGGTCGCCGCGCTCGCGGGCCGCGTTGGGCACCAGCGTCGAATGCAGGGAGGGAGCCAGCCCTAGGGCCATCGCCACTTGTCTCCGGTCCCGTTCACGATAAAACACTACTGGCGCGCCTGCGGGATAACCAGGGGTACCCAGCCCGCGCCAGACGGGAGCATTTCATGAAGGTCGTGATCACCGGCGGTACCGGCTTCATCGGCAAGAAGCTCGCGCAGCGGTTGCTGGCGCGGGGCTCGCTGATCGGGTCCGATGGGAAGGACACGGCGATCGACGAGCTCGTGCTGTTCGACGTAGCGGCGCCGAGCCCGCCGCTCCGCGCCGACAACCGGGTCAAGGTGGTGACAGGCGACATCGCGGATCCCGCGACCGTGCGCGCGCTCATCGACAAGCGCACGGCGTCCGTCTTCCATCTTGCGGCCGTCGTGAGCGGGCAGGCCGAGGCGGACACCGACATCGGCCTGCGGGTCAACCTCGACGGCACCCGCGCGGTGCTGGAGGCGTGCCGCGCGCTCGGCACGCGGCCGCGCCTGATCTTCGCGAGCTCGCTCGCGGTTTACGGCGGCAACATGCCGCCCGAGGTGAGCGACGACACGCCACTGACGCCGCAGACCTCCTACGGCAACCAGAAGGCCTGCGGCGAGCTGCTGGTCAACGACTACAGCCGCAAGGGCTATATCGACGGCCGCTCGCCGCGGCTCCCGACGATCGTCGTACGCTCGGGAAAGCCGAACCGCGCCGCCTCGACTTGGGCCTCCTCGATGTTCCGCGAGCCGCTCTCCGGCGTCGACGTCGTCTGTCCCGTGACGACGGACGCGGTGATGGCGCTGCTCTCGCCGCGGCGCCTCGTCGCCGCGCTCGAGAAGCTGCACGACCTGCCCGGCGATGCCTTCGGCTATACGCGCGCGATCCAGCTGCCCGGTATCTCCGCGACCGTCGCCGAGATGGTCGAGGCGCTCCGCCGCGCCGGCGGCGAGGCTGCAGTGAAGCGAATCCACTGGGAGCCCGATCCCGTCATCCAGAAGATCGTGGCGGGCTGGCCGCGCGGGATCTCGTCGAAACGCGCGGAGCGATTGGGCCTCGAAGCGGATCGCTCGGTCGACGAGATCGTGCAGGCCTTCGTCGAGGACGATCTGCCGGCTCAGCGCGCCCTCGCCGGCACCGGCTGAAGCCACAATATCGCCCGTCTCTTCTGCTTGCAGCGATCAGTCGTCCTTGTGTCGGACGTAGTGCCGGTGCGCCTTCGCGCGGTTGCCGCAGGCGGACATCGAGCACCACCGCCGCGTCCCGCTCTTGCTGTCGTCGAGGAAGAGCCAGAGGCAGCGCTCGTTCGCGCAATGCCGCACGCGCGGCAGGCGCGGGCTGGTGAGCAGATGGGCCGCTGACCACGTCACCGGCGCCAGGAGGGACGGGACGCTGGGCTCCGCCTTCAATGCCACCCGCCAGGCGAAACCGGCACCCGCACGCGCGATGCCGATCCGCGCCGGCGCCGCCTGCAGCGCGCGGTTCAGCGCGTCGAGATCGGCCGCCACCGGCGCTCCCTCCTCGGCGGTGCCGAAGAAGATCCGGTAGATCGTCTCGCGCAGGGCGACCGCCTCGTGAAAGGCTTTGGCGCCGGCCGTCTGGTCGCGCCAGGCGCGCCGCAGCGCCTTCTCACTGCCGGCGGAAAGCGCCAGCGAGGAGCGGCACCACGCGACTAGCGCGTCGAGATTCGCCAGCGTCTCGGTCGGCGGATCGCTGCCCCGGTAGTACCGCGTGTTCGCGAAGGCGAGGCAGAGATCGTCCGGAAAGCCCGGTATCAGGGCGCCCGCGGTTGCGCCAGTAGGTTGCGCCATGTTTCTCACATACTAACCATCAAGCCGGTTGACAATCCCGACCGTGCAAGCCATGCTTATAACCATCATGACAGTTAGTCATGGCAAGACCGATTTGCGAGAAGGAGAGGCCCATGATCAATCACGTTTCCGTCGGCGTCCGTGACCTGAAGGCGGCCCGGCGCTTTTACGACACCACGCTGGCCGCGCTCGGCTACAAGTGCCTCGCCGAGGGCGATGGCTATCTCGGCTACGGCGCGGACGCACCGAAGTTCTGGGTTATGGCGGCGGAGCATCCGGTGCCGGCGGACGCGAAGTCCGGCTTGCATTTCTGCTTTGATGCTGCGAGCCGCAAGGCCGTCGATGCCTTCCACGCGGGCGCGCTCAAGTCCGGCGGGAGCGACAACGGCAAGCCCGGCGTGCGGTCCGACTATGGCGCGACCTATTACGCGGCCTTCGTGGTAGATCCCGACGGATATCGGATCGAGGCATACACCGGCCAAGCCTGATAGGCTGCGCGCTCGAGCCGAAGAGGAGGAGAAGCGATGTCCACGGAGAGCAGACCCATCGCCGTCGTCGCCGAGCAATTGCCGGAGCGGCCGAGGCCCACTAGCGGTCCATTCGCGACGCGGTTGAACACTCGGCAGAAGCGCGTGCTCGGCGACGTCTTCGGCTTGACGAATTTTGGCGTCAACCTGACGCGGCTGCCGCGGGGCGCGATGTCAGCGCTCCGCCACGCCCACACGCGGCAGGACGAGCTCGTCTACATCCTCGAGGGCGAGCCCGTCCTGATCACCAACGCCGGCGAGACGCGCCTGAGGCCCGGCATGGTCGCGGGCTTCAAGGCCGGCACCGGCGACGCACACCAGCTCGTCAATCGCGGCACGACCGACGTGGTGTTCATCGAGGTGGGCGACCGCAGTGCCGGTGACGAGGTCGCCTATCCCGACGACGATGTGGCGGCGACACTTGGTCCCAACGGCAAGTACCAGTACCGGCACAAGGACGGCACGCCTTATTGATTGAATGCCGATGAGCTCGACCCGGCGGCTGTTGCTGCTTGCCGTGTTCCTCGCAGCCCAAATCGCCGTCATATCTGCGGCCGCGGCCAAGGATGTGGTGGTGTTCGCGGCGGCGAGCCTCAAGAACGCGCTCGACGAGGCGAGCGCTGCCTATGAGCGGGAGACCGAGACCAAGGTGCTCGTCTCCTATGCCGCGAGCTCGATCTTGGCGAGGCAGGTGGAGAACGGCGCCCCCGCCGACCTCTTCATCTCCGCCGACCTCGGCTGGATGGACTACCTGCAGCAGCGACACCTGATCAAGCCGGAGACGCGGCTGACGCTGCTGGGCAACAAGCTGGTGCTGATCGCGCCCGCAAGCAACGCGGCCCCGGTTGAGATCGCACCGGGTTTCGCGCTCGCCGATCTCCTCGGGAACGAGCGGCTGGCGATCGCCGATCCCGCCGGCGTGCCCGCAGGCAAGTACGCGAAGGCGGCACTGGAGAAGCTGGGCGTGTGGGCGTCGGTGGCGAACAAAGTGGCGCCGGCGGAGGACGTGCGCGCAGCGCTGCTGCTGGTCTCACGCGGCGAGACGCCGCTCGGGATCGTCTATGCCACCGATGCCGCCGCTGACAAAGGCGTGCGGTCCGTCGCCGCCTTCCCGGAGGACAGCCACCCTCCGATCGTCTATCCCGCGGCGGAGGTCGCAACGAGCGCCAATCCCGCGGCGACGGCTTTCCTCGAATTCCTGAAATCGGACGGCGCGCGTCCCTTCTTCGAGCGGCAGGGCTTCACGTTCCGGCCTTGAGGATGCGGGCGCCGAGCGCCCGCATCGATGGACGCGCTCGGCGCGCGCGGTCTATCCTCGGGCATGATCGATACCGCGACGCTCGCGCCCTATTACGCGAACATCCTGACGGACGCGACGATTCCGGAATTGCCGGCGCATTACCGTGGCAAGGTGCGCGACAACTACGACCTGCCGGACGGCCGCCGCGTCCTGATCGCCACCGACCGCTTGAGCGCCTTCGACCGCATCCTGACGGCGATCCCGCTCAAGGGCCAGGTGCTGACGCAGATCGCGCGCTTCTGGTTCGAGGCGACCAAGGACGTGACGCCCAATCACGTGCTCGAGTACCCCGATCCCAACGTCGTCGTCTGCAAACGGCTCACCATCATGCCGGTGGAGGTGGTGGTGCGCGACTACCTCGCGGGTACCACGTCGACCGCGGTCTGGACGATGTACAAGAAGGGCGAGCGCACGCTCTACGGCATGCGCTTCCCCGACGGCATGCGCGAGAACCAGAAGCTGCCGGCGACGATCATCACGCCCACCAGCAAGGCCGTCGACGGCGGCCACGACGAGCCGCTGACCTCCGAGGAGATCGTCCGGCGCGGGCTGCTCACGGCGGCGCAGTGGCGGAGCGTCAGCGAGACCGCGCTCGCCCTCTTCGCGCGCGGCCGCGAGATGGCGGCGAAACGCGGCCTCATCCTGGTCGACACCAAATACGAGTTCGGTTTCGACGGGGAGGGCCGGATCATCCTCGCCGACGAGATCCACACGCCCGACAGCAGCCGCTACTGGCTCGCCCCGAGCTATCAACGCCGTTTCGAGGCAGGCGAGCGGCCCGCGAGCTTCGACAAGGATTTCGTCCGGAGCTGGGTCGCCGAGCGCTGCGACCCCTACAAGGATGCGATCCCCGAGATCCCCCGCGAGATGGTGCTGGAGACCGCGCGCGTCTACATAAGTGCCTCCGAGCAGATCACCGGCAAAGCCTTCGAGCTGCCGGATCCGAGCGTGCCGGTGCTGGAGCGGATCAGGAACAGCTTGAAGAAATATTTTTAGGTGGTGCGGCCTTCGACCCGCTTCGCTTGCTCAGGACATGGGGCATGAGTGCTGTTGCAGCACACAAACGTCCTCATCCTGAGCAGGTGAGCGAGGCGAACGCGTCGAAGGACGCACGATCGGAGCGTCAGCGGCCTACATCACCGCGCCGAGCTGCCACGGCGTGAATTCATCCTCGCCGAAGCCGAGTTCCTCGCTCTTGCTCTTCTTCCCGGAGGCAGTCTCTAGGACGAGCTTGAAGATGCGCTCGCCGATCTCGGGGATGGTGGCGCCGCCATCCGCGATCGGGCCGCAGTCGATATCCATGTCGTCGCCCATGTGCTCGAAGAGCGGCGTGTTGGTGGCGAGCTTGAGGCTGGGCGCGGGCTTGCAGCCGAACACCGAACCGCGGCCGGTGGTGAAGCAGATGATGTTGGCGCCGCCCGCCACCTGGCCCGTCGCAGACACGGGGTCGTAGCCCGGCGTATCCATGAACACGAAGCCCTTCTCGGTGATGGGTTCGGCGTATTTGTAGACGGCGGTCAGGTTGGTGGTGCCGCCCTTCGCGACGGCGCCCAGGGATTTCTCGAGGATGGTGGTGAGGCCGCCAGCCTTGTTGCCGGGCGAGGGGTTGTTGTTCATCTCGCCGCCGGTCTTGGCGGTGTAGTCCTCCCACCAGCGGATCCGCTCGACGAGCTGCTCGCCTACCGCGTGGCTCACGGCGCGGCGCGTCAGCAGATGCTCGGCGCCGTAGATCTCCGGCGTCTCCGAGAGCACGGCGGTGCCGCCGTGGCGCACTAGCAGATCGACACAGGCGCCGAGCGCGGGGTTCGCGGTGATGCCGGAATAGCCGTCGGAGCCGCCGCATTGCAGGGCCAGGATGAGATGACTCGCGGGCACGGTCTGGCGGCGCACGCGGTTCGCCACCGGCAGCATCTCCTTGAGCCGCGCCACGCCCTCGCGCACGGTTTTGGTAGTGCCGCCGGTCTCCTGGATGGTCATGGTCTGCAGGAGCGGCCCTTCCGAGAGCCCCTCGGCGCGCATGAGCCCGCCGATCTGGTTCGCCTCGCAGCCGAGGCCCAGGATCAGGATCCCCGCGAAGTTCGCGTGCCGCGCATAGCCGCCGATGGTGCGGCGGAGCAAGTCCATGGCGAGTCCTTCGCTCGCCATGCCGCAGCCGGTGCCGTGGCCGAGCGCCACCACGCCGTCGACGTTCGGGAACTCCGCGAGCGCCGGACCCCGGAACTGGTCCGCAATGAAGCGCGCGGCGGTGGCGGAGCAGTTCACGGTGGTAAGCACGCCCAGATAATTTCGCGTGGCGACCCGACCGTCCGCGCGCATGATGCCCTCGAAAGTCGCGCGTTCCTTCTCCGGCACGAATTGCGTCGGCTTTGCGTCGGCGCAGAAAGCGTAGTCACGGGCGAAGTTGCCCATGGCGACATTGTGCGTGTGGACGTGTTCGCCGGGCGCGATCGCCGCCGTCGCAAAGCCGATGATCTGGTTGTATTTGCGCACGGCCTCGCCCGCGGCGACCGGCACCGTCGCGAGTTTGTGCCCCGCCGGCACATGGCCGCGGCTCGTCACGCGCTCGCCGGGGATTTCCGTGCCCGGGAGGATATCGGCGCGGGCGACAACCACATTGTCGGCGCCGTTGAGTCGGATGGTGAGCCTGGGCATCGAATGCTCCGATTTTTGGCGGCGGGATCAATTTACAGGGGGGTCTCCGACGTGGCAATTTCTGCCGCCAATTCGGAGCAGGCATGGCTGGACGGCTCGACGGCAAGACCGCGGTGGTGACGGCGGCAGCGCAAGGGATCGGCCGCGCCTCGGCGCTCGCCTTTGCCCGCGAAGGCGCCCGCGTGATCGCGACGGACCTGAACCTGGAGAAGCTGGGCGCGCTCGCGAAAGAGCAGGGCGGCTCCGGCATCGTCGCCCGCAAGCTCGACGCGACCCACAGCGCCGGCATCACCACGCTTGCCAATGAGATCGGCCCGGTCGATGTGCTGATGAATTGCGCGGGCTTCGTGCATCACGGCACCGTGCTCGACACCGGCGAAAGGGACTGGGACTTCTCCATGACCCTCAACGTCAAGAGCATGTACTACACGATCCGCGCGTTCCTGCCGGGCATGCTCAAGAAGGGGAAAGGCTCGATCGTCAACGTCGCCTCCGGCGCCTCCTCGGTACGCGGCATCCCCAACCGCTTCGTCTATGGCACCAGCAAGGCCGCCGTGATCGGGCTCACGAAATCCGTCGCCGCCGACTTCATCAAGCAGGGCATCCGCTGCAACGCGATCTGCCCGGGCACCATCGCCACACCCTCCCTCGACGACCGCATCGCGGCCCTCGGCAACGTCGAGGAAGCCCGCAGAGCCTTCATCGCCCGCCAGCCCATGGGGCGGCTCGGCACCGCCGAGGAAGTGGCGGCGCTGGCGGTGCATCTCGCGAGCGACGAATCCGGTTTCACCACCGGCGCCATCCACATCATCGACGGCGGTTTCAGCCTCTGATCCGCTGTGAACAACGGGAGCTAAACAAATGAAACTGCTGCGCTATGGCCCGATGGGTCAGGAGAAGCCGGGAATCCTCGACCGCGACGGCCGAATCCGCGATCTCTCGGGCACAGCGTCCGACATCGGCCCCGACGCGATCTCGCCGGCGAGCCTCGACAAGCTCCGCCGGATCGATCCGGCGACGCTCCCGGCAGTGACGGGAACGCCGAGACTAGGTCCCTGTGTGGCGCGGGTGCCGAAGCTCGTGTGTGTCGGCCTCAACTATCGCAAGCACGCGGAGGAGGCGGGGCAGGCGATCCCGAAGGAGCCGATACTCTTCATGAAGGCAACCACCGCCATCAACGGCCCGAACGACGACGTATTGATCCCCAAGAACTCCAAGAAAACCGATTGGGAGGTCGAGCTCGGGATCGTCATCGGCACCAAGGCGCAGTACGTCTCCGAGGCCGACGCGCTCAAGCACGTGGCCGGTTATTGCATCGTCAACGACGTCTCCGAGCGCGAATTCCAGATCGAGCGCGGCGGTCAGTGGTCGAAGGGCAAGAGCTGCGACACGTTTGCGCCCATGGGCCCCTATCTCGTCACCTCGGACGAGGTGCCGGATCCTCAGGCCCTCGACCTCTGGCTCGAGGTGAATGGGGACCGCGTGCAGCGCAGCAACACCCGCGACATGATCTTCACGGTGAGGCAGCTGGTGAGCTACGCCAGCCAGTTCATGACCCTGCTGCCGGGTGACGTGATCCCTACCGGCACCCCCTCCGGCGTCGGTCTCGGCATGAAGCCGCAGCGGTTCCTGAAGCCCGGCGATACCATGCGGCTGGGGATTACAGGCCTCGGCGAGCAGCGCCAGCGTGTGGTGGCATGGGCGCCAGAGCCGCCGAAGCACTGATTTTGCCGATAGTGGCATTATAGCCACATTATCCCTTTGACAAAGGGGCGCCCATATGCTGTAGTGGGCGCATCACAGAGGGATTACGGCTATCGCGCTCAATCTTACTGATCCGATCTTCACGAACGAGGACAAGGCTAGGGCTTACTTCGAGGAAGTCCGCTGGCCGAACGGTCCCGTTTGCGTCCACTGCGGCAGCGTACGGGTGTATGAGATCGAGGCGAACAAAAAGGCAAAGGTCCGTGCTGGCCTCAAGGAGTGCGCTGACTGCCACGGCCAGTTCACGGTGCGGACCGGGCACGTCATGGAGAGTAGCCACGTCCCGCTGACCAAGTGGGCGCTGGCCTATCGCCTGATCGCTGGAGCCA
>DATFRA010000416.1:0-9866 GCA_035263705.1 Allostellaceae bacterium
TAGCTTAGTTTCTCTACAAGAAACATTTATTCTCTCGCGTTGACAAGCCCGCGCGCTGCATGCGACCCTCGCGCCGATGCCTTCGGGGAGCGCGGCATGTGCGGAATCGTGGGACTTTTCCTGAAGAACCAAAAGCTTAGACCGGAGCTTGGGAGTCTCCTCGGCACCATGCTCACCACGCTTTCCGAGCGCGGTCCGGATTCCGCGGGCTTCGCCGTCTATGGCGAAGCGCGCCCCGACCGGATCAAGCTCACGCTGCGCGCCGGCGCCGATACGGATTTCGACGCGATCGCCGCGGAGATCGGTAGTCAGCTCGGCGAGGACGTATCGATCTGCCGCCGCGACACGCACGCGGTGCTGAGCGTGCCCGCGGCGCGCGCCGCCGAGGTTCGCGCCGAGCTTGGCCGCATCGCGCCCGACATCACGATCGTCGGCATGGGCCGGCGCATGGAGCTCTACAAGGAAGTCGGCCTCCCCGGCGAGGTCGCCAAGCGCTTCGCTCTCGCGGGCATGGTGGGCACCCACGCGATCGGCCACACGCGAATGGCGACGGAGTCCGCCGTCACCACCGACGGCGCCCACCCCTACTCCACCGGCGCCGATCAGTGCCTCGTGCACAATGGCTCGCTTTCGAATCACAATGCGCTCCGCCGCGAGCTCCAGCGCGACGGCATCGGCTTCGCGACAGAGAACGACACGGAGGTGGCCGCGGGCTACCTCACCTGGCGGCTCCGCCAGGGGATGCATCTTGGCGCCGCGCTCGAGAACGCCCTCGAAGACCTCGACGGATTCTACACCTTCGTCGTGGGCACCGAGTCCGGCTTCGGCGTGCTCCGCGATCCCATCGCCTGCAAGCCCGCGGTGATGGCGGAGGCAGGCGACTACGTCGCCTTCGGCACCGAGTATCGCGCGCTCGCCGATCTGCCCGGCATCGAGCACGCACGGGTCTTCGAGCCGGAACCCGCGAAGGTCTATTTCTGGGACCTCAGGCAATGAGTCTGCGCGCGAACGCGCGCGACTTCGATCTCGCGAGCGGCACGGTCCGCGAGCTCAACGCGGCGCTCCATCAGCTCGATCCCAGCACCAGCCACTACTGGCGCGTGCTCAATCCCAAGGGCCGGCATTCGATCGCGGCTGGCCTCGATGTCGACGCCACCGTCGAGATCGAGGGCAACGTCGGCTACTACTGCGCCGGCATGAACAAGCGCGCGACTGTGCTGATCAAGGGCAACGCGGGCGTCGGCGTCGCCGAGAACATGATGTCGGGACTGGTGCATGTGCAGGGCGACGCCAGCCAATCCGCGGGCGCCACCGCGAACGGCGGGCTCCTGGTGATCGATGGTAGCGCGTCGGCGCGCTGCGGCATCTCGCTCAAGGGCGCCGACATCGTGGTCAAGGGATCCATCGGCCATATGAGCGCCTTCATGGCGCAGGCGGGCGCGCTGGTCGTGCTCGGCGACGCCGGCGAGGCGCTTGGCGATTCCATCTACGAGGCCAAGCTCTTCGTGCGCGGCAAAGTACAGAGCCTTGGCGCCGATTGCGTCGAGAAGAAGCTCAAGGACAAACACCGTAAGAAACTGCACGCCCTGCTGCAGAAAGCAGGCATCGCGGGTCAAGTCGATATCGAGGAGTTTCGCCGCTACGGCTCGGCGCGCCGCCTCTATCATTTCCACGTCGACAACGCCTCGGCTTATTGATCCCATGTCCGACTATCAGAACATCCCCCCGACCCCGCCGCGCTTTTCCGCGAGCTTCGACGAGCACACGCTGGCGGAGATCCGGCGCGCGGCGGCGACCGGCATCTACGACATCCGCGGCGGCGGCGCGAAGCGCCACCTGCCGCATTTCGACGATCTGCTCTTCCTCGGCGCCTCCATCAGCCGCTATCCGCTCGAGGGTTATCGCGAGAAATGCGGCACCAATGTCATGCTCGGTACGCGGCACGCGAAGAAGCCAATCGAGCTGAAGATCCCCATCACGATCACCGGCATGAGCTTCGGCTCGCTCTCGGCGCAGGCGAAGGAAGCGCTGGGACGCGGCGCCTCGATCGTGGGCACCTCCACCACCACCGGCGACGGTGGCATGACGCCCGAGGAGCGCGGGCATTCCAGCCTTCTGGTCTACCAATACCTGCCGTCGCGCTACGGGATGAATCCCGACGACCTCCGCAAGGCCGATGCCATCGAGGTGGTGGTGGGCCAGGGTGCGAAGCCCGGCGGCGGGGGGATGCTGCTGGGGCAGAAGATATCGGCGCGCGTCGCCGCGATGCGCGTGCTGCCGGAAGGCATAGACCAGCGCTCCGCCTGCCGGCATCCCGACTGGACCGGCCCGGACGATCTCGAGATCAAGATCGCGGAGCTCAGGGAGATCACCGACTGGGAGAAGCCGATCTACGTCAAGGTCGGCGCCAGCCGCCCCTACTACGACGTGGCGCTCTCGGTGAAGGCCGGCGCCGACGTGGTGGTGCTCGACGGCATGCAAGGCGGCACCGCCGCGACGCAGGAAGTCTTCATCGAGCACGTCGGCATCCCCACCCTGGCGGCGATCCGGCCGGCGGTGCAGGCATTGCAGGACCTGGGCATGCACCGGAATGTGCAGCTGATCATCTCCGGCGGAATCCGCAACGGCGCCGACGTCGCAAAGGCCCTGGCGCTCGGCGCCGACGCTGTCTCCATCGGCACCGCCGCGCTAGTGGCCCTCGGCGACAACGATCCCGTCTACGAAACCGAGTACAAGGCGCTCGGCACTCTCCCGGGCGCCTACGACGACTGGCAGGACGGTCGCGATCCCGCGGGGATCACGACGCAGGACCCCGCACTCGCAGCGCGACTCGATCCCATCCTCGGCGGCCGGCGCATCGCGAATTTCCTCTCAGTGCTGACGCTCGAGGCGCAGACCATCGCGCGCGCGTGCGGCAAGAGCCATTTGCACAACCTCGAGCCGGAGGACCTGGTGGCTCTGACGATCGAGTCCGCCGCAATGGCGGGCGTGCCGCTCGCCGGTACGAATTGGATTCCGGGCAAACCGGCGTCATGATGTAACCCGGGCCGGGAGCAGCGGGAAAACGAGGGGGCAAGCATGCCGACTGATCTGGCGCGGACCGCGAAGGACCGCGACATCAAATATTTCCTGATCTCCTACACCGACCTGTTCGGGACCCAGCGCGCGAAGCTGGTGCCCGCCGCTGCCATCGGCGAGATGCAGAAGGCCGGCGCCGCCTTCGCGGGCTTCGCGACCTGGCTCGACATGACGCCGGCAGACTCCGACCTCTTCGCGCTGCCCGACCCGGCGAGCCTGATCCAGCTGCCATGGAAGCCGACCGTGGGTTGGCTCGCTGCGGACCTCTGGATGGACGGCAAGGAGGTCGCGCACGCGCCGCGCAATGTGTTGAAGCGCGCACTCGCGAGCGCCGCCGAAAAAGGCTACGAGCTTAAGAGCGGCGTCGAGTGCGAGTTCTTCCTGGTCAGCCCGAGCGGCGAGCGCATCGCGGACGAGGGCGACCGCCAACAGAAGCCCTGCTACGACCAGGCGGCGCTGATGCGGCGCTACGACGTGATCACCGAGATTTGCGACAGCATGCTCGGGCTGGGGTGGTCGCCCTACCAGAACGACCATGAGGATGCGAACGGCCAGTTCGAGATGAACTGGCAATACGACAACGCGCTGATGACCGCGGACCGGCATGCCTTCTTCAAATACATGGTGAAGTCGATCGCGGAGAAGCACGGGCTCCGCGCCACCTTCATGCCGAAGCCGTTCTCGAATCTCACCGGCAACGGCTGCCACGCCCACGTCTCGCTCTGGGATGGCAAGAGGAACCTGTTCCAGGACCCGAAGGGCGAGCTTGGCCTCTCCAAGCTCGGTTATTCCTTCATCGGCGGCGTGATCCACAACGCCGAGCCGCTCTGCGCGCTCCTCAATCCCACGGTCAATTCCTACAAGCGCATCAACGCGCCGCGCACGGTCTCCGGCGCCACCTGGTCCCCCAACACGGTGACTTACGCCGGCAACAATCGCACGCACATGATTCGGATTCCCGAGAGCGGCCGGTTCGAGCTCAGGCTCGGCGACGGCGCCGCGAACCCGTACCTGCTGCAAGCCGGCGTACTCGTCGCGGGCCTCGACGGCATCGCCAACAAGCGCGATCCCGGCAAGCGGCTCGACATCAACATGTACACCGAGGGTCACACGGTCAAAAACGCGAAACGCCTGCCGCTCAATCTGCTCGATGCCCTGCGGCTTCTCGAGAAGTCGAGCGTGCTTAAGAACGGCCTCGGCGACGCATTCGTCTCTTCGTACCTGAAGCTCAAGCACGACGACTGGAACGCCTATGCGCAGCACCTTACGCAGTGGGAGCGCGATACCACGCTCGATTGCTGACCTCGAGAACTCGGGAAGCCGGTCATGCCGAAGCGCGTCTTGCGTCCGCGCAACCTCTCGTTCCAACCGCGGCCCACCTATCCCTATTCGCCGGGCACCCGCGGCGGCAACTACGTCTACACGGCGGGTCAGGTCGCCTGGAACGACAAGGGCGAGATCGTAGGGATCGGCGACGTGCGCGCGCAGACCCGCCAGGTGCTGGGCAACATCGAGTCCATTCTGCGCGAGGCCGGCGCCACGATGGCCGACGTCCTCAAATGCAACGTCTATCTCGCGGACATCCGGGATTTTCAGGCCATGAACGAGGAGTTCGCGAAAGCGTTTCCGATCGATCCGCCCGCGCGGACCACGGTTCAGGCGACGCTCGCCGAGAAGGAAATGCTCGTGGAGATCGAGGCCATTGCCTACCTCGGGAAATGACCGCGCCATGCCTGCGCTAGCGGCTCGCCCGGCGATCAGCCGGCAAGCGCTCGGCATGATGAGCGTTGCCGCCGGCGTTTCCGTCTTCACGATCCAGGACGTGATCGTGAAGATCCTCAGCAGCGTCTACCCGGTGCACCAGATCGTCGTGATCCGAAGCCTCGTGGCCTTTCCGATCTTGCTGGGCGTCACCTATGCGGAGCAGCGCGGGCATATCAAGATGCATCGCGGCCTGCTGCACCTCGCGCGCGGCACCATCCTCTACGTCTCCTACACCTGCTATTACCTCGCGCTGGCGCGCATGCCGATGGCGGACGTGATCGCGCTCACCTTCACGGTGCCGCTGTTCGTGACCATGCTAGGGGTGCTCGTGCTCGGCGAGCGCGTGCGGACGCGGCGTTGGCTCGCGCTCGGCGCCGGTTTCGTCGGCGTGCTTGTCATCCTCCGGCCCGGCCTCAGTCTCTTCGATCCCGCGGCGCTGCTGCCGATCGCGTCCGCGGCCGCCTATGCGATATCAGCGGTGATGGCGCGGCGGCTCGGCAGCACCGAGAGCGGCGGCGCCATGGCGCTGACGGCCACCGGCGCCTACATCATGGGCGGCGCGCTCACCGCGGCGGTACTCGCGAATGTCGCGCCGCCGCCCGGCGCCCAGGAGTCCATCCGTTTCCTGCTCAATCCCTGGATCTGGCCGAGCGCGCTCGACCTTGCGCTGATGGCGCTCTGCGGCTGCATCGCCGCCTTCGGGTTCTTCTGCCTGAGCCAGGGCTATCGGCTATCAGAAGCCTATCGTGCGGCGCCCTGCGAATATGCCGCGCTGCCCTGGGGCGTGCTCTGGGGCTATCTGTTCTTCGGCAACACGCCCGACGCGGTGATGGTCCTGGGCGCGCTCATCATCATGGCCGCCGGGCTCTATACGCTGCAGCCGGACTCGCCCGCGCGTGCGCCATCCTGAAAGAGGCCCTCATGTCGCCACCCGTCGACCCCGTCCAAAGCGATACGCAACTGCCGAAGACCGCCGATGTCGTGATCATCGGCGGCGGCATCATCGGCTCCGCCACCGCCTACTACCTGGCGAAGCGCGGCATGTCCGTTGCGCTCGTGGAGAAGGGGCGGATCGCGGGCGAGCAATCGAGCCGCAATTGGGGTTGGTGCCGCCAGCAGGACCGCGACCGCGCGGAGATTCCGCTCATCAAGGAGAGCCTCAGGATCTGGGGCGACCTCAGCGGCGAGATCGGCGCCGACACCGGCTTCCGCCGCACCGGCATCCTCTACGTCACGCAGGACCCGCAAGAGCTCGCGAAGTGGGAGCGCTGGATGGAGCACGCGCGGGAGTACCAGCTGCACTCGCGCCTCCTCTCGGCTGCCGAGGCCCAGGCGATGACGCCGGGCTGCGAGCACAAATGGATCGGCGGCTTGCATACGCCGACCGACGGCCGCGCCGAGCCCTCAATGGCCGGGCCCGCGATCGCGACCGCCGCGCGCAAGCTTGGCGCCACCATTCATCAGAGCTGCGCCGCGCGCGGGCTGGAGACCGAGGGAGGCGCCGTCTCCGGCGTCGTCACCGAGCACGGAACGATCCGTACCAAGAAAGCCCTCTGCGCCGGCGGCGCGTGGTCGTCGCTGTTCTGCCGGCGGCATGGCATCGACCTCCCGCAGCTCACGGTGCGCGCCTCGGTCCTTCGCACGGAGGCGGCGCCGGAGGTGTTCGACAGCGCGCTGGGCACGCCGAGCTTCGGCATCCGGCGCCGGCTCGATGGCGGCTTCACCGTGGGCTACCGCAACCAGGTGAGTTTCCACGTGACGCCGGACGCCATCCGGTATTTCCGCAAGTTCTGGCCGGCGTTCAGGTACGAGAGCCGGAACATCAAGCTGGAGTTCGGTTCGGATTTCTGGAAGGCGCTGCTGCGGCCGAGCCACTGGCCGCTCGACAAGCCCTCGCCCTTCGAGGACGTCCGCGTGCTCGATCCCGAGCCCGACCGCAAGCTCCTCGACCGCGCGATCGGGAATTTTAAGGCGGGGTACCCGAGTCTAAAGGACATCAAGATGGCGGAGACCTGGGCTGGCATGATCGATGTCACCCCCGACGCCGTGCCGGTGATTTCACCGGTGGAGGCCGCGCCGGGCTTTTTCCTGGCGACGGGCTTCAGCGGCCACGGCTTCGGAATTGGGCCTGGCGCTGGTCGCCTCGCGGCGGATCTGCTCGCTGGTGAGACGCCGATCGTCGACCCCCACCCGTTCCGGTATTCCCGCATGATCGACGGTACCCGGCTCCAGCCGGAATCAAGATTATGAGCTGGGCAGCCATGGGTCGCGCGATACCACCGATGTGATCGAGGCCTGATGCGTAGAGGGAGATTGTGCATGCCCCGTGCTCTCGCGTTTGCACTCATGGCGGCAGCCTTGATCGCCGCCAATCCGCCGCCGGCCGATGCTCCGCTGACACCGGCCGCCGCTCCGAACTCTGCAATTGTCGGCGGCCACCACATCCAGCCGCGGGCGAGTGTGGGCAAAGCAGCGCCGGACGCCGGCATCTCCAAACGCGATGCCGACGATGTCGACCGGCTCTATCAGGAATTGATACGTCAGACCGCGCCTGACGCAACGCCCGTCAACGGCTCGGCCCCTCCCCAATAACCCCTTCGATCCACACGGAAAGTTGTGCCTGCCATGCGGGGATATGGGGTTTGTGCATTGCAGCATGATCCCCATATCAGGTGGAGCCGGAAGAAGAAAGAGTGCCGACATGTTCGAGCCAATCCGTACCTGCCCTGACCGTGCCCGCGTGCGCCTACGGGATCTGATCGCCGCCTGGGCACTGGTTGCGTTTGTCCTCGGTGCCAGCGTGCTGCCCGGCGCCCTCCGCGCCGCCAAGGCCGAGGCGATCCACGTCGCAACCGTCCTCCATTCCGTCCCCCAATTGCTCCATCCGCCACATCGGGCGTAGGAGGCTGCCCCCGGTTGCGGTGACTCCGAACTGACGTTATGGGAGGCTGGCCAGCCAAAAGGAGCCACGCCTGGCCAGGAGATCGCACGCTGCGGTGCGGGTCGGAGACCTCGCAACCTACAAGAGGAAGCGCCGGTTCGATGCGACGCCGGAGCCGCCGGCAGACCGACCCGGTCACGGTGACGGCAACAGTTTCGTCGTGCAAAAGCACGCGGCGCGGCGCCTGCACTACGATTTCCGCCTCGAGCTCGATGGCGTCCTGAAGAGCTGGGCGGTGACCCGAGGCCCGAGCCTCGATCCCGAGGACCGGCGCCTGGCGGTGCACGTCGAGGACCATCCCCTCGCCTACGGCACCTTCGAGGGCACCATCCCCGCGGGCCAATACGGCGCCGGCACTGTCATGGTGTGGGACTACGGCACGTGGGAGCCTCTGCTCGATCCCCGCAAGAGTTATGCCGAGGGCAAGCTCAAGTTCCTCCTGCACGGCCAGCACCTCAAGGGGAGTTGGACGCTCGTCCGCATGCGTGGACGGGCCCAGGAAGAGCGCCGCGACAACTGGCTGCTGATCAAAGAACGGGACCAAGCGGCGCTGCCGGGCAACGGCGAGGCGCTACTCGAGCATGTGGACCGGAGCGCGCTCAGCTACAAGACGATGGCCGAGCTCGAGCGCTCCGGCGGCCAATGGATCAGCACCAAGCCCGCCCGCCCGCGCGGGACGGCGGCGCGGCGGCGGAAGCGCGCGCTCATCCCGGGCGCCAAGCATGGACCTCTGCAGGATTTCATCGCGCCTCAGCTCGCCACTTCGGTGGCGCGGCCGCCCGATGGCGATACCTGGATCCACGAGATCAAGCTCGACGGCTATCGCGTCTATTGCCGGCGCGATGCGCGCGGGGCCCGGTTGCTGACCCGCACGGGTCAGGATTGGACCGACCGGTTCCGGCGCCTGATCGGGCCGATCGAGGCGTTGCCGGCCGACGCGTTCGCCCTCGACGGCGAGGTCGTCGTGCTCGACGAGAACGGGCACTCGAGTTTCGGGGCGCTGCAGGAAGCGCTCAGCGCCGACGACCAGCGGCACCTCACCTTCTTTGCCTTCGATCTCCTGCATCTCGATGGACATGACCTCAGGGGCGCGGCACTCAGCGACCGGAAAGAGGCGCTGCGCGAGCTGATCGCGGGCGGCAGCGGCATCGGCTCGATCCAGTTTTCCGACCACATCGAGGCGACTGGTGAGGAGGTGTTCCGGCACGCCTCGGAGCTCGGGCTCGAGGGCGTGGTATCGAAGCAGCGGAAACGCCCGTATCGCTCGGGACGCAGCGCGGAATGGGTCAAGGCGAAGTGCCACGCACGGCAGGAATTCGTCATCGTGGGCTTCACGCACCAGAAGAAGGGCGGTCCCGGGATCGGCGCGCTCGTCGTGGGTAACCATGAGAAGGGCCATCTCGTCTACGCGGGCCGAGTGGGCAGCGGTTTCACCCACGAGACTTCGCTCGATCTGCGATCGCGACTAGAACCGCTTCGGGTCTCGCGCGCTCTCGTGGAGCAGGTGCCTGCGGAAATGAGCCGCGGCGTCTATTGGGTGAAGCCTGAGCTCGTCTGCGAGGTGGAATTCCTGTCGTGGACGCGCGACAACGTGCTTCGCCAGCCCTCGTTCCAGGGGCTGCGCGAGGACAAGCGCCCGACCGACGTCGTTCGTGAGCGCCCGCGCGCCACCAAGACGGCAGACGATCCCATGCCCAATAGCCAGCACGCCTCGAAGAACACCGGAGATTCCACGGCAGCCGGCGTCGCGATCACGCATTCGAGCCGCGTGGTCTTCCCGGACATCGGCGCGACCAAGCTCGATGTCGCTCGGTACTACGAGGCCGTCGCGGACGTGATGGTTCCTCATCTGCGGGGCCGGCCGCTGAGCCTGCTGCGTTGCCCCGAAGGGGTCGGCAGCTGCTTCTTCCAGAAGCATTTCGGTAAGACCGAGCTGCGCTCGCTCGAGCGCATCTCCGTGCGGGAGCGCAAGGGCAAGGTCGACTATCTCGTGCTGGACAGCACCCGCGATCTAGTCGAGCTCGCACAGCACGGCATCATCGAGCTGCATCCCTGGGGCTGCCACGCGGACGACCTCGAACGG
>DATFRA010000417.1:0-2298 GCA_035263705.1 Allostellaceae bacterium
GCCCGTGAGGCTCTCGCCGTTGAAGCGGATGTCGCCCAGGCGCGGATGCAGGAGGCCGCTGATCGCGCGCAGGGTCGTGGTCTTGCCGGCGCCGTTCGCGCCGACCAGCGTCACGATCTGGTGCTCCTCGACCGAGATCGAGACGCCCTTCAAGGCCTCGATGTTGTCGTAGAAGACGCGGATGTCGTCGATCTCGAGGAGCGCCATGGAATTCAGCTCAAGCTTGGGCCGAAGGATCTTGCATATGCTCGGCCGAATGCTTGCGCGCCGCCGCCGGCGTCGAGGACGGCGTGCCGAGATAGGCCTCGATCACCTTCGGATCGTGCTGCACCTCGGCGGGCGTGCCTTCGGAGATTTTCACGCCATGGTCGAGCACGGTGACCACATCGGACATGCCCATCACCACGCGCATCTGGTGCTCGATCAGGATGATGGTGATGCCGTACTCGTCGCGCACCCGGTTGATGAACGCCATCATGTCGGAGGTCTCGCGGGGATTCATGCCCGCGGTCGGCTCGTCGAGCATCAGCAGCTTCGGCTGGGTCGCCAGCGCGCGCCCGACCTCGAGCCGGCGCTGCTCGCCATAGGCGAGATTGCGCGCGAGGACGTCGCCGCGGCCGCGCAGGCCGATGAACTGCAGCAGCTTCAGGGCGTCGTCGTGGGCCCGCGCCTCGTCCCGCCGCGTGTGCCCGCTGTTGACGAGCGCGCCCCACCAATGCGACTTCAGGTGCAGGTGCATGCCGACCAGCAGGTTCTCGATCGCCGTGATGTTCCGGAACAGGCGGATGTTCTGGTAGGTCCGGCTGATGCCGACCGCCGCCACGCGGTCCGGCGTCAGCCCGTCGAGCCGCTCGCCGCGGAACCAGATCTGGCCGCTGGTGGGCTTGATGTTCTGCATGATGCAGTTGAAGACCGTGGTCTTGCCCGCGCCGTTCGGGCCGATCACGCTGTGGATCTGGCGCTCGCGCACCGCGAGGTCGAGGCTGCCCACCGCGGTGAGGCCGCCGAAGCGCATGGTCAGCGCTTTCGTCACCAGGATCGGCTCGACCGCCACGGCTGCCTCCTACTCGCCGAGCGGGTGCTGGCCGTGCGCCGCGACCTCGGCGACGACGGCGGGCGGCGGTTCCTCGACCTCGAGCTCGCCCGCGAAATCATGCAGCTCGCGGCGGCGCGTCGCAGAGGGCCAGAGGCCCTCCGGCCGGATCCGCATCATCACGATCAGCGCCACGCCGTAGAAGAGATAGCGGTTCTCGCCGAATTCGCGCAGCAGCTCCGGCAAACCCACCAGCGCCAGCGATCCCACGATGACGCCAGGCAGGCTCCCCATGCCGCCGACGATGATGAGCGCCAGCACGTTGATGGAGACCAGGAGCTGGAAGCTGCTGGGATAGACCGAGGTCAGCATCACCGCGAAGATCGAGCCCGAGAGGCCCGCGAAGGCGGCGCCGAGGCCGTAGGCGAGCAGCTTGACCTTGACCAAGTTGATGCCGAGCGCCTGCGCGACGTCCTCATCGTCACGCACGGCCATCCAGGCGCGCCCGAGCCGTGAGCTCTCCAGGCGCCAGGCAAAATAGGCGGCAACCCCGGCGCAGACCAGCGTCAGGAAGAAGAGCGCCACGGGATCGGCGAGCTCGAAGCTGCCGATCTCCGGCTTGGGGATCTGCAGGATGCCCTGGGCGCCCGCGAGCAGAGGCGCCGCGGCATCGGACTGCACGATTACGCGCACGATTTCGCCCAGTCCCAGGGTAGCGACCGCGAGGTAATCGCCGCGCACGCCGAGCACGGGAATGCCGAACAGCACGCCGACGATGACGGAAATGAAGACCGCGACCGGCATCGCCATCCAGAAGTTCAGATGCGGGAAGCCAGCGATGGCCGCGAGCGAGTGCGGGCTGTCGGCCGTGAGCAGCGCCGTCGTGTAGGCGCCGACCGCGAAAAAGGCGACAAAGCCGAGATCGAGCAGTCCCGCGAGGCCGACCTCGAGGTTGAGGCCCATGCCCATGAGGATGTAGAGCCCGACCAGCATCAGCACCTGGCCAATGTAGGAGCCGGCAAGCACCGGCAGCAGGATCAGCACCACGATGGCGATCGCGGCTTTCGCCAGCTGCCCGTTGCGGCTTTGCCACCAGCTGGGCGCTCCGGCGGCCGGGGCGCGCCGCCGAGTCGAGAGCACGCTCGCGCCCGTGGCCAGGACGAAGATCGCCGCCGCGCCCTCCGGCGTCAGGCCGTCGTAGGTGTAGAGGAACTCCCGCGCGGGAGCGATGGCGTCGAACTGCATCATGATCTGGAGGAGCTCTT
>DATFRA010000418.1:0-2403 GCA_035263705.1 Allostellaceae bacterium
ATGGCGATGTACAACCTCGACGATTCGATCCGCGACTTCGCGCGCGCCTCGTTCAACTTCGGGCTCGCCCGCGGCTATCCGGTCTATCTGTCGACCAAGAACACGATCCTCAAGGTCTATGACGGCCGCTTCAAGGACATCTTCCAGAACGTGTTCGACAGGGAGTTCAGGGCCGAATTCGACAAGAGGAAGCTCACCTACGAGCACCGCCTGATCGACGACATGGTGGCGGCGGCGCTCAAATGGTCGGGCGGCTACGTCTGGGCGTGCAAGAACTACGACGGCGACGTTCAGTCCGATACGGTCGCGCAGGGTTACGGCTCGCTCGGCCTGATGACCTCGGTGCTCACGACGCCGGACGGCAAGGTGGTGGAGGCGGAAGCCGCCCACGGCACAGTCACGCGGCATTACCGCGAGCACCAGAAGGGACGGGAGACCTCGACCAACTCGATCGCGTCGATCTTCGCCTGGACGCGCGGCCTTTCGCACCGCGCCAAGCTCGACAACAATGCCGAGCTGGCGGCCTTCGCGAGCACGCTCGAGAAGGTCTGCGTCCAGACGGTCGAGGCCGGCTTCATGACCAAGGACCTGGCACTGCTGGTGGGCGCCGACCAGACGTGGCTGTCGACCACAGGCTTCCTCGACAAGATCGACGAGAACCTCAAGAAGGCGATGGCGGTGTGAGACGCCGACTTTGACTCTCTCGACCTCATGGTGAGGAGCGCGCGCAGCGCGCGTCTCGAACCATGACGCCGCCCCATCCTTCGAGACGCACGCGCTTCGCGCGCGCTCGTCAGGATGAGGCGGAGCGAGTCAGTCGACGTAGGGTGGGCAAAGCGAAGCGTGCCACCCTTGATTTGACGATGACGTTGCGCGTGGGCACACCGCTTCGCGGCTTTTGCCCTACGGACTACGCTTCACTGCCGATATTTTCAGCTCACGCCCGTCGCCGGGTGCGCTCGGCTTCGCTCAGCGCGTAGTGGCCGTGCGCACGCGAGGCGAGCTTGCCGGCGTGGACCATGCGGTGCAGTCGGACCACCAGCGTGCGCCGCTTCATGTCGAGTTGCGCCTCGTCGAGATGATCGACGATCTCCTGCACCGACAGGCCGAGCGGATTTTCGGCCAGAATGTCGAGGATGAAGTCCTCGATGTCCTCGCGCTCGCCGCGGGTCGCGACCAGGAGGGGCCGCTGCCGCTCGCCGCCCTGCTCGACCGGATAGACGGCCGGCGTCTCGCGCAGCGCCGCGCCTTCGAGACGCTCCGTGATGGCGTCCAGCAATTGTGCAGCACGCGCCGCGTCGGCCGCGCGAAGACCCTTGAGGCCGATCGCCAGCATGTCCGCCTTCTGCAGCAGGTCCTGCTCGTAGAGCCGAATGGCGTCCTGGGACCAGGTCATAGCAGCCCCCGAAGATTACATGGCGCTCATGCATTAACCATCTGTAAACCGAAATTACACCGCAAAATGGCCAAGAGTCGAGTCGGTCCAAGGCACTGCGGCCAAATTGGTTAACGCACCGCTAATTCAATTGACAGAATTTGAGGGATATGTAATTTTAAATTACATAATTACACGACCAGTAAGGAGCGTCCCATGCCGTTGGAACTGTCGCTGCCCATGCTTGCCCTCTCGGGCGCCGCCCTCACGGCCTTCACGGCGTTCGCCTTTCGCTTCTGGCCGCGCATCGCGGTGCGCACGCACAGTGAGCGCCACCGCGGGATTGGGGTGCGGGAGATCGCGGTCAGCGTCTCGCGACCGCTTGCGCGGCGCCTGCCGGCCAGCGCCCAGCCCGGTTTCGAGTTCGTGATCTACCTGACGCTCAAGTCCTGTAATCAATAGTTCCGCCGACCGCCCGTCCGCCCGGCAATCGGGGGACCGGTCACGCGGTCGGCGCCAGCGCCGCGGCGATTGCGGCGAGCGCGGCCTCGGCCTTGGAGCCGTCCGGACCACCTGCCTGCGCCATGTCGGGGCGGCCGCCGCCGCCCTTGCCGCCGAGCGCCGCGGCACCCTTCTTCACCAGATCGACCGCGTTGAAGCGGGCCGTGAGATCCGCCGTCACGCCGACCACGACGCCGGCCTTGCCCTCTTCGGTCACGCCCACGATTGCGACCACGCCGGAGCCGACCTGCTTCTTGCCCTCGTCGGCGAGGCTCTTGAGATCCTTGATATCGATGCCGGACACCGCGCGCGCCAACAGCTTGACGTCGCCGACGCTGCGCACGCCGTCCTCGCCGCCGCGCGCGGCTGCACCGCCGCCCATGGCGAGTTTCTTTTTCGCCTCCGTCAGATCGCGCTCGAACCTCTTGCGCTCGTCGAGCAGCGCCGCGGCCCGTGCCGGCAGTTCCTCCAATTGAACCTTAAGTTCAGCCGCGGCCGCGCGGCCAAGCTCAACCTGTTTCTCAGCC
>DATFRA010000419.1:0-15939 GCA_035263705.1 Allostellaceae bacterium
TTTCACGACGAGATCGGGAACGGCAAGTTCAAGACCTCGCTGATCGGGCTGCCGGAGGAGGGCTATCTGTTCTCGAACAATGTGCGGCCGGTGCTTTCGGCGCCGAGCTTCCAGTCGGCGAGCTTCAAGCTGCCGCCGGAGGGCGCGGCGATCTCGATCTCCGTGCAATATCCCTAGTCAGGCCGCTACGGCGGGTGCCGGGCCGATGTAGCGCGAGGCCGGGCGGATGATCCGGCCGGTGCGCCGCTGCTCGAGCGCGTGGGCGATCCAGCCCGCGACCCGGCTCATCGCGAAGACCGAGACCATCGCATCGCGCGGCAGGCCGAGCGCATCCAGCAGAAGCGCCGCATAAAACTCGACGTTGGTGTCGAGGGCGCGGCCGGGTCGGTGCCGGCGCAACAGCGCAAGAGCGCGTCGCTCCACGAGCTCGGCGAAGGCGAGCCGCGGGGTCGTCGGTGCGAGGCGCTGCAGTGCCGCCTTCAGAGCATCGGCGCGCGGATCGCGCACGCGGTAGACGCGATGGCCGAAGCCCATGAGGCGATCGCCGCGCGCCAGCGCCGCCTCGAGCCAAGCATCGATCCGCTCGGCCGAGCCGATATCGTCGAGCATGTCGAGGACCGGTCCCGGCGCGCCGCCGTGGAGCGGTCCCCTCAGGGCCGCGAAGCCCGCGCCGACCGCAGCCGCGAGCGAGGCGCGCGTCGATGCCACCACGCGCACCGTGAAGGTCGAGGCGTTGAGCCCATGGTCGATGACCACGGCGAGATAAGTGTCGAGCGCCGCCGCCTCCGCGGCGCTCGGCGGCGCGCCCCGCTGCATCCGGAGGAAGTCCGCTGCGGTTCGCTGCTGAGGATCCGGTGCGACGGGCATCAGACCCTTTCGCGCGCGGAGCATCCCCGCGAGCGAGACCGGGACCGTCGCCGCGATCTCCTCGGCGCCCGCACTGTCCGGAAGGGCCGCGAGGGCGAGCCGCATGGCCTCGGGCACCGTTCGCGCCGCCGCCGTCGGGAGCCATTGCCCCAGTCGCTCGAGCGCCCGCTCCCGCGCCGGGCCCAGCCGATCCGCTTCGGCGAAACCGTGCCAGAGCAGTATCGCCGCGCGTTCGAACCCCTGCGTGGCTAGGACCTGCAGCGGCAGTCCTCGAACGATGAGTTCGCCCCGCTCGCCGTCGACGTGGCTCAGCACCGTCTCCGCTGCAACAACTCCCTCAAGACCGCTGGCCATGGTCCCATAATCGTCAAGGAAAACGTGTGCAATTCAGCGTAGACGAGCGTACATTGGCAATATTGATTAGAAAATCAATATAAGGGATGGGCACCGTGCTATTGGAACCAGAGCCGTTTCTGACGGCGGCGCAGGCGGCGACGCGACTTCGGGTCAGTCTAGCGACCCTCTACGCCTATGTGAGCCGCGGCATGATCCGGTCGGAGCCGGGTTTGGGGCGGGAGCGGCGCTATCCCGCCGAGGACGTCGAGCGGTTGGTCCGTCGTCGTGAAGGCGATACCGCCGGCGCGGCCCTCGACTGGGGCGAACCCGTGCTGGCGTCCGCCATTACAGCCATCGGTCCCGAAGGACCTTGCTATCGCGGGCGTGACGCCCTGAGACTCGCGCGCGAGGCCTCGGTGCGCGAGGTCGCGGGCTTGCTCTGGCAATCGGGGGACGCCGCCGTCTTCGCAGCCGACAATCTCCCGGTCGTCGGAGCCGCCTGGCAGTCAGCGGAGACCGCTGCGCGCGGATTGCCGGCGCTTGAGCGGTGTCTCGCCTTGCTGCCACATGCCGCCGCGCGCGATGCGCGCGCCTTCGATGTCTCGCCCGTCGCGGTCGCGCTGACGGGCGCGCGCATCCTCCGGCTGATCGCAGCGATCGTCGCGGCGCGCGCGCCCTCTTCGCGCCCCGTCGATGCCACGCTCGCGGACGCCTGGCAGGCCGGTGCGCAGGGACGGCAGCTGATCCGCGCGGCGCTCATCCTCTGCGCCGACCACGAGCTCAACGTCTCCGCCTTCACGGTGCGATGCGTCGCGTCGGCGGGAGCAAGCCCCTTGCTCGCGGTGCTGGCGGGGCTCGCGGCGCTCCGCGGCCATCGCCACGGCGGCATGACGGAGCGGGCAGCCGCCTTCCTGGACAGTGTGCTCGTGAGCCCCGATATCGAGCGCGAGGTCGCGGAGCGCCTGCGGCGCGGCGAGGTCCCGCCGGGCTTCGGCCATCCGCTCTATCCCCACGGCGATCCGAGGGCCCGCCTGCTCCTGAATTTGCTGGATGAGACCGGGAGCACCGCCGCGGCGGCGGCGCGACCCATTGCCGCGGCGCTGGCGGCCGCGACGGGGCGGTTGCCGAACATCGATTGGGCGTTGGGGGTGCTGGCGCGCCACCTCGGACTCAAGCCGGGCGCCGCGCTCGGGCTTTTTGCGCTCGGCCGAACCATCGGCTGGCTCGCGCATGCCCAGGAGCAATACGCGAGCGGACGGCTGATCCGCCCGCGCGCCCGCTACGTCGGGCCGCCACGCCTCCAAGACCCCAAATCGGCTGGGGTTGAACCGCCCGCCGCTGCGTGATACGCCAAGCGCCACTCCTTCAGCCGGAGCCGCGGCTCCCCAATTACTTTTCTCCGAGTGATCGAGCATGACCTACGTCGTCAACGACGCCTGCATCAAATGCAAGTACATGGACTGTGTCGAAGTGTGCCCCGTGGATTGCTTTTACGAGGGCGAGAACATGCTGGTGATCAATCCTGACGAATGCATCGACTGCGGCGTCTGCGAGCCGGAGTGCCCGGTCGAGGCGATCGTGCCGGACAGCGAGCAATCCGCGGAGCGTTGGGTCGAGTTCAACCGCCAATATGCTACATCCTGGCCGAATATCACCCGGAAAGGCGAGCCTCCGGCGGATGCCGACCAGTACAAGGACGTCGAGGGCAAGCTCGAGAAGTACTTCAGCCCGAATCCGGCACAGCGCAAAAAAGAATAGATTTTAAAGTTACTTACCGTGCCGATTCGCGGCCAGTACCAGCCGCTTTGCGCACTCGGCATGGCTTCCGGACTCGCCTTTAACGGCCGTTTCGTGCTATAAGATTGCAATGGACGCGATGCGCGTCCTCCCCGGCGGACCCGCTCAGCAAATCGTGCAGGCGGCTGCCCAGCGACTAGTGGTTGTAGTCGTCACGTCTCGTGTGGTGCGCGGGATGGGGAGGGTGTCGCGTCCCATAGGGTCGACGGCAGATTGAGAGATAACGATGTCTGAAAAGCTTGGTTTTGGCACCGGTGATTTCGTCGTCTATCCGACCCATGGGGTCGGCAAGATCAACGCGGTCGAGATACAGGAGATCGCCGGCCACACGCTGAACGTCTTCGTCATCCATTTCGAGAAGGACCGGATGACCCTGCGCGTGCCGGTCGGCAAGGCGAAGGGCTCCGGCCTGCGCCGCCTTTCGACGCGCAAGGAGATGGACGCGGCGCTCGCCAAGCTGAAGGGCCGCTCGAAGGCGCGCCGCACCATGTGGAGCCGCCGCGCCCAGGAATACGAGGCGAAGATCAACTCGGGCGACCCCGCCTCGATCGCCGAGGTCGTGCGCGACCTCTACCGGAATGTCGGTCAGCCCGAGCAATCCTACAGCGAGCGGCAGATCTACCAAGCCGCTCTCGATCGCCTGGTGCGCGAGTTCGCGGCCGTCGAGAAGATCGACGAGACCACGGCCGTCCAGCGCGTGGAGCAGATGCTTAACGCCGCCTGAGAGAGTACGATGACGCCGGCCCCGTCGGAGGACGGGGTGGTGTCATCGAGCGGATCTCCGTGCCGGTGTCAGGAACCTGCGAGTCTCCGGTCTATGCGGTATTGAGACGGTCCCGTCGCATTTGGGCCGTGGCATCGATTCATGGTGAAGCTGCGCGGCTCGCCGCGCTGCACGACCGTCTTGCCGAGCGCCTGCAATTTGGCGACCGCGTGGTCTATCTCGGCAATGTTCTGGGCCAAGGCAAACGGGTCCTCGAGGCCATCGACGAGGTGCTGCGCTTTCGTGCCGAGGTGATGGCGCGCCCGCTCGGCTTCGCCGGCGACGTCGCGATCCTCCGCGGCGCGCAGGAAGAGATGTGGCAAAAGCTGCTCGAATTGCAGTTCGCGCCCAATCCGCGTGAGGTGCTCGCGTTCATGCGCGGCCACGGTCTCGATGCCACAATTGCCGCCTATGGCAGCGATCCCAAGCATGGCGAAGCCGCCTGCCGCGAAGGTGCGCTCGCGATCACGCGCTGGACGACTGGACTGCGTCAGCACTTGAACCGGAAGCCCGGGCACGCGCAGTTCATGGCGGCGCTGCGCCGCGCGGCGTTCACCGATCAAGGCACCTTGCTCTTCGTTAACGCCGGCCTCGACGCGACGAAGCCCCTCGATCTGCAAGGCGATGCGTTCTGGTGGGGTAGCGGCGCCTCTATCGAGCTGCCCGAGCCTTACGGATCATACAGGCGCGTGATACGCGGATTCGATCGCCGCCACAGCGGTCTGGTTGAGAGTCCCTACGCGGTCTCGATCGACGGCGGATGCGGCTTCGGCGGTCCGCTGCTCGCCGCGTGCTTCCGTCACGACGGCGTGATCGTCGACCGTATCGACGCGTAGTCGAACGGTCACCGCACGGTGTGATTTCTGTGACCTGGTCTATCACGCGCGTCATTCTCCCTAATAGGTGCTGACGCCGGCAGAGAGCGCGCGTTACGATTGCGCCATTGCGATGCAGGCTCTTGAGGAGCGCTGCCATGGCTCACATCGACGATCCGCAGACGCAGAAGGCGAACCTGACCTTCATCAAGGCCTCGATGAAGGAGCCGCTGCTGACGCGCGACCACGAGTTCGACCTCGCGCAGCGTTGGCGCGGCGCGGGCGACACTACGGCGCTGCACGAGCTCGTGCGCGCGTATACGCGCCTCGTGGTCTCGATCGCAGCGCGCTTCCGTCACTACGGTCTGCCGGTCGGCGATCTCGTCCAGGAGGGCAATGTCGGCTTGATGCAGGCGGCGGCCCGTTTCGAGCCCGACCGCGGCGTGCGCTTCTCGACCTACGCCGCCTGGTGGATCCGCTCGGCGATGCAGGATTACGTGCTGCGCAATTGGTCGATCGTGCGCACCGGCACCACGGCTGCGCAGAAATCGCTGTTCTTCAATTTGCGCCGGCTGCGCGCGCGCATCGAGGAAAGCTCGGGCGCACCGCTCACCGATGCCGGGCGCCGCAAGATCGCGAACGAGCTGCATGTCGACCTCGCAGAAGTCGAGCTCATGGACATGCGCCTCGGCGCCGCCGACCAGTCCTTGAACGCCCCCGTGGGCGACAGCAGCGAGGATGACTGGCAGGACTTCCTGCCCGACCGCCGGCCCAATCCCGAGGAAGTCGTGACGTCCACGCGCGACGGCGAAATCCGCTCGCGCTGGCTCGCCGAGGCCATGGGCGAGCTCAGCTCACGGGAGCGCGCGATCATCCGGCAGCGCCGCCTCAGAGAGGAGGGCGCCACGCTCGAGGAGCTGGGCCGCGAGCTCGGCGTCTCAAAGGAGCGTGTGCGCCAGCTCGAGCACCGCGCGCTGGTCAAGCTGCGCCAGTCGATCCGCCGGCGCACCGAGAGCCCCGCCGATCTCTTCGGCGATAGCGGTTGACGCATCGCATTTAACCGCGCCGAGTGACGCCGTAACGCCTCACTCTCCTGTCGCGACGGGAGGCTGAGGAGATTTCTTTTTCCGCGCGAGGGTAGACGCGATAGAAGCTGCGGCATGATCCGCCGCGCGCTCGCCTGTCTCTTGTTCGTCATCGCGGCCTCGCTGGCGCGATCGGCCGAGCCAGGCCTTCCCGCCGGCCTGGAGCCGGGAGGCAGCGCCGTCGTTGAGGCCGTGATCGACGGCGACAGCCTGACCCTCGCCGATGGCCGTACCGTGCGCATGGTCGGCATCCAGGCACCGAAGCTGCCGAAGAGTCGTCCAAACTTCGCTGAGTGGCCGTTTGCGCGCGAGGCGGAGGCGGCGCTCGCGGATCTCGTCCAGAGCCGGACGGTATCGCTGCACTTTGGCGGCAGTCGGCAGGATCGGTATGGGCGAGTCCTCGCGCAGCTCGTGCGGGATGACGGGCTCTGGGTGCAGGGCGAATTGCTTCGGCGCGGTATGGCGCGCGTCTACACCTTTCCCGACAACCGCGCGGTGGCAGCGGAGATGCTGACGCTCGAGCGCGAGGCGCGAACCGAGCGGCGCGGACTCTGGGCGGCTCCGTTCTTCGCCATCCGAAAACCGGAGGAGGCAAGCCGCTATATCGGCGATCTCCAGCTCGTCGAGGGCAGAATCGTCGATGGCGCGCGCACAGAGAACGCAGTGTTCCTGAACTTCGGCGCCGACTGGCACACTGCCTTCACGCTCCGCCTCAACAGCGAGGCGCTGCGCCTCTTCCACTCGGACAAGGTCGATCCGCTGGCGCTGATCGGCGCGGTGGTGCGTGTGCGCGGCTACGTCCGGCGCGACCGCGCGCGCGCCATCATGGACATCACGCATCCCGAAGAGATCGAGCGGCTCTGAGCGGAGAGCACGCTATAATTCGTGGAGGCGTAAGCGAAGCGATTGGGGGAACCAATGCGGCGAAGTTTTTGGGCGGCGCTGTGTGCTCTCGGTCTTGCCGCTGCGGCACCGGCGCGAGCTGCGGACCCCGTGGTCCTGCAATTGAAATGGCTCACACAGGCGCAGTTCGCGGGTTACTACGTGGCGGAGGCCAAAGGGCTCTACCGCAAGGCCGGGCTAGCCGTCACGATCAAGCCGGGCGGCCCGGACATCAATCCGGCGACGGTTCTGGCGAACGGCGAGGCGGACGTCGCTGTGGACTGGATGGCGGCGGCGCTTGCCGCGCGAGATCGAGGCGCGCCACTCGTCAACATCGCGCAGGTCTTCCAGCGCTCGGGGATGATGTTGACCTGCCGCCGCGACAGCGGCGTCCGTCGCCCCACGGACCTCAAGGGAAAGACCGTCGCCGTCTGGTTCGCTGGCAACCAGTACCCGTTCCTCGCGTGGATGGCGAAGTTGGGCTTCAGGACGGATGGCCACAATCCAGACGTGACCGTGCTCCAACAGGGAGCGGGCGTCGAGTTCATCGTCGAGAAGCGCGCCGCATGCATCTCGACGATGAGTTACAACGAGTATGGACAGGTCCTCGACGCCGGCATCAGGCCCTCCCAGGTGGTCGTGTTTCGCTACGAGGATCAGGGCGTCGCCACACTGGAGGACGGGCTCTACACGACCGCCGCCAAGCTGGCGGATCCCGCGACGCGCGCCCGCCTTGCCCGCTTCCTGCGCGCCTCGATGGCGGGCTGGCAATATGCGATCGCGCATCAGCAGGAGGCGGTCGACATCGTGTTGCGCGCGAGCCCGGGTGGCGGGCTGAGCTTGCCGCACCAACGGCGGATGCTCCAGGAGGTCGCCAAGCTGATCCCGGCAAGCCATCACGGCATCGGCTACCTCGATCCCGCCGCTTACGAGCGAACCGTGGATGTATTGCTGGCAGGAGGCCCGGAGCCGGTGATCCGGCGGCGGCCGCAAGACGCCTGGGTTCACCTGGTCGGGCCTGATTAGCCGCCGCGCTGGGCGGCTTTGGCGAGCTCGGCGAGGGGTCGGGCTGCGTCGGCCAGCACCTCGCGAGGGAAGGTAGTTTTCGCGGCGGTGAGTCGCCGAAGCGCCGACATGTCGCGGCCGGTGTTGACCGTGATCGCCGCCACGATGCGTCCGCCCGGCCCGAGCTCGAGCGCGGTGAATTTCCCGCCGGCGACGTCGCCCCGTACGATCAACTCGGCCTCCGGCGACGGCAGCCCCAGGACCTGGATGTTGCAATCGTATTGATCGGTCCACATCCACGGCAGCTCGGAATAGGGCTCGCCTGCGCCCAACATGGCGCGCGCGACCGGCGCCGCCTGGTTGAGCGCTACCTGCCAGGACTCGATCCGGATCGCGCGACCGAGGATGGTGTTGTCGTGGCGCGTGACGTCGCCCGCCGCATAGATGTCGGGATCGCTGGTACGTCCCCGGGCATCGACGCGAATGCCATCCTCGACCGCGAGCCCCGCCACGCCTGCCAGCTCGGTGTTCGGAATCGCGCCCACGCCGGCCGCCAAGAGATCGCACATGTGTTGGCCCTGTTCGGTCCGCACGACGAGCGCGCTGCCGGTGGCCTCGATCACCTCGATCTTGATCCCGAGTTCGAGACGGACGCCGTGCCGCTCGTGCAGAGCGCGCGCGAAGTCGCTGACGACCGGCGGCATCGTGCGGCTCATGAGCCTCGGCGCCAGCTCCAGCACGGTGACGGCGGCGCCGAGCTTCGCCGCGGAGGCCGCGATCTCCAGGCCGATGAAGCCGCCGCCGATCAGCACCAGCGAGCGGCCCGACTTGAGTTCGGGTCGGAGGCGCGCGGCGTCGTCGAGGCCGCGGAGGTAATGGATCGGTAGATGATCGAAGGCCGAGAGGCGCCGCGCGCGGCATCCCGTCGCGATCAGCAGCTTGTCGTAGGCAAGCCGCGTGCCGTCGGCGAGCTCGACATGCTTCGTTGACCGGTCGATCCGAGTCGCGGGCACGCCGAGCCTGAGGGAGATGCGCTGCTCCTTATAAAAGGTTTCGGACTGGAGCAGCAGCGCCGGTGGCGCCAGGCCGTCAGTGAGATAGGCTTTGGAGAGCGGCGGCCGCTGATAGGGCGGATGCGGCTCGTCGCCCACGAGCGTGATCTCGGCGTCAGGCGATTGCTGCCGCAGCACCTCGGCCGCGCGAAACCCCGCAGGGCCCGCGCCGATGATGACGAGCTTCAACGGCATGCCACGGTCAGTGCAGGTGAACGTACTCGTAATCGACCGCGAGGTTGTTGATGCCGCGATCGGGCGACGCGATCCAGCCGGCCATCTTGCCGGGCTCGACCACCCGCCGCATCAGGCTTCGCACGAAGGCGCGGTCGCTCGCGTTCGGCAGCCAGTCGCGTGCGGCAGCGTCCCACTCGGCGCGGCTGACGACGCGGCCCTCGGGCGTCGCGGGGACGCCCGCCCAGGCGCCGATCGAGCGCCGGAACCGCGTGCTTGGAAGCGTCAGCTCACGACCGATGCCGACTTTCTGGATGAGCCGGTTCCAGCGCTTGACGCCGATCTCGCAGTCCCGGACATAGGCGCCGCGCACGGTCTCGTTCATGGCGTTGCGGAGCGGCAGGGTCTCCGTCGTGGTGCCGCCCTTGCCGTCGGGCACCTTGAGCGCGGTCGTAACGTCGCGAGCGACGTGATCCTGGTATTGCGCCTCGTCGGGCCGGCCCTTGAGACCGGCTGCGAAATAGCTCGCGGCATTCGAGGAGGACTCGGAGCCGAAGAGGTCGAGCGACGAGCTGAACCAGAAATTGAGGTAACGCTGCAGAGTCTGCAGATCGATGGCGCCCGCCTTGCGCACGGCGTCGGGGTCGTCGGTGTTGAACTCCTTCATCACCTCGAGGGTGCGCTTCACCACGCGGGCGATGCCGGTGTCACCCACGAACATGTGGTGCGCCTCTTCGGTGAGCATGAAGTTGCACGTGCGCGATAGCGGATCGAAACCGCTTTCCGCCAATGACTTCAGCTGGAACTTGCCGTCGCGGTCGGTGAAGTAGGTGAACATGAAGAAGCAGAGCCAGTCGGTGATCGGCTCGTTGAAGGTGCCGAGGATGCGCGGCTTGTCGCGGTCGCCGGAGTGGCGCTGCAGCAGTTCCTCCGCCTCCTCGCGGCCGTCGCGGCCGAAATAGGCGTGGAGCAGATAGACCATGGCCCAGAGATGCCGGCCTTCCTCCACATTCACCTGGAACAGGTTGCGGAGGTCGTAGAGCGACGGGCAAGTGTGTCCGAGCATGCGCTGCTGCTCGACCGAGGCGGGCTCGGTGTCGCCTTGCGTCACGATCAGACGGCGAAGCGTCGAGCGGTGCTCGCCCGGCACCTGTTGCCAGACGGGCTTGCCGAACTCGTCGCCGAAGCCGATCGAGCGATCCGGCGTGGGGTCCGCGAGGAAGATGCCCCAGCGGTACTCCGGCATCTTGACCGCGCCGTAGCTCGCCCAGCCCTTGGCATCGACCGAGGTCGCCGTCCGAAGATAGACCTCGGCCGCCTGGAAATCCGACGGTCCCATCTCACGCCACCAGTCCAGAAACTTGGGTTGCCACTGCTCGAGCGCGCGCTGCAGCGTGCGGTTCTCGCCGAGATCGACGTTGTTCGGGATGCGCTCGAGGTAGTCGATCGCCATGGCTAGACCCTTTCCCGATTGAACGAAGGCCTGGTGCCGGTGCCGAACAGCTTGAGCGCACCCTTGTCGCCGACGGCATTGGGCCGGCTGAAGATCCAATTCTGCCAGGCCGAGAGCCGAGCGAAGATTTTCGTCTGGACGGTCTCCTCGCCGGCGAAACGCAGGTTGGCCTCCAGGCCCGACAGAGCGTCCGGTGAAAGGCTCGCGCGCTCCTCGATGGCGAGGCGGATCTCGTCCTCCCAGTCGAGCTCGTCCGGCCCTAGGGTCACCAAGCCGGCCGCGAGCGCCTGCTCCGTGTCGAGGGGCTTGTTCCAAGCTCGCTTGACGATGGCGGCGCACGCGGTGTTGTCGCCGCAAAACCGCGCGGCAAGCCGCGTCAGCCCGTTGTCCATCTCGTAAAAGCCCATATTGGCCGTCGAGAAGACGATGCGCGGCGCGTCGTTGTCGCCCGCAGGCAGCGCCAGCATGTAGGAACGGTCTGCGGCGAGCGCGAGCTCCAGAAGCGTGCCAGCGAAGCAGGAGCCCCGGTCGATGATGGCGAACAGGCTGCGTGCCGTGACGTCGAGCCGGGCGAGGGTCCGGCGAAGATACGACTTGGTCTCGCGCACGAACCAGTAGCCGCCCTCCCGGGCGATCAGCTCGTCGGTCGCAAGGACCGCTTCCGACGAGCCGCGAGTTTTGAGCAGGATCGTGCCGAGCTCGAGCTCGTTCACGCGCAGCATCAGGATGGCGTCCTCGAGCTCGCGCGCCAGGGCGAGTGGCCACCAGTGTGCGCCGGCGGCGACGATGCCGTCGAAAGTCCGCGGCGCATGCTCGCCGGGCGACGCCACGGTCAGGGTGGCGACGCGCCGCTCCCGGTCGAAGGCCACGTCGACGTAGCGGTAGTGGTAGCCCCTGTCGTCGATGGTCCGATCGAGCGGCGGAAGCGGGAGGGGGGGTACGTCGGCGGACCGGCCGCTCTGTTGCGCACGCGCCGCGCTCCGTTCTTTCAGCGTCTCGGCAAATCTCTGCGGCGTCGCGGTCCAATCGACGAGGCCCCAGGCCCGCGCGCGCTCGGCGCGCACGCCCTCGGCGGTGGTACAGAAGAGGTCGGCGAGATCGCGACGCACCTTGCGCTTGTCGACGAGGCGCGTGAGGCCGCCCGTCCCCGGCAGCACGCCCAGGAGCGGCACCTCCGGCAGGCTGACGGTCGAGGAGCGATCGTCGATCAGCCCGATCTCATCGCAAGCGAGCGCCAGCTCGTAGCCGCCGCCGGCGGCGGTGCCGTTGAGCGCCGCGATGAACTTGAGGCCGGAATGCCGGCTCGAATCCTCGATGCTGTTCCGGGTCTCGTTGGTGAACTTGCAGAAATTGACCTTCCACGCATGACTCGACGTTCCCAGCATGTAGATGTTCGCGCCCGCGCAGAACATGCGCTCGCGCGCGCTGGTGAACACGACGACCTTCACACCGGGATGCTCGAAGCGGATGCGGTTCAGGGCGTCGTTGAGCTCGATGTCGACGCCGAGGTCGTAGGAATTGAGCTTGAGCTTGTAGCCCGGCTGGATGCCGCCATCCTCCTGCACGTCGAGCGCCAGCGTCGCGACCTCGCCGTCGAAGCTCAGCTTCCAATGCCGGTAACGCGAGGGGTCGGTGTCGAAGGTGATCATGCGGGGCACCTTACGCGGACGGTTCGGCCGCGACCGCGGCCTTGAGCAGGGCGAGGCTCTGGTCGACCGACTTCCGCGCGGTCTCCACGGTGGCGTCGGCCTTGCTGTAGAGCGCGGCGCGGCCATCGAGGATGCGGCGGAGGTCCTCCATCGCCTCGCTGTTTTCGGCCATGGGGCGGAGATCGCCCTGGGCCATGACGCGGCTCATATGCTCCTCGGGCCGCGCGGTGAGCCACACCGTGAAGCAGGCCGAGAGCAAGAGGTCGAAGGTCGCGGGCTCGGAGACAAGGCTGCCGCCCGTCGCGATCACTGCGCGGTCATGGGTCTCGATCACGCTCTCGAGCGCGCGCCGCTCGTAGCGTCGATAGGCGCTCTGGCCGTAGAGGTCGAACAGCGCGGCGAGGCTCATGCCCGCGAGCCGCTCGATCTCGCGATCGAGCTCGACGAAGGAAATGCCGAGCGCTGAAGCGAGCTTCGCGCCCAAGGTGGACTTGCCTGCGCCGCGCAGGCCGATGAGCGCGATGCGCTGCCGCCGCTCGCGCTCCATGGAGGCGCCGAAGGAGTCCGTGAGGAGCTTGCGCGCTTGCGCGAGCTGCTTGGGCTCGAGCCGCGCCAATGACTGCACGAGCAGGGAGAATTCCACGGGATGGTCGGGGCCCTCGCGGACGAGCTCCGCGAGCGGCAGCCCCATCGCCTGCGCCACTTGGCGGAGCAGGATGATGGAGATGTTGCCGTGGCCCGCCTCGAGCTGCGCAAGGTACCGCTCGGAGACGCCGGAATCGCGCGCCAGGATCTTCCTGGTCATCCCCCGTCGGGCGCGGGCCGCCCGGATGCGCTCGCCCAACAGGCGGAGATACCCGGCCTCGCCACTCTGTTGCTCCAGGTTCGCCGTCTCAGCGGCCATAGCTCCTCCGGAATGCCACACATGTATTATCATGCTTGCAGGCGTTGCAGTATGCATTATAGTGACTTTACGCGATTCGTCGAGTCCAAGGCCAAGCAAGAGTTAAATGCCTGATCCGATGACGATTTTGGTTGGCACCATGACCGGCACCGCCGAGCTGGTGGCCGACGAGGTGAAGGACATCCTCACCGCCGAGGGCATCTCGGCCGATGTGCTCGCCATGGACAAGCTCACGCCCGCCGCCTTCGGGCGGCCGGGTCGATTTCTGATTTGCACTTCGACCTACGGCCAGGGCGACGTGCCCGACAACGCCCGTGATTTCTTCGCGGCACTGGAGACCACGCGGCCCGACCTCGACCGCGTCGAGTACGGTGTCATCGCGCTCGGCGACCGCACCTATGCCCAGACCTTCTGTTTCGGCGGCAAGCGCTTCGACCGGCTACTGGCCTCGCTCGGCGCCAAGCGCCTGGGCGAGATCCTTCTGCACGATGCCAGTGCCGGCACGGTCCCCGAGGAGGTTGCGGTCGAGTGGGCGCGCCGGTGGGTTGCCGAGTTCCGGCTGGGCCGCTCCGAAGCGGCGTGAAATTACCGTCGCCGTCGACCGTTCTCTCTTAGTCTGCCGGCTTAGACAGGACGGACCTTGGAACGCCACAACAATTTCGACACGCTACGCCTGCTCGCGGCCACATCCGTGATCTTCTCGCACGCGTTCCTCCTGGCGACCGGCCGACAGGACACCGAGCCACTGATTCTGCTGACGGGCGGTCAGACCATCCTGGGCGTGGTCGGCGTCTTCGTGTTCTTCGTGATCAGCGGGTATCTCGTCACGCAGAGCTGGGAGCGCGCGCCCTCACTGCCGCGCTTCGCCCTGAAGCGGGCGCTCCGGATTTATCCCGGGCTCGCTGCGTGCATCCTCGTGCTCACGTTCGGCCTCGGTCCGATCATCAGCAGTCTCCGGCTCGGCGATTACCTCTCGAGCTACGGCACCTACGATTTCTTGGTCGCCAATCTGCTGCTGCACACTGATCACAACAGCCTGCCCGGCGTGTGGTTCACCGGACGCGATCTCGGCCACATCCTCGATGGCCCACTCTGGAGCCTGCCGGTGGAGGTCGCGATGTACGTGATGGTGGCGCTGCTGGGCGCCACGCGGCTGCTCCGCGTGCCGGTCCTGACCGTGCTGCTCGGCGTGGGCCTGCTCGCCATCGTGCTCGATGCCTCCAACTGGCACGACTGGGATTTCACGGGGAGCGTCCTCTGGCTGCTGGCGTTCTTCGTGATCGGCATGCTGCTGCAGCAATTGCCGGTCGCGCGCGTGCTCGATGGCCGGATCGCGTTGCTGGCGCTCGCCGGCTTGATTGCGAGCGTCCCGCTCCATGCTTTCATCCTGCTGTTTCCGCTCTGCGGCGGTTATCTCGTGATCTACCTTGCGCTCCACCCTGCGTTGCCCGTGATCCCCGCGGCCCGGTTCGGCGATCTCTCCTACGGCCTCTACATCTACGGCTGGCCGGTAGAGCAGACTGTGCTCTATCTCCGGCCCGGGGCGACCTGGTGGGAGCTCTTCCTGATCGCCTATCCTGCAGCGGCCTTGGTGGCGTTCCTGTCCTGGCACCTCGTGGAGAAGCGTGCGCTCTGGCTGAAACGCGGCTCGCTCGCCGCCGCGCGTCCGGCACCCGCACCCGCCTGAGGTCGAGCTCTCCGTGGATCGACGGAACAATTTCGACGCGCTCCGCCTGCTCGCCGCGACATCGGTGATCCTCACGCACGCGTTTCTCCTCGCCGAGGGTACGCAGGATCGTGATCCGCTGGTCGTGCTGACGCTGCACCAATGCCCCCTTGGCCTCGTCGGCGTCTTCGTGTTTTTCGCCATCAGCGGGTTCCTGGTGACCCAAAGCTGGGAGCAGACCCGCTCGCTGCCGCGCTACCTCGCCAAGCGCGCGCTCAGGATCTATCCAGGCTATGCCGTCTGCATCCTGGTGCTGACCTTCGGGCTGGGCGCCGTGATGAGCAGCTTCCCGCTCCGCGAGTACCTCGTTGATGCAGGCACGCGCGATTTCCTGCTTGCCAACCTCACCATGCAGCTGCAGCCCAATGCGCTGCCCGGCGTCCAGTTCAGTCAATTCTGGTTCGGCAACGTGATGGACGGGCCGCTCTGGAGCTTGCCGCTGGAAGTGTCGCTCTACCTGATGGTGGCTGCGCTCGGCATGGTGCGGTTGATCCGACTCTCCGTGCTTGCGGTGCTGATGGCGATCGGGCTGATCAGCGTTTGGCTCGACAAGTGGATCGACCAGAACCTCGCGCTCGGCTTCATCGGAGGGGTCGCCTGGATGCTGCCGTTCTTCGTGGCGGGCATGGTGGCCTACAAGCTCAGGGATCGCGGATTTTTCAACGGCCGTCTGGCGCTGCTCGCCGTGGTCGGCATGGTGGCGAGCGTGCCACTGCAGTCCTTCATCCCGCTGTTTGCCGTGTTCGGGTGCTACCTCGCGCTCTATGCGGCCTTGCATCCGGGCTTGCCGGTAATCGCCGCCGCGCGCTTCGGCGATCTCTCCTACGGCCTCTACATCTACGGCTGGCCGGTCGAGCAGAGCGTCTCCTACCTGTGGCCCGGCGCCAGCTGGTGGGAGCTGTTCCTGATCTCGATAGTCGCCACCGCCGGCGTGGCGTCCCTCTCCTGGCATATCATCGAGAAAAGGGCGCTCAGGCTGAAGCCGCGCGGAGTTGGCCGGGTTCGACCGGTCACTGCCTAAGGGCCATTAGGCGGATGTATTATGATGCTTGCTGACTGTGCAACATGCATTATAGTGAATTTAAGAAGCAGAATCGAGCCATCGACCGGGGAGGAATTTGGGAGGATGACGACGGCTCCGACCGTGGAGACGCCGCGGATGACCGTTCCGCGGGACTACAATGCCGCGGTCGATCTCATCGAGCGAAACCTGAAGGCGGGTCGCGCGGAGAAGCTCGCGTTCCGTGACGGCCATGCTGGCCTGACCTACGGTGCGCTCGCCGAGCAGGCCGATCGGTGCGCGAATGCGTTGCGCCAGCTTGGCCTCGAGCCCGAGCAGCGCGTGCTCCTGATCCTCCTCGACACCGTCGACTTTCCCGTCGCGTTTCTCGGCGCGATCAAGGCCGGGATCGTGGCGGTGCCCGTGAACAC
>DATFRA010000420.1:0-3811 GCA_035263705.1 Allostellaceae bacterium
GATCTGGTGCAGCTGGCGCATTGCCGGCGGCGCGATGTCGTCGATCGGCTTGCTGCTGGAGATGCTGTAGAAGCTGGGCACGCTCTGGAACGTCACCTGCCGCGTGTTGACCCAGACCTCCGCCACCTTGCTCTTGCGCCGCACGGTCATGTCGCGCTCGGGCCCGCGCACCACCACGATGACATCGCCGCTGCCGTCGATCGCGCCGAACAGCACCACGCTCGTGCCTGTGAAGCCCGTGGTGATGGCGACCAGGTGGTTGGTGAGATCGGCCACCAGCGCCTGCGCCCGCGCCGGCGCGGCGCTCGCCGTCTGGAGGGCCGCTAGCAGCAGCAGTAGGACGAGCCGCCGCCGATTCATTCGCTCCCCACCACGACGATGGAGTAGAGATCGTCGGGTCGCACGCCGAGGTCGCGGGCGAGCTTCGCCGCCACCGCCAGCACCATGAGCGCCAGGAGCGCGCGGAGCTGCTCGCCGCGGAGCCGCGCACCGAAGCGGGTGCCGAGCTGCGCGCCGATCACGCCGCCGATCAGCAGCAAGAGCGCCAGCAGCGCATCGACCGTGCCGTTCCCCGCCGCCTGCAGTACCGTGACATTGGCCGCGACGAAGATGATCTGCAGCAGCGAAGTGCCCGGCACCACGGCGGTCGGCATGCCCAGCATGTAGATCATCGCGGGCACCATCACGAAGCCGCCGCCGATCCCCATGATCGCCGACAGGATGCCTACGATGAAGCCGAGTCCGGTCGGCACGATGGCGCTGATGTAGAGCTTGGAGCGGCGGAACCGCATCTTGAGCGGCAGGCCGTGGATCCACATGTGCTGATGCAGCTTGCGCCGCCCGGCGCCGGCGCGGTTTCGGCGCAGGATCGCCCGCGTGCTCTCCACCAGCATGAGCGCGCCCAGTGTGCCCAGCAGCACCACATAGGTGACGCTGACCGCGAGCTCGACCTGGCCCAAGCGCCGCAGCAGCGCGAAGATCCAGACGCCGAGGGCGGAGCCCGCGAAGCCGCCGATCAGCAGCACCGCGCCCATGTGGAAATCGACATTGCCGCGCCGCCAATGGGCGATCACGCCGGAGACCGACGCGCCCACGAGCTGGTTCGCGGAGGAGGACACCGCCACGGCCGGCGGAATCCCGATGAAGATCAGGAACGGCGTCAGCAGGAAGCCGCCGCCGACCCCGAATACGCCCGAGAGGAACCCCACCCCCGCGCCGAGGCCCAGGAGGACGAGCACGTCCACGGAAACCCCGGCGATCGGCAGGTAGATGTCCATGCGCGAGCCAAAGAAAAGTGCTGCGCCGGTCGAATGAGGGGCGCCCTCGGCACCTTACAACCGGGCCCCGGGCGCGGGAAAGCGGTTTCGCCCCCGGTTTGCGCCGATTTTCGGGCTTCTCGGGCGCGCGGGTAGGGTGGCGCCCCGAGGCGTGCTAGCATCGGTCATCCGGCTCTCGCGAGGAGGCAGCCCATGCCCATCATCGCCAATGCGCAAGCCCACGAGATCCCCTGGCGTCCCGGCTACCGCAATTTCGTGCTGGCGGGCCGCGACGAGGGCCTCGCCTGCATCGCGGGCTATAGCGTGATCGAACCCGGTGCCGGCGCGCCGCTCCACGTCCACAAGGACGTCGACGAGATCTTCATCCTGCTCGAGGGCGCCCTCGACCTCCGGCTCGGCGACGAGCAGCGACTGGTCGAGGCCAACCACACCATCGCGATCCCCGCCGGTGTCCCCCACGCCTTCGTCGCCGTCGGCCCCGGCCCCACCCGCATGTTCACCTTCATGCCGCGCAACCGCGCCATCGCCGAGGCGACCACCTACTTCGAAGGCGAGCCGCCGGCGGGCGCGGACCAGCACTGAAAGCGGCGCCGATCGCCCAGGGGATAGAGGCGGACTGACACCCCTATGTCGTCAGGCGCCTCCGCCACATCGGCTTGCAGAGGTCGAGACCGAGGACGGTAATCAGCCCCGCGCCAAGGCAGATCGCCGCATCGTCGGCATGCAGCGGCCCGAAGCGGAAGAGAGTCCGCGCCGGCGGCCAGAGCAGCACGATGCCGATGAAAAAGGTCATCGCGCCGATGGCCACCCACAGCGCGGCGTTCGGCCGCCGGAGCGCGACGACGAGCGACGCGCTGAACGAGCGATTGGCCAGAATGAGGCCGACATTCGTGAAGACCAGCGAGACGAAGGCGAGCGCACGGACGTCGGCTTCCGGAAGGCCGGTCCAGAGCGCGATGACATAGATCGCTGCGACCAGAATGAAGACGAGTGCGCCTTGGAACAGGCCCCACCGGGCCAGGGCGCCAGACAAGAGCGGACTACGCGGATCGCGCGGCGGCCTCGCCATGACGTCGGCTTCCTCCGCCTCGGCCTCGAACACGACCGAGCAGACGGGGTCAATCACCATCTCGAGAAATGCGATGTGTACCGGCGTGAAGATGAGCGGCCAGCCGAAGAGCAACGGCAGCAAGGAGAGCCCGGCGATCGGCACGTGGATCGCGAGGATATAGCCCATCGCCTTCCTCAGGTTGTCATAGATGCGACGCCCCAGCCGGATCGTGCGCACGATCGAGCCGAAGTCATCGTCCAGCAGGACGATGGCGGCAGCCTCGCGGGCAACGTCGGTGCCGCGGCCGCCCATGGCGATCCCGATGTGAGCGGCCTTGAGCGAGGGCGCATCGTTCACGCCGTCGCCCGTCATTGCCACGACCTCGCCATTGGCCTTGAGCGCGTTGACGATCCGCAGCTTCTGTGCCGGCGCGATCCGGGCGAAGATCGTCGTGGATCTCACCCGCTCGGCGAGAGCCGCGTCGTCCATGGCTTCGACCTCGTCGCCGGTCGCGACCTCCTCGTCCGGGAGACCCGCCTCGCGCGCGATGGCGCGCGCGGTCGTCGGATAGTCGCCTGTAACCATCGCGACGCGGATCCCGGCCGACCGGCATTCCCGCACGGCGGCTGCGGCCGTGGCGCGAAGCGGGTCGGCAAGGCCGATGAGCCCCAGGAACTCGAAATCGAAGCCGCGCAACGCATCGGGGAACGGCAACCCGGCGACGTCGGCGCGTGCGACGCCAAGAATGCGCATGCCGCGCGCCGCCATGTCGTCCGCGGCGCGCCCGACGTCAGCAAGCCCCCGCGAGTCGAGGTGACAGAGGCTCGCGATCGCCTCGGGTGCGCCCTTTGCGGCCACGACATAGGAGTCGCCCCGTTCCCCTCGCTGCCACACCTGCGCCATCGCCAGCAGCTCCGGCTTGAGACCGTAGGCGTGTACCAGCGTCCAATCGGCATGGAAGAGCCGGGAGGGCTCTGCGAGCCCGTCACCGAGACCCCGGATCGCCTTCTCCATGGGATCGTGCGGCTCACTCGCACTGGCGAGGATGGCGTATTCGGCGAGCTCGCGAAAACCGCCGTCGAGCTTGCCGCCGTCCGAGCCCGATAGTCTCAACGCGCGGCCGGCGTGCCGCAGTTCCGCGACCGACATTTGGTTCTCGGTCAGCGTGCCGGTCTTGTCGGTGCACAGGACGGTCGCGGCGCCCAGCGTCTCGATCGCGGCCGCGCGTCGCGTCAAGACGCGCACCTTCGAGATGCGCCAGGCTCCCATGACCATGAATACGGTGAGCACCAGCGGGAACTCCTCGGGCAGCATCGACATGCAGAGCGCGACACCCCCAAGGAGGCCGTCGAGCCAGGACCCGCGTGACAGGCCGTAGAGGACGGTGGCGGCGGCGCTGACGGTCAAGCCGATGGTCGCGAAGATCCTGACGAGCCGTCGCGTATGGCTGCGCAGCCGGGGCGGCTCGGTCTCGATGGTGCCG
>DATFRA010000421.1:0-3630 GCA_035263705.1 Allostellaceae bacterium
TGGTGACGACGGGGATCACCACCGAGCGCAAGGTGCCGAGGAATAGGAAGATCACCACCACGACGATCACGCCCGCCTGGCCGAGCGTCCAATAGACCTCGTTGATCGAGGCCGTGATGAACTTGGTCGAGTCGTAGGCGACCGCCATCTTGACCGAGGGCGGCAGGTCCTTCTCGATCGTGGGCAATAGCGCGCGCACGCCCCTGACGATGGTGAGGGGGTTGCCGAGCGGCGTCGCGTTGACGCCGATGAAGACGGCGTGCTGGCCGCTCATCGCGACGCTCGAGTTGGTGTCCTGTGCACCCAAGTCGAGCGTCGCGATGTCTTTCAGGCGCACCAGCGCGCCGTTCTTCGCCTTCACCACCATGTCGCGGAACTCGTCGAGGCTGGTGAGCCCGGTCTCGGCGGTGATGTTGATCAGGTTGAAATAGCCCTTGGACTGGCCGGGCGCAGACTGGAAATTGTTGACCCGGATCGCGGTCGAGACGTCGTCGGCGGAGATGGCGCGGGCCGCCATCTTGGCGGGATCGAGCCAGATTCGCATGGCGAAGGTCTGGCCGCCCAGGATGTCGGCCGAGGCGACGCCGTCGACCGTCGCGAGCAGCGGCTGCACCACGCGCGCGAGATAGTCCGAAATCGCGGGCCGCGCGAGCTGCTCGCTCGAGAAACCCAGATACATGACCGCGAAGCCCTGCCCCGTGGTCTTAGTGATCACGGGGTCGTTCGCCTCTTTCGGGATGAGGTACTTGACCTGCTGGACCTTGGCCATGACCTCGGTCATGGCCTTGTCGGGATCGAAGTTGAGCTGGATATAGGCCTGGATCGTGCTCTTGCTGGGCGTCGAGGACGAGGTCATGTACTCGATGCCCTCGGCGCTCGCCACCGCCTGCTCCAGCGGCACCGTGATGAAGCCCTGCATCAGCTCGGCCGTGGCGCCCGGATAGACCGTGGTCACGGTGATCACGGTGTTCTCGAGCTTCGGATACTGCCGGATCGGCAGCGAGAACATCGCCCGCGCGCCGATCAGCAGGATGAGCAGGCTCACCACGATCGACAGCACCGGCCGCTTGATGAAGATATCGGTGAAGCGGATGCCACCTTCGGGGCGGGGCTGCCGATAGGGCTGCATGCTGTCATTCATGGGCGTCGTCCCGTTTCCCGATCACGTATTCGGCAGCTTGGCCGGAGGGTCGAGTGCCTGCGAGGGCGTCACCACCACCTCGCTGCCGCTCTGCAGTTTCAGTTGGCCGGAGATCACGACCTGGTCGCCCTCGGCGACGCCGTCGAGGATCGCGACACGGTTCTGGTCGCGGTCGCCGGTCTTGACGAAGGTGCGGGTCACCTTGAGCACAGGCTTGCCGTTGGGGTCCTTGCCGTCCTCGCGCACCACGAACACGGAATCGCCGTAGAGCGTGAAGTCGACCGAGGTCGCGGGCACCGTCACCACGTCGGGCGCCGGCGGCAGCACCACGCGGATGTTGGCGAACATGCCGGGCTGCAGAGCGTGGTCGGGGTTGGCGAGCGTCGCCTGCACCTTGACCGCGCGCATGGAGGGATCGATCTGCGGCTCGATGGTGGTGAGCGCCGCCTCGAAGTTCCGGCCCGGATAGGCGTCGACGGAAATCAGCACCTTCTGCCCGACGGCGATCTGGCCGCGCTGCTGCTCCGGCAGCGTGAAGTTGACATAGAGCGTGTCGAGGTCGGTGAGGGTCACCACGGCACCGCCGGCGTTGACGTACTGCCCGACTTCGACCTGCCGGATGCCGAGCGCGCCGCCGAAGGGCGCGCGGATCAGCTTCTGCGCGATGATCGCCTCTGTCTTGGCGATGCCCGCGCGCATCTGGTCGAGCTGCGCCTGGTTCTGATCGACCGTCTGCTGCGCCGCGTTCTGGCGCGCAAGCAGCTCCCGCGAGCGCGTGAGGTTGAGCTCCGCGAGCTTTGCCTGCGCCTTGAAATTCGAGAGGTCGCCCTGGTCGGGCTGGTCGTTGAGCTGGATCAGCGAATCGCCCGCCTTCACCGTGGCGCCCGCCTGGAAGAAGATCTTCGTCACGAGGCCGCCGACCTCGCTGGTGATGGTCACCTGATGCACGGCCTGCAGCGTGCCGATGCCGGGCGCGTAGCGCGGCAGCGCCTGCTTCTGCGCGCGCGCCACGGCGACCGCGGTGGGTGGCGGCTTCATCGAGTTGAAGGCGTTGTTGATCGCCTGGGCGCGGAACGCGTTGAAGCCGTAGAGGCCGCCGCCGAGCACCACGAGCAGCAGCGCCATCAGCGCCGCGCGGAGCCAGATCTTATTGGCGAAGATGAAGGCGGCGAACCAGCCTGCGAGGCACGCGACCGCGACGCCGGGAATCAACAGCGGGTTCAAATGCAGCACCCAGCCGGCGAGGCCGGCGAGGAGGGCCGCGACGAGCACGGCCAGCGTGATCTTCTTCGTCCTGCTCATGACACACCTCTTACGGCCGTTGTGGGCGGCTCATCGCCGCCCGACGGCGTCTCTCCCGGAGGCTGCGCGAAGCTGCGGGCGTATTCCGCCAGCTTCTCCGCGTCGTAATGGGCGGCGATCGCCGCGTCTTTCACTCCGAGACCGCGCAGGATGAACCACACGGCCTCGCGGATGACCTCGTCCTGGTTGCCGCGGTAGGGCACCGCCGGCCGTCCCGTGAGCGAGACCAGCGCCAGCATCGCCGCCACGTGCTGGCCGAACCAGAAGCGGTTCTCGTGCCTGACCGGCATGGCCGCGAGATCGCCCGCGGCTTCCGCTGCCAGGAGGCACGCGCCGAATTTCGGGAACACCTGCGAGAAGATCGTCTCGTAGACCAGCCGCGCGTAGTCGCCGTCGGCGAGCAGGCTGTTGACGATCAGCCGATGGCGGGTGTCGCCGTTGAGGCGGTCGTCGACGTCGCCGCGCACGATGTGGTGCACCATCATGTAGGCCATCAGCACCAAGCCGGCGGTCGAGGGCTCGAGGAGCCTGAGCCGCTCCAGCGCCTCCTCCTTGATCCGGCAGCCGAAGTCTTGGATCGCGCTGTAGAGCGCGGCCTTGGTCGGGAAATGTTTGAAGAGGAGCGCCTCCGAGACCTCGGCGGCCTCGGCGATCTCCTTGGTCGTGGTGCCCGCGAAGCCCTTGCGGGCAAAGAGCGGCAGCGCCGCATCGACGATGCGGCGGCGGCGGGCCTCGCTATCCAGACGAAGCCGGGGGAGTGGCGAAGCGGCCATGGTTGCGCTCTGTCCTCAGAATAAGGTGCGGAGGGCGCGGAGAGTGAGTGGTCACTCACCCGGCGTCAAGCGTCTTTTAGGAGAAAGGAGGTTTGCCCCCTGCGAATAGCTGGGGCGGCTCCGGCGTATTCGGCCTATACTCTGATAGCGCTGTACGAATTGGCCGCCATCGGTTGGGGGAGGCTAGCCATGAAGGTGCTGGCGTTAACCGTCGCCATCCTCGCGCTCTCAGCGGTTTCGGCCGAGGCTCAGCGGCCGAATTGCAAAGACACCTATACCCACTACAGCGCTCCGGGTCAGGTCGACCAGGGCACGACCGCAGCGCTGCCGAACGGTGGGTTTCAGACCAGCTATGTCGACGGGTGGACGCACACCTCGGAGCCGGACTCGACCTACGGCGCGGGCGGCCGACAG
>DATFRA010000422.1:0-24089 GCA_035263705.1 Allostellaceae bacterium
CGCTGGTCGACGGTGCCGGCCGACCATTGCGCATGCGTGGTCCAGCCGATCTGGCGCTGGATCTCGTCGACGAACTCCGCGATGCGCTGCGCCGCGGACTCGGCCTTCTCCTGCTGGATGCGCACCAACGTCTGCTTCGCCTCCTTGTAGGAGAACCAGATGTCGAGCGCGCCGTTGCCGATCAGCACGACCGCGACCAGGCCCACCAGCGAGACCACGTACTTGACGAAGAGACGCCCCCGCCGCGGCGGCGCCGGGACGATCGCCTCGCGCGCGGGGGCCGCGGCCTCGGCGGCGGGCGCGGCAGCGTTTACCCGCGCTGTCGTGTCGGCCGGCGCGCTCATTCGATCACCTCGTCGGCGCTGGCAAGGAGCGACTGCGGGATCGTGAGGCCGAGCGCCCTTGCGGTCTTGAGGTTGATGATCAGCTCGAATTTGGTGGGCTGCTCGACGGGGAGGTCGGCGGGCTTGGCACCCTTGAGGATCTTGTCCACGAAGGTGGCAGCGCGCCGGAAGAGGGTGACGAAGCTCGGGCCGTAGGACATCAGACCCCCGGCATCCGGGAATTCGCGAAAGCCGTAGATTGCCGGGAGGCGGCTGCTGGCAGCCAGGGCCACGATCCGGGACCCGTACCCAAGAGTGAGGGGGTCATCGAGAGGGAGGAGGGCCTGAGCGTTGTCCCGCGCGGCAGTCGCGAACGCCGCCTCGAAGTCCTCGGGCCCGCGTACTTCTAGAGACTGAAGCACCACGCCGAGTTTCCGGGCTGCCACCTCGGTTTCCTGCCAGAAGATGGCATGGATTGCGACCATCGGGTTCCTGAGCACGGCGAGGCGAGCAAGCCCCGGCACCAACTCTTTAATGAGTTCCACGCGTTTGCCGTTGAGCTGGGCATTAAAATAGCTCAGCCCTGTGAGGTTTCCTCCGGGCCGCGCCAGGCTGACCACCAGGCCGAGTCCCACGGGATCACCCGCGAATATGACGATGGGAATGGTCCGGGTAGCGTTCTTGGCCGCCAGCGATACCGAACTGTTGGCTGCCACCAGGACATCCACCTTGAGGCGGACAAGCTCAGCAACCAGCTCGGGTATCCGCTCAAGGCGCCCCTCGGCCCAGCGGACTTCTAGCATGATCGTTTGTCCTTCCACGTAGCCCAGCTCTCTGAGCCCTTGCCGGAACGCCTCGAACACGTGCGCGGTCTCCGTGGGCCTGGCGCCGCCAATGAAACCCACCCGCGGGATTTTTGGCGACGTCTGTGCGGCGGCGGCGAGCGGCCAGGCCGCAGCGCTGCAGAACAGAGTGACGAAATCACGCCGCCTCATTCGATCACCTCGTCGGCGCGGGCGAGGATCGATTGTGGAATGGCGAGGCCGAGTGCCTTGGCGGTCTTGGCGTTGATCACCAGTTCGAACTTGGTTGGCTGTTCGACCGGCAAATCCCCAGGCTTTGCGCCCTTGAGGATCTTGTCGACGAGGCTTGCGGCCCGGAAGTAGAGATCGGGATAGCTCGGCGCGTAAGCCATCAATCCCCCGAGCTCGACGAAATCGCGGGATGGATGACAGGCAGGCAGCCGGTTGACGGCCGCCAGGTCGATGATCGTTCGCTGAGACGCTTGGGTGAGGCCGTCCGCCCCGACGACGAGCGCGTCGACATGCTTTTCAATCGCCGTTTCGAAGGCTCGAGGCAAATCTTCCTTGCTTCGTACGTCGAGCAGCACGACCTGGAGAGCCAGGGCGAGCCCCGCTGCTTTCGCCTCCTCCCACTCGGGCGGACTCATGGGATTGCCGAGATTATGCAGCAGCGCCAGCCGTGAAATATTCGGAACAAATTCCTTGAGAAGCTCGACGCGCTTTCCGATCAACTCCGCGCTGAAGGTGGTCATCCCCGTTACGTTGCCGCCGGGGTGCGCGAGGCTGTCGACGACGAGCAGCGGGGCCCCCATCGCGGCCATGACCACGGGAGTTGTCTCGCTGGCGCCTTGGACCGCCTGGACGGCGGGCGTCCCCCGGGTCACGACCAGATCGACCTTCAGACGCACCAACTCGACCGCGAGATCCGGGAACCGCTCGGCCCGACCATCCGCGGACCGGTATTCGATAACGAGGTTTCGCCCCTCGACGTAGCCGAGGTTACGCAAGCCCTCGCGCAGCGCGTCGAGATCGGCGGTGTTCTGCGCCGCTGGTGTGGGCTCGAGAATCCCGATGCGGTAGATCCTCGCCGCTTGTTGCGCGCGCCCGAGCATAGGCGATGCCGCCGCCAGCCCAGCAGCGAGAGCCAGGAGCTCCCGTCGCCTCATTCGATCACCTCGTCGGCACGGGCGAGGATCGACTGCGGGACCGTGAGCCCAAGCGCCTTTGCGGTCTTGAGGTTCACCACCAGCTCTATGTTCTCCGACTGCTGGGCGATCGGCAGGTCGGCGGGCTTCTCGCCTTTGAGGATCCTGGCGGCATAAACACCGATCTGGCGATAGCCGCCGGCAAGCCGAGTGCCGTAGCTGATCAATCCACCCGCTGCGACGAACTCGCGGAAGAAATACATGGTTGGCACCGCTATGCCCGCCGAGAGCGCCACGACCTCCTCTCGTCGCATGAAAAAGTACGAGTCCGCGCTCACCAGGAGCGCGCCAACCCGATCCTTGGAAATGGCCGCGAAGGCCGCGGCGAGCTCGGCGTCGGTGCTCGCGCTCACCACGGAAATCATCACGCCGAGCGCGCGGCCCTCGGCCGCAATGCTCTTGGTGCTTTGCGAAGCATTCAGCTGCGCCGGATTCTCGAGATAACCGATGGTACCGGCGGCGGGCGCCAGCTCGTGCAGGAGCTGCAGGCGCTTTGAGCTCGACTCCGATACAAGCTGGGCGACCCCCGTTATGTTGCCGCCGGGACGGCTGAGACTGCCGACGAAGCCCGCCGCAACTGGATCGGCACCGATCAGGGCTACGATGGGGATCGTGCTCGTCGCCGCCGCGGCCGCTCGCCCCGAGAGAGTGCCACCGGCAGTGACGATGACGTCGACCCGGCGGCGAACCAGATCGGCGGCCAAGCCAGGTAATAGGTCGTATCGGCCTTCGGCCGACCGGTATTCGATCGCGACGTTGCGGCCTTCGTGGAAACCGCCCTCGGCCAGAGCGTTGCGAAATTCCTCCATCAAGGCCGGAACCGGTGTGACCACGTTCAGGTAGCCGATCACCGGCATCGGAACCCCCTGGGCGCGCCCGGTGAGCGGCGCCATCGCCGCCGCGCCGCCAAGTAGCGCGATGACCTCCCTCCGCCTCATTCGATCACCTCGTCGGCGCGGGCGAGGATCGATGGCGGGATCGAGAGGCCGAGCTCTTTCGCGGTCTTGAGATTGATCACCAGGCGGAAGCGCGTCGGCTGCTCCAGCGGCAATTCGGCGGGGTTCGCGCCCTTGAGGAGGCGATCGACGAGGCTGGCCGCGCGCTCGACGGTCTCGACGGGATCGGGACCGTACGACATGAGGCCGCTGTCCCGGGCGTAGCGCTCGTCCTCGTAGATGGCCGGCAGACGGCGCGCCGCGGCAAAGTCATAGACTCGCTTGCGGTTGAGGAAGGTGAGCGTGTCCGAGACCATGAGCAGGCCATCGGGCACATCGCGGCTCATCGCCGCAAAGGCGTCCTCGAAGTCATTGGGCTCTCGCACCCCGAGCGGCTGCACGACAACGCCCAGTTCCCTCGCCACCGCCGCCGAGGCCTCGTAGCGCATCGTCATGCCGAGGTCGTTGGCGTTCCAGAGCATGGCCACACGCTTCAGTCCCGGCACGGTTTCCTTGAGAAGCTCGAGGCGCTTCGGGGCGAGCTCGGCCGCGACATCGGAGATGCCCGTGACGTTGCCGCCCGGCTGTTTCAGGCTGGCGACGAGGCCGGTCTTGACGGGGTCGCCGGCGTTGATGACCACGATCGCAATCGTGCTGATCCGTTGCTTGGCCGCCGCGGCAGCGGGATAGCTATTGGCGACGATCACGTCGACCTTCTTGGCCGCCAGTTCCTCGACCAAGCCCGGCAGACGCTCGAGGTTCCGGTCCGCGCCGCGCGTCTCGACCTCGAGGTTCGTGCCGCGCGCATAGCCAAGCTGCTCGAGCCGATGGATCATCCCGTCCGCCAGGCTGGCGCTCGCCGACCCCGGCGCGAAATTCACCGGGCTCAGAAAGCCGATTCGATAGAGCCGTGACGCTTGCGTCCGGGCCGCAGGCCATGTCAGCGCCGGGAGGCCGATTGCGAGAATCAGGAACGGACGCCGCCTCATTCGATCACCTCGTCGGCCCGCGCGAGGAGCTCGGGCGGGACGGCGCCGCCGAGCGCCTTCGCGGCCTTGAGGTTAAGCACGAAGCGGAAGGTCGTCGGCTGCTCGAAGGGCAGCTCCGCTGGCTTCGCGCCCTTGAGGATGCGATCGACCAGGGCCGCTACGCGATCGAATGTCTCGTCGAGATCGGGCCCGTAGGACATCAAGCCGCCCGAGCGCGCGATGAAGTCGTATTCGTAGATGCCCGGGAGCCTCTGCTGCGCCGCGAACTCGAACACCTTCACGCGATTGAGATTGGTGAGGGGATCGCTCACCATGAGGATTCCGTCGGGCGGGTCGCGGCGCATCGCGTCGAAGGCCTGGTCGAAGTCCGCGGGCTCACGCACGCCGAGGGCCTGGACGTCGATCCCCAGCGCCTTGGCGCCCGCTTCCGACGCCTTGTAGCGAAGTGTCATCGCGAGATCGTCCGCGTTCCACAGCATCGCCACCCGGCGCAGCTTGGGCGTGAACTCCTTCAGGAGTTCCATCCGCTTGGGCGTGACTTCGGCGGAGATGTCGGAGATGCCCGTGAGGTGGCCGCCCGGGCGTGCGAGACTCGCCGCCAAGCCGGTCTGCAGGGGATCGCCGGCCGAGAAGATCACCACCGGAAGCGTCGTCCCCTCCTTGGCGGCGAGCGCGGCCTTATAACCAAAGGTGATGACGAGATCGACCTTGCTCGCGACCAACTCCGAGACGAGCTGCGTCGGGCGGCGCTCCGCCACCACGTTCCGATCGATGACGTATCCGTGCTTGGCGAGGCCGCTGGCGAGCGGCGCGTCGAAGGGGCTCTTGTCCAGGAGGCCGAGCAGCCCGATGCGATAGGGCCCCCTCGGAGCCTGGGCCAGCGCCTGGGCGGGCAACATCGCGGACGAGGCCGCGACCAATCCGATAAAATCGCGTCGTTTCATGGCTGCTCCCCCAAAGGCTCAGAGCCATGCCGAACCTACTTGCTTGAGGATAGTACTGCATTTCAGGGAAGCGGGAGCACCTATGGGCTGACGGCCCGGCATCCCGCGAGACCGCCCCTTGCCCGCCCTGCCGAGGGCCCCGATACTCCGGCCAATCAGCCGCACCGCAGAGGACTTGGGCACATGGGTCTGGTCGTCGCCATCCAGATGGATCCCATCGAGAGCGTCAACATCGACGGGGACTCGACCTTCGTGCTGGCGCTCGAGGCGCAGGCGCGCGGCCATGCGCTCTATCACTATCTGCCGAAGCGTCTGAGCCTGAAGGACGGGCGCGTCACGGCCAAGGGCCAGCAGCTCGAGGTGCGGCGTGAGCACGGGCGGCATTTCACGCTGGGCCCGCTCGAGACCATCGAGCTCGCCGCCGTCGATGTGATCCTGATGCGCCAGGATCCGCCCTTCGACATGGGCTACATCACCGCGACCCACGTCCTCGAGCATCTCAAGGACACCACGCTGGTGGTGAACGACCCCGTCAATGTCCGGAATGCGCCGGAGAAGCTCTTCGCGACGCATTTCGCGGGGCTGATGCCGCCGACCCTCGTGACCTCCGACCGTGAGGAGATCGTCGCGTTCCGCCGGGAGCACGGCGAGATCATCCTTAAGCCGCTCTTCGGCAATGGCGGTGCCGGCGTGTTTCACCTCCGGCCCGAGGACGACAATTTCAACTCGCTCCTCGAGATGTTCACCACGTTCTACCGCGAGCCCATCATGGTGCAGCGGTATCTACCGGCCGTCCGCCAAGGCGACAAGCGCATCATCCTGATCGACGGCGAGGTCGCGGGCGGCGTCCTGCGCGTACCGCCCGCGGGCGAGGCGCGTGCCAACCTGCACGTCGGCGCCAAAGCCATGAAGACCGAACTGACGCGGCGCGAGAAAGAGATCTGCGCGGCGCTCGGTCCCGTGCTCAAGGATCAGGGCCTGATCTTCGTCGGCATCGACGTGATCGGCGAGTGCCTGACCGAGATCAACGTGACCTCGCCGACCGGCATCCAGGAGATCAACCGGCTCGACGGCAAGCAGCTCGAGAAGCAGGTCTGGGACGCCATCGAGGCGCGGCTCCGCGCCCGAGGAGCGCGCAGCGCCGCATGAGCGTAGAGCGGCTCGCGGCGGGTCAGGTCGGGCCGCCCTCGTTCGAGGTGGCGCCCGCCGCGGTCGATGGCGAGGCGCCGCGCATCTTCAATCTCTCCTCCCACCGCCGCGCGCGCGAGGCGCTGGAGTTCGGCCTCGGCGTGCCCGAGCTCGGCTTCAACATATTCGTGGTCGGCGAGGACCGCAGCGGCCGCATGACCGCGACCCTGGAACTCCTCAAGGAGCACGCCAAGCATCTGCCGCGCCCCTCCGACTGGGTCTATCTGCCGAACTTCCGCCATCCGGAGCGCCCGCGGCCTTATCGGCTGCCGGCGGGCGTCGGCCGGTTGTTCCGCGACCGGCTCGCGGCGCTGCTGCCGGACCTGCGCCAGGCGCTCGCGCGCGCCTTCGAGGCCGCGGAATTCGCGGCCCGGCTCGAGCGGGAGAGCGGGGCGCTGCAGTACGCCATGGGAGAAGCGGTCGCCGACCTCAACAAGTTCGCGGGCGAGCGCGGCTATTCTATCGAGCGCACGCCGCAGGGCATGGTGCTGCATCCGCAGCCCGGCAACGAGCCGGAGACCTTGGAGAAGCTTTCGGACGCGGATCGGCAGAAGCGGGTGCAGGGTCTTGGCGAGGTGCGCCAGGCGCTGGGCAGCTTCATGAAGGTGGCGCGGAACGCTGAGCAAAGGTTCGCGAACACCGTGCAGGAGGCGCGCCGGCAGGCGGCGGACGCCGCGCTGATGCCGCTGGTCGACACCATCGGTGCGGAGTTCGGCACCTATCCCGGTCTCGCCCGCTGGATCGTCGAGCTCAGGAACGACCTCGTGGACCACCTCGATCTGCTGGGAGGTCCGCCCGACCCCGAGGCGGAAGCGGCGCGCCGGCTCGCCGCCGAGCAGCGCTACGCGGTGAACCTGCTGGTCGACCACAGCGATGAGCCGCAGGCGCCCGTGGTGCTGGAGCCGACGCCGACCTACGAGACCCTGTTCGGCCACTTCGAGTTTCGCTTCGAGAGCGGCGTCGCGGTGACGGACTACCGGCACATCCGCGCGGGTGCGCTCCATCGCGCCAACGACGGCATCCTGGTGTTGCGCGCCGAGGCGCTCGCGGCACAGCCGATGGTCTGGGGCTTCCTCAAGGCGTCGCTGCGCGACCGCTGCATCCGGATCGAGCCGCCGCAGACGGGCGGGCCGCCGCAGGCGGGCGCCACCACCCCGCACTCGATCCCGCTCAACGTCAAGGTGGTGATCGTCGGCGCGCCGCGCTGGTATTACACGGTGTTCTCCATCGATCCCGACTTCAGCGTCTATTTCAAGATCAAGGCCGAGATCGATCCCGACCTGCCCGCGGAGCCGCGGGACCTCGCGCTCTATTCGCGCCTCGTGCATTTCATGGCGTTCCGGCATCTCGCGGGCGGCATCACCGACGCCGCGGTGGCGCGGCTGCTCGCAGAGGCCGCCCGCTGGGCCCAGCACCGGAAGAAGCTCTCCGCGCGCTTCGAGCAGGTGGAGGACCTGGTGGCCGAGTCGGCGGCGATGGCGCGCGCCGACGGCGCCACGAAAATCGATGCGCCGCAGGTCATGAAGATGCTGACCGAGCGCCGCCTGCGGCGCTCGCGCATCGAGGACCGCACCCAGGAATCGATCCGCGAGGGGCTGGTGCTGATCGACACCGACGGCACACGGATCGGCCAGGTGAACGGGCTCACGGTGCGGGACATCGGCGATCACTCCTTCGGCACGCCGGTGCGCATCTCCGCGCGGGTCCAGGCGGGCCGCCTCGGCATCGTCAACGTCGAGCGCGCGACCGAGCTCGGCGGCCCGATCCAGCAGAAGGGCGTCTACATCATCGGCGGATATTTGAGCGGCTGCTTCGCGCGCCGCCTGCCGATCTCCTTCTCGGCGACGGTCACCTTCGAGCAGAGCTATGGCGGCGTCGAGGGCGACAGCGCCTCCATGGGCGAGCTGGTGGCGGTGATCTCCGCGCTCGCGGACGTGCCGCTCCGCCAGGACATCGCGATCACCGGCTCGGTCAATCAAGCCGGCGAGAGCCAGCCGATCGGCGGCGCCATCGAGAAGATCGAGGGCTTCTACCGCACCTGCGCCGAGCGGGGTCTCACGGGGCGCCAGGGCGTGGTGATCCCCGCCGCCAACGCACAGCACGTGATCCTGAGCGAGGAGCTGGCGGCCGCGGTCGCCGCCGGGAAATTCCAGCTCTGGACCATGCACGACGTGAACGACGCGCTCGAGCTGCTGACCGGTCTCGATCCAGGCCGCGTCGGCGCCGACGGAGCCTATCCGCCCGGTAGCGTGATGACCAAGGTCGAGGCCACTCTCGACCACTTCGACCGCCTGTTGCAGGAGCGCGGCGGCAGAGCCAGCTGAAGCGTTTCCAGCCGCCCTGGCATCTGACGCGGCCCGATTCACAGCTTGGGACGGGCGGTCGCTGGCGCGTCGGTCTCCACCGTCGCCGCCGCCAACGCCGACGATGCAACAACCGCGGCCCCGTCGAGGTGCCTCGCTTCCCATTCGCGCAGGCCCTTGAGCAGGCGGTCCCAGTAAGCGTCGTTGAGCCAGCTCCGTCCCCAGTCCGCGGTATTGCCGGCGTGGAGCCCGCGCAGCCAGATCGCGCGCGCCGCCACGAAGAGCGGCACGGCCCCGAGATCCGCCTCGCCGATCGGCCGCACCGAGCGATAGCCCTCGAGGAAGGCCGCCCAGCGGCGGTCGCCCGCCTCGTCGTCGCCCCAGCGCCAGCGGAACACCGCGATGTCATAGGCGCGCCAGCCCGAACCGCAGCAATCGAAGTCGAAGAGGGTGACGGTATCGCCGTCGATGTGCGCGTTGTCGCCGTGGACATCGCCGTGACAGAAGCCGCGGTTCATCTCGCCCGCCGGCAGCGCCGCGATGCGCCGCGCGACCGTCGCCGCGATCGTCTCGACGGTATCGAGGTCCGCCGGGCGATGCCGCAGGAACGGCCGGATCGCCGCGATCGGCTCGGTCAGGAGATGATCGAGGTCGAGGGCGAAGCGCGCGTGTTGGGCCTCGAAGTCGCCGGTCGCCGCATGCACCGCCGCCACCGCGCGGCCATAGCGGCGGCAGTCCTCGTCGCCGCCGTCGAGCTCGCGGCCGGGCGCGTGGGTGAACAGAGCCGCGGCGCGCCTGCCCTCGGGCACCGAGAGCCAATCGACTGCCACGCCATTCCGCTGGCGCAGCGGAAGCGCTACGGCGACGCCCTTGCGCCCGAGATGCTCGAGCGCCGCGATCTCGTAGGCAATCTCGTCCGCCGACCGCCAACCCGCGCGATAAACCCGGAGGACGTAGCGCGCGTGCGCGGCCTCGACGAGATAGCTGTCATTGAGCCCGCGATGCAGAAACTGACACGCCGCGACGGCACCGAGCTCATAGCTGCTCTCGAGCCACGCCGCGAGCGCATCGGTCGCGATCGTGGAATAGGTAACCGGAAAGGGAGCTGGCATCGTCGAGGACTGATGGCGATCGGTCGCCGCAAAATGTCGGCGCTATGCGCCCTTGCGGCACAGGATCTCGATGGGGATGAGACCGCCGCCCGCCAGCGCGCGGCTGGTGTTCGCGCCCATCTCCTTCGCGAGCTCGCCGTGTATCAGCGCGACCGCGCGATGCGGCGGCTTCTCGCCGCGCTCGATCATCGCCCGCGCGCGGGCGTTGTACGCGAGCGCCTCCTCGACCGTCTCGCGCCATGTCGCGATGGTAAAGCCGTTGGCCTCGAGCCGGCGGCGGGTCTCGGCCGGAGTCGCGAGAAAGCTGGAGGCTGCGGTCTCGGCCCACGGCGTCGGGTACTGGACCTCGGGCCCGGGTCCGCACGCGAGCTCAGACAGAACGAGGGGGGCGCCCGGCTTCAGAACGCGATGAACCTCTCGATAGAGCCCGTCCTTGTCGGCGATGTTCATCGAGACGTTCATGGAGTAGGCGCCGTCGAAGCTCGCGTCGGCGAACGGCATCTTGAGCGCGTCGCCCTGCTCGAAGCTGACGCGATCCTCGAGCCCGAGCGCGCGCGTCAGCACCCGCGCCACCTCGCAAAATTCCGCTGTGAGGTCGATGCCGACCACGCGGCAACCGGACCGGTGCGCCAAATAGCGGGCGGGCCCGCCGATGCCGCTGCCGATGTCCAGGATGCGGTCCGTCGGCTTGACCGCGAGCATGCCAGCGACCTCCTCGGTCGCATCGAGACCGCGGCCATGAAATTGGTCGTGCGGCGCCAGCCCCTTGAGGGTCAAATGCCCAGGGTCGGCGCCCTCCGCCGCGAGCGTCGCGCGCAGCCGATCCAACAAATGGCCGCGGCTGTAATGCCCCGCGATGTCCGGCATTGCCATCACCATGCTCCCTGGGAATCGTTACGACGTCGGGCAGGCCAATTTAACGCACGAGCCAGTCGAGGTCCGCAGCTTTCGCTTCCCCGCAAGCGGGTTCCCGCTAGACTGTTTCCCGTGAGGGATGTGGCGGGAGGAGCACCTTGGTCGCGCGGGTGAAGACGGTGGCTTTCCAGGGCGTCGAGGTGCTGGAGGTCGATGCCCAGGTCACCATTGCCTCGGGCTTCGTCGCCTTCAACGTGGTGGGATTGCCGGACAAGGCGGTGGCGGAGTCGCGCGAGCGCGTGCGCGCGGCCTTGAACGCGCTGGGCCTGGCGCTGCCGCCGCAGCGGATCACCGTGAACCTGGCGCCGGCGGACCTCGCCAAGGAGGGCAGCCACTACGACCTGCCGATCGCGCTCGGTTTGCTCGGCGCCATGGGCGTGCTGCCGGTTGACGAGATCGAGGGCTATATCGCGCTTGGCGAGCTGGCGCTCGACGGCGCGCTCCTTCCCGTTGCAGGCGTGCTGCCGGCTGCGATGGCGGCGGCGGAGCGCGAGCTCGGTCTCATCTGTCCGGCGGCCTCGGGCGGCGAGGCCGCCTGGGCGGGATCGGTCGAGGTGCTGGCGGCGCCCTCGCTGCTGGCACTCATCAATCACTTCAAGGGAACCCAGGTGCTTTCACCGCCGGAGCCGCGGGTGGCGGAGCCCGGCCCGCCGCCGCCCGACCTCAAGGACATCAAGGGTCAGGAAACCGCCAAGCGCGCCCTCGAGGTGGCGGCGGCCGGCGGCCATAATCTCCTGATGATCGGCCCGCCGGGGGCGGGCAAATCCATGCTCGCGGCGCGGCTCGGCGGGCTCCTGCCGCCGCTCGATCCCGCCGAGGCCCTCGAGGTCTCGATGATCCATTCGGTGGCGGGGCTCTTGCGCGAGGGCAAGTTGCTGCGCCAGCGGCCGTTCCGCGATCCCCACCACTCCGCCTCGCTGCCGGCGCTGGTGGGCGGCGGCCTGCGCGGCCGCCCGGGAGAGATCAGTCTCGCGCACCTCGGCGTGCTCTTCTTGGACGAGCTGCCGGAATTCCAGCGCGCAACCCTGGAGGCGCTGCGGCAGCCCCTGGAGACCGGCCGCGCCACGGTGGCGCGCGTCAATGCGCACGTCACATATCCCGCCCGCGTGCAGCTGGTCGCGGCGATGAACCCTTGCAAGTGCGGTTATCTCGGCGACCCCGCGCTCGGCTGCGGGCGGGCGCCGAAATGCGCCCTCGAGTACCAGTCAAAGATCTCCGGCCCGCTGTTCGACCGCATCGACCTCCATATCGACGTGCCCGCGGTCAAGCCCGCGGACCTCTCGCTGCCGCCGCCGGCGGAGGGAAGCGCGGAGGTGGCCGCGCGCATCGCCGAGGCCCGCGCGCGCCAGGGCGTGCGCTATGCGAGCCTCCCCGAGGACGGCCGCATCCGCACCAACGCCGAGGCCGACGGCGCGCTCCTCGACGAGATCGCCACACCCGACCCCGAGGGCAAGAAGCTTCTGCTCGACGCCTCCGAACGCTTGCACCTCTCGGCGCGCGGTTACCACCGCGTGCTTCGCGTCGCGCGCACGCTCGCCGACCTCGACGCCGCAGCCGCCGTGCGCCGCATTCACGTGGCGGAGGCGCTCTCCTACCGCCGGATTGCGCTCAGCGGGTGAGCATCGATCGCGCCAGCGGCAAATGACCCCGTGCACAAGCCTGAGCCGATTTTCGTCTGGGCGGGCCGCCGCGCCCTTCAGGTCTTCGCCGCCACAACCTCAAAGTGCACGGGCTTGGGCGTGCGGTCGGGGCCGTTGATCGGGGTCACGTCCATCGGGCAGGCGGAGAACACCACGATCGCGTCCACGAGGGCGCGCAGGAGCACGTGATCGCCGGGCCGGCTCACCGGCGGCTCCATGCCGATGGTCTCGCTGCCGGTCACGGGAATGTTCATCCAGAGATTGAGCGGGTTCGGCACGAGGGGCGCATCGTGGCCCGCCTCGAACAGCGCCTCGGTGAAATTATCGCGGCAATTCCGGTGCCCGGGCGGCGAGCCGTAGTGCTTGTAGAGCCACTTGTCGCAACAGGCGAACAGCATGTCGTGCTTCCCGGGCGCCGTGTCCTCCTCAAGGAGGAGCATCGGGTTGCGCCGGTTCGAGTAGAGCGTGTCGCCCTCCCTTGGAAACAGGTTGAATAGCATGCGTCGCGTATGCTCAACCGAGAAGTATTCGCTCATATCGCTTGCCGCCAGCGCCCAGGTGTCCACCACCTGCGAGCCCAAGGTGTTGACGAGGCGCACCGCCTCGCCTCTCCGGAGCGGCACCGCGCGGCCGTGGCCGCCCGCGATCTCTTGCATAGTCATCCCTCCAGCCGATCCGCCAGCGCCATCAGCAGTTTTGCGCCCTCGCCCTGCCAGGCGCTACCGTGCATGCGTGCGAGCGTTGTCGGGTCCTCCATGGCGAGCCGTGTCAGCATGCGCCGGACGCCCCTCGTGTGCGAGTAGTAGTCGAGCGCCAGGCGGAATTTCTCGCTCGGCTCCAGGATGTCGCCGGTGCTGATGGGCGGATGGTCGGCGCCGCCCTCGGTGAAGAGATCGCCGCAGAGCAGCGTGCGCGTCGTGCGCTCCATCAGGAAACCGCACTCCCACGCATGCGGCAGGTGCGGCGTGTCGAGCCAGCGCACGGTGTGGCGGCCGAGGGAGAGGAGCTCGCCATCGGCGAGCGTGCGGGGACGCCGGTCGGCATAGTCGTTCACGGAGACCATGGCGGCGATCGTGCCGCAGAGCGGCTCGGCGCGCGGCGCGACGGCGAGGAACTCGTTGAGCGCTCCGCACTCGTCCGCCTCGAAATGCGAGAACGAGATCCAGCGCAGACGCTCGACAGGCATCACGCGCGCGATGGCGTCGCGCACCTGCGGGAAGCTCCGCCGAAGCCCGGTGTGGAACAGCAGCGGCTCCTCGTCGACGATCAGGTACTGGTTGAAGCTGAAGCCGCCAAGCGCGCCGCTCGGCGGCACCGGCGTGGCGACGCGAAAGACTCCGTCGGCGATCTCGTCGATACCAGTGGTCCCAGAAGTGGCCATAACGAGCCTCGCGATCACGGTAAATACCCATTAAGGATTCTAACATTAGACCGCGGTATGACACGTGTGATCGGCCAACGGTGAGGCACAATGCCTTCTGCCGAGGTTCATATCGTCGTTGTCGAGGACGACCCTGTGGCCGGCGCGGGGACCCCGTCACCCGGTGAAGCACGGGAAGCGATTCCTGTCCCACGGTAAGACGTTCCGGGCTCGCTTGGCCGCTTGCCGGCCGCGGAGACGCTGCGGCAACCCGCCTATTGGCCCAACAGCCGCCGGATGTCCTTTACTTGGTCCCGTTTCGCCCTCAGATCCTCGCTCGAGAGCGCCAAGCCCCCCGAGCCGGCGCGTCCCTGCGCATAGCGATAGAAGTCGTCCAGGTTTGCGAGCGCGTCGCGGTCGTTCGGCCGGACAGCGAGGACGTCGAGGAGCGCGTTAAGGGCGGCCGCGGGCTGCTCCGCCTGGCGCGGCCCGCCGCAGCAGAGCGCGACTTCCGCGAGCGCCAGCAGGTTGCGCGCTCCGACATTCGAGGGATCGGCGCGGCTGGCATCGAGAAAGCGGTTGCGAGCTTCCTGCCAGGGCTCAATGGCGCCGCCCTCGGCCTGCACCGCCGAGGCCGCTCCGACCATCGCGAGCGCCGCCGAGCGCGCTGGTGCTTCCCGGTCGTTCTCGCGGGCGTTGGCCCCGTACCGGCCGAAGGCCTCTTTCATCGCCGCGGTCAGTGCCGCGCGCGACGTGTCGGATTTGAATTGCGGCGCGTCGTAGGTCTGACGGAGCCGCACATAGCCGATCTCGCCGCGCATGAAATCGAGCTCCGGCATACGCTGGTGGAGCAACTTTCCGGCCTCGGGATCCACTCGGATCCAGCCGGGCTGGATGTCGTCGATCGCGAGGTAGGGTTGAATCCGGATCCAGCCGCTGGGATCGACCGCCTCGACGGCGAACGCCGTCGGTTGGCTCGGATCGAATCGCCACGGACGCGACGGGCTTGTGCTGTCCTTGTCCTTGTAGATCCGGCCCGAGACCGAGAAAAGCTCGGTAATATGGCCGAGATCGGGCACGAGGAGCCGCCGCGGTGGAAACACCACGACATCGCCGGGCACCGCGGCGGAGACATCGATGGCCTCGCCCTGGTCGCTCTTGAGCGCGACGGAGAGACGCTCGGGCAACGGCGCGAGCTCTCCTGATGCCAGGCGCACGCGCTGCAGGTAGCTCTGCAGGAAGATCTCCTGCCCCTCCTGGTAGATGCGCCCATAGAGGAACAGCAGAGCCTGACCGGGTTGCGGGCCGCGAACGCCACGCATTCCCATGAGCCGGCCGAGCAACGTCTCGGGCCTGCAGGCACCGGGCGGCCCCTCGTCGAGCGCCGTCACCACCGCAAGCCCGCCAAATCGGGTGGTCAGGAACGCATCCAGCTTGATCAGCCAGGTCAGCTGCTGGGCGGTCTTCTTGAGATCGCGATTCTCGCGCGTCTCGCCGGGGCGGATGGGGCGGTCGTTCTGTGGCGACTCGTATTCGACCGTGAACACATTGACGGGCGATCCGCTGAACACGAACGGATCGTAGCAGGGCGCGATGCCGCCGGCTCGCGCCGGCCCCAGGCCTGCGGACAGCGCCAGCACGGCTGCGATCGCGCCGAGCACGAAGGCGCCCCGAGAGCGGCGGTTAGGGCGGCTTCGGGCAGTCACGGAGCTTCTCCTCCGGTAGCTGCTTCATCAGACCCGCATAGCCGGCATCGGCTCGGGCATTCTGCGCGATCGCCTGGGCGGACTTCCCGGCATAGTCCACCAGGACTTGCCAGTCCGACGCGCTGAAGCCGACGCCTGGCGTTTTTGGGCGAACCTGGTCGAGGAGGGTCAGGGCGTTACAGAAGAACGCCCGGCTAGAATCGTAGAGGTTGGTCTTCTTCATTCGGTCGGCCTCGCCGGGCGCGCGCCTGGCATAAGCCACACCGAGCGCCAGCGACACCATGGCCTTGAGCTCGCCCGCGCCGCCGAAAAGTGTCAATCGGACGTCCGGATCGGCGGCGCCGTGCGCGGCGCGGTACTCCGCCACCTCGTAGCCCGTCAGCGACGTCGCCGACGCCTTGAAGTACTCGTAGTGCCGCACGGGGATGATCGCGAAATAAAGTACGGCATCATCGCCGCTCAATTCGCCCCAGGCCTCCACCATGACGCCGTAGTCGTTCAGCAGCTCCGAGCGATCGGCGTCGAACACGGACTCGCTGCCGGGCCAGCGCGCGTCGCAGAACACGAACTTCACCAGGCTCTTGAGGTCCTGGTTGAGTTCGCCGAGCTTCATGTCCAGGGCGTTCTGGAGACGGATTTGCATCGGGCCGGAGACCGTTCCGGATACGCCCTTCACGGAATCCATGACGATCTTGTCGCCGGGCAAATGCGAGATCTGGTCGCAATCCGCGACCTGCGCGCGCGCGACCGGGGCGCCGAGGACCAACAGGAGCCACGCGCCAGCGAGCGCGATCAGGGCCCGTCGATGCCCCGGCATCCTCCAGCCGTTCCCCGCTCGGTGATGCATCCCCACCTGCTACTGGCCGAGCCGCTTCAGCGCGCTGTCGACGTCGTCGCGAAGTGCTTGGATCTGTCCCGGGTTGGCGTCGGTCGTATCGACCGCTTCAGCATAGCGTGTGTCGCCAGCGCGGAGCAATTGCCGGTAGGCGACGAGCGATTGACGCAACCGGTCGTCACCGCAGCCGATGCGGTCGGCGGCGCGGATCACGTTCTTGTGCACGAGCAGGGTGAAGCCGCGCGAGCGATTGTCGAGCACCTCGGCGAGCACGCCGCAGGTATACGATCGATCGAGGAGCGCGGTCGCTCGGATGCCTTTTTCCGCCGCGAGCACGCGGCTCTCGCCGCCGGCCTGCAGCACGGTGACCAGCGGCACCACCGCATAGCGCCCAAAGGCCGCGATCGCCAACGCGGTTGCATCCGCGGTCCGGCCGTCGATGTCGTCGCGCAACAATTCCTTGACGAGGTCGCGCACTTCTTTGGCGTTCTCCGTGCCGAGCTGACGCTCCTCCAGCTTCTGCTTGGCGGTGTCCAGAAACACGTAGCCGATCAGAAACAGGACAAGGCCCGGTATCAACGTGGTCAGGAGCGGCTGAAGGAACTCCCAGACGCGCGCGCTGCGCGACTTCTTTTCCGAGCCGCCGGCAGCGTCCCTTCGCAGCGCCGCCAGCGCGAGAGCCAATTCTTGCGTAAGCCGGATTTCGACGGGCGTCGTCATGCGATCCTCCAGGCTCGAGGCTAGGGCCGCGGGGCGACCCGCGTCTGGCGGTACTTAAGGTCGCGGTAGTCGCCGGAGCGGACGGGCGCATATTTGGCTTCGCCGGGCGGCGCGATGCAGGCGATCAAGGCATCGTAGTTCGGGTGATGGAAGAAGGCGATCGAGAGCCGCTGGGCGCGGGCGGCTGACACGGGCGGGTTGACGACGCGGTGGGCGTTGGAGACCCAGCGGTCGTTGGTCCAGCGCATCAGGAGGTCGCCGATGTTGACGACGAAGCTCGAGGGCTCGGTCTCGACGTCGATCCACTCGCCGCTGCGCGTCCGCACCTGAAGGCCGCCCGGCGCGTTCTCGCCGTTGAGGATCGTGAAGTTGCCGTAGTCCGTGTGCTCGCCGGCGCGCAGCTGGCCCGGCAGCGGTGCCACGGTCTGCGCGGGATAGAAGTTGAGCCGCATCGCCGTGATGTGCCGGTCGATCTTGGCGTCGAAGAAATGCTCGTCCGCCCCAAGCGCCAACGCCGCGAGGCGCATCAGCACCAACGAGATCCGCTCCATCTCGGCGTAATAGCGCCGGGCCGCTTCCTTAAAGCCCGCGGGCCGGGCAGGCCAGAGATTCGGAATGAAGTAGCGCCGGCCCTCCGGCCCCGTGAAATAGGGCTCGTCGGGCCAGGTCTCGCGGCCGAAGTGGTAGTACTCCTTGAGGTCCGGCGGCGTCTCACGGTCGTTGCCGTAGGACAGCGCCTCGATGCCCTGCGTGCGATAGCCACGCGGCGTGCCGACGACCGGATGAATGGCGCGCCGCTTCTCGTCGAGCGGCAAGGCAAAAAATGAATTGGCCGTGGCGCGGAGCTCGTCGAGCACCGCGACGGGGATGCCATGTCCGACCAGCGTGAAGAAACCGATCTCGCGACACGCCTTGTCGAGCCGCACCGCGAGCCTGTGTCGGACCTCGGCGCTGCCCTCGAGCGCATCGGAGAGGTCGATGACGGGAATGGTCCGAGGCATGGAATGGGGTTAGTGCCCGCAAACCCGCTTGCGCTCGGGGATGAGCCGATTGGTCGCCGCGATCGCGGCGGCGGCATTGGCATCGACCTCGTCGTCGCTGCCGAAGGTCGCGCGCTCCACCGCTTTCATCTCGTCGGGCGTGAGCCCGCGCGCGAAGACGTCGATCTGGCAATCGCAGAACCTGAGCGCGTCACTCTTGCCGAGGCCGAGTCGCATCGCCGCCTCCGTCTGACAGGTCGTCCGCCGGTCCGCGAACTTCTCCTTGAAGGCGGCGGCGCTTGCGCTCAGCGGCGCCGCGTAGTTGATCTCCGACCACGCCGGCGAGACCGGGAGCAGCGCGAGCAGGGTCAATCCTAATCGACGCATGATGTTTTCCAGGCGGGGCGGGCCGGCTAAATCTACACGACCGCTCCTGCGCGGTCATGTCCGAGGCAGCCATCGTGTCCTCCACCTATAATGAGCGCTCTAGTGTCCGCCGTTCCCTTCCGGAGGTAACGATGCCGATACTCTCCGTTTTCCCGACCGCCAGGCGCTGGCCGGCGCCGGATCCGGCCCTAGGGTAGGACCCACGGCATGGTGTCGGCATGACAGGCGCTCCCTCGCTGATCGCAACCGTCGCCGTGAGCCTCGCCGCCGCCTATGTGGGCGGCATGCTCGCGCGGCTCGTCCGGCTGCCGCCGCTGGTCGGGTATCTGCTCGCCGGCATCGCGGTCGGACCCTTCACGCCGGGCCTGGTTGCGGACGAGGCGACGGTCGAGCAGCTCGCGGAGATCGGCGTGGCCCTGCTGCTGTTCGGCGTCGGCTTGCACTTTTCGATCGACGACCTCGTGGCGGTGTGGCGTACGGCCGTGCCCGGCGCGCTCTTGCAGGTGGCGCTCTCGGCAGCGCTGGGATTCGGCGTGGGCCGGCTCATCGGCTTCGACGTGCAGGGCGCAGCCGTGCTGGGCGCCTGCCTCGCGGTCGCCAGCACGGTGGTGGCGACGCGCAGCCTCACCGAGCGCGGTGAGCTTGGGACGAATGCCGGCCGCGTGGCGCTGGGCTGGCTCGTCGTGCAGGACCTGATCGTGGTGATCCTGCTGGTACTGCTCCCGGGCGGCACCGATGACGTGGCCTTCCGCTATGGCGCGGCGGCGAGCCTCGGCCTCAAGCTCGCGAAGGTCTGCGGCTTCGTCGCGGCCATGCTGCTGCTCGGCCGCCGCGTCATCCCCTGGCTCCTGGAGCGCACGGCGCGGGAGGGCTCGCGCGAACTGTTCAGGCTCTCCGTCATCGTGGCGGCGCTCGGCATCGCCTATCTCTCGGCCGCGCTCACCGGGGTGTCACTTGCCCTCGGCGCCTTCTTCGCGGGCGTGGTGATCGCCGATTCCGATGTGAGCCACCAGGCCTCGGGTGAGTCGGTGCCAGTGCAGCAGGTCTTCACCGTGCTGTTCTTTGTTTCGGTCGGCATGCTGTTCGATCCCGCCACCTTCGTGCGCGTGCCCATTCACATTGCCGCGGTGGCGCTTGCGGTGATTCTCGGCAACGCCCTGATAACGCTACTGGTCTTGCTGACTCTCCGGGCGGCGCCGCGGAGCGCCGCCGAGGCGGGCGCGGCCCTGGCACAAATCGGCGAATTCTCGTTCATCCTTAGCGGCACCGCCGTCGCGCGGGACCTCATGCCCGCGGAAGGCCGCGACCTCGTGCTGGCGGCAGCGCTGGTCTCGATCGTCCTGCAGTCCGCCTTGCTTCGCGCTGCCGATGTCGTGGGAGCACGGCTCGAGCGGCTCGGGTTCCTGCGCACCTGGCATGCGAGCCGCGGCGGTGCGACGGCGCGGCAGGCGACGAGCCTCGATCGCCACGCGATCATCGTGGGCCACGGCCGCGTCGGCAGCGTGATCGCGGCCTCGCTCCGCCGCCAAGGTATCCCCTATGTGGTGATCGAGCAGAACCTGCATTTCGCCGAGCAGCTCCGGCGCGACGGCATACCTGTGGTCTACGGCGACGCCGCTTGGCCCGAGGTGCTGGACGCGGCGCAGCCGGCTAAGGCGCGGCTCCTGGTGATCGCGGTACCCGAGCAGGCCGCCGTCCGCCGCATCCTCGCGGAGGCGCGACGGGTCAATCCCGGGATCGAACTCATCGTGCGCACGCACAGCACCGAGGAGGCCAACTGGCTCCGCCACTGCGGTGTCGGCTTGGTGGTGATGGGCGAGCACCACATCGCCAGCGAGATGGCCGTGCACGCGCTGAAGCGCTTCGGCGCGTGAGCGCTCAGCGGCCGCGCAGCTTGGGGTCGAGAGCGTCGCGGAGCGAGTCGCCGAAGAGCGAGATGCCGAACACCGCGAGCGCGATGGCGAGCCCCGGGAAGATCGCGATCCACGGCGCTGCGAGCGCATATTCCTCGGCGCCGCCTTGGAGCATCAACCCCCAGGCCGGCGTCGGCTCCTGCACGCCAAGGCCCAGATAGGAGAGCGACGCCTCCGCGAGGATCGCCTGGCCCACGAAGGCCGTGACCACGATCAGGAACGGCGCCATGACGTTGGGGATCATGTGCCGGAGGATGATCCGGGAATGGCCGAAGCCGCAGGCGCGGGCGGCATCGACGTAGGGCACCTCGCGGATCGCGAGCGCGCTCGACCGCACGACCCGCGCGCAGCGCGGCACCAGCGGCACCGTGATCGCCAGGATCACGTTGTGGACGCCGGTGCCGAAGATCGACACCACCGCGAGCGCTAGGATGATCAGGGGGAACGCCATCAGCACGTCGAGGACTCGCTGCAGGATCAGGTCGAGCCGGCCGCCGAAATAGGCGCTGCCCACGCCGATCACCAGCCCGATGGCGCCGCCGACCCCGGCGCAGGTGAAGCCCACGATCATCGCGGTCTGCGCGCCATAAAGGATGCGCGAGAAAACGTCGCGGCCGAACTGGTCGGTGCCCAGAAGATGCGTCCAGCTCGGCGCCTCCGTCATGGCGCCGAAATCGTTCGAGGTGGGGTCGAAAGGCGCGAGCCAGTCGGCGGTGGCGGCGGCGAATGCCATCAGCAGAACCAGCAGCATGCCGAAGGCGCCGAGCGGCTCGTGGGAGCAGAAATCCAGCACGATCCTGAGCGGCGAGCGCATGAGCTCGCGCTCGTCGTCGGCGACGGCGGGAACGGTGTCGAGGGGCGTCGTGCTGGACATGCCGGTCACCCGAAGCGGATGCGCGGATCGAGCCACGCGTAGAGGACATCGACCAGCAGATTGCTGATCACGAACACCGCCACCACCAGCATCACCAGCGCTTGGGTCAGCGTGTAGTCCTGGTTCTGCACGGAGAGCACGAAGAGGCGGCCGATGCCGTTGAGGTTGAAGACCTGCTCGGTCACCACGAGGCCGCCGATCAGGAAGGCGAACTCGATGCCGATCAACGTCACCACCGGTAGCAGCGCGTTCTTGAGCGCGTGCCGGTTGATCACGATCCGGTCGATCAGGCCCTTGGCGCGCGCCGTGCGGATGTAATCCTCGCGCAGCACTTCGAGCATCGCCGAGCGCGTCATTCGCATGGTAACAGCCGAGTAGCGGTAGCCGACAGTCACCGCCGGCCAGAATGCCATCGAGAGGTTGCGGACGGGATCCTGCCAGAGGGACACGTAGTCGATCGGCGGCATCCACGGCGATCCGTAGATCTTGTTGGTGACCTCCAGGATGACCAGCAGCACCACGATGCCGAGCCAGAAGGACGGCGTCGCGATACCCGCGATCGCTACCGTGCGCACGACGACGTCGATCCAGCTGTTCTGCTTCAGCGCGGAGACGGTGCCGAGCGGGATCGCGAAGGCGATCGCAACCACGGTGGCGAGCAGCGCCACCTCGATCGAGATCGGCAGCCGCGTCCCGATCTCATAGGCGACGGGCTTGCTCGTCCACATGGAGATGCCGAAATCCAGGCGGAAGAAGCCGAGCACGAAGTCGAGGAACTGCACCACCATCGGCCGGTCGAGGCCGAGCTCCGCGTGGCAGACGTCGACCGAATGCGGATCGAAGGTGCCGCCGCCGGAGGCAAGCCGCACGACGCAGATGTCGCCTGGGATAAGCCGCATCAGCACAAACACCAGCGCCGCCGCCCCCACCAGCGTCGGGATCGCCAGCAACAGTCTGTGGACTATGTAGCGGTACATCGATGTGTCCAACGCACGCGGGCTTCCCCCTCTCCCTCAAGGGGGGAGGGGGAGATTGGAGTCGCGGAAGTTGCTCTCGTCACCACGCTACTTGTCCAACCAGACGTTCGCGAGGTCCTGGTTGATGTAATGGCTGGGGCTGATCTTCCAGCCCTTCACGTACGACCGGGAAGGCACGACCCGGTACCACCACGGCGTCATGATCATGTGTGCCTGGGTGTCGAGGACGTAGGTCTCGAAGGCGCGCATCTCCGCGCGCACCTTGCTGGCATCCGCCTCGTGCAGCATCGCCTGATACATGTCGATCTCTTTCTGGTCCTCGTAGTTCCCGTAGTTCTCGGTGTAAACCGTGTGCGGCAGGTACTTGCCGACGTCCAGCAGCGGATTGACGACGCCCTGGCAATTGAAGTCGACCGTCACGTCGAAGTCGTTGTTGCGGAGCGCCTCGAAGAACGGCCCGGTCGGCAGCACCCTCTGCGTCGCCTTGAGCCCGATCTTGCTCCACTCGTCGATCAGCCAGATCGCCACGTATTTGTAGGGCTGGTCGACGTTGCGGTTGAGGAGCCCGAAGGAAAGACCCTCGGCGCCGGCTTCCTTGAGGAGCCGCTTTGCCTCGTCGCGGGACTTGTTGATGTCGGGCCAGAAGCCCGCGATCTTCTCGAGCTCGGCCTTGCTCGCCGCTAGCGGCGAGCCGGGGAACACGATGCCGCCCACCGTGTGCACGGTCGCGATCTTGGAGAGCGCAGGCGCGTCATGCCAGGAGTCGATGGCAAGCGCCAGCGCGCGGCGTACGCGCGGGTCGTCGAACGGCTTCTTCTTATGATTGGGCGTCACCAGGTTGCCGCAGTTCCAGTCGCTGTTCTGTACGGTGATCTTGTCGCCAAGCTCCTTCTGGAGCTGATCGACCGAGGAGGGCGGGAGGCCGCGGAACTCCATCGCCGCGCGGTCGGCGCGGATTGCGTCGACGCGCACCGATTCTTTCGCGGCGAAGATCGCCACGAAGCCGTCGAGATAGGGCTGGCCCTGGTGGTAGTAATCGGGGTTGCGCACGCCCTTGATCGACTGGCCGGCCTCGTAGGCGTCGAACTTGAAGGGCCCCGAGCCCATGATGTTCTTCTCATACCAGTGCGGATCCTTCTCGAGGATCTCCTTCTTGTAGATCCAGGCATAGGGATCGGCGAGCGCCGGCAGGAAGGCGCCGGTCGCGAATTTCAGCTTGAACACCACGGTCGTGGCATTGGGTGCCTCGACCTTGTCCACCATCACGAAGTAGCTCTCGCGGGCACTCGAGACGCCTTCGGGCGGATGTACGATCGCCTGCCAGCTCGCCGCCACGTCGGCGGCGGTGAGCGGCGAGCCGTCGTGCCATTTGACGCCCTGGCGGATCTTGAAGGTGTAGGTCTTGCCGTCGTCGGTCGGCTTCGGCATCTCCGTGCAGAGGTCGCAGACGAAGTCGGTGGTCGAGGACGGGTTGTCGGGGTTGGCGCGGATCAGCACGCTGTAAAACGGCGCCGCCGCGTGCACTGTCGCGTAGGTGGTCTCGCGATGGCCATCGAAGCTCGGCGGCGCGTCTGCGGGGATCATGTAGGTGAGGATGCCGCCGCGCTTCGGCGTATCGGCGGCGCCAACCGGCATGGCCACGATGCCGGCCGCGGCGACCGCTGCCACGCCCAGCGTCAGAAGCCTCGTTCTTGTCCTCATGGCGTAAGTCTCCCTTGGCTGACTGCTCTCAGTGGACTTCGTGGCAGGCGACCCAGTGGCCGCGTCGAACTTCCCGCACCTCTGGCCGCGTTTGCTTGCAGCGCTCCACCGCGATGGGGCAGCGCGGGTGGAATACGCAGCCCGAGGGCGGATTGATCGGGCTCGGCACCTCGCCCCTCGCCGGGAGGAACGCGCGGCTCGCCTCGACGCTGGGATCGGGCACGGGCACCGCGGCTAGCAGCGCCTGGGTGTAGGGATGCAGCGCATGATCGAAGAGCT